>NZ_JBNGOT010000007.1:0-308530 GCF_050589705.1 Sunxiuqinia rutila
ATGTATATGACAACCCTGACATGGTTTTACAGAACCTGGAAGACTGTGAAGATGGCACCACAGGCAAACAAAGCTTTAACCTGAATGATGCAGTAACCAATGCCGATGGCGGAACTGTTAGCTTCTACAGCACACTGGCCAATGCCAATGCAGGCACATCCGGGATTGCAAGCCCGTCAGCCTACAGTGTGAATATCGGTCAGACAACGCTCTGGGCACGGGTAGACAACAGCAGCGACAGCGATGAAGGCTGTTACTCGGTAGGCAGCTTTACCATCGATGTGAATCCCTTACCCCGCTTAACGAGTCCTTTAACGATTGACGGAGGTGTTTGCAGTAATCAGCAATTTACTTATACGCCTGAGTTCTCGGAATCTAGCAATGGAACCTGGGAATGGTCGAGGGCTGAGGTAGAGGGTATTCGTAACCCCGGGGCTACCGAAGGAGGTAGGCTGGATCTTCCGAGGGATATTACAGAAACGTTGGAAAATGTGACAAACGCTCCGATAGATGTTGTTTACGAATATACTTTGACGAGTGCAGAGGGCTGCTCGAATGTTTATTCTGTAACGGTTACTGTTAATCCTACTCCTGAATTTGATTTGGAGGACGAATTTGTTATTTGCGAGGGAGAAATTGTTACATTAAATGCTAATCCGGGTTTATTGACGGGGCTGACCTATGTATTGACTTATGATGAAGGAGCTTATAATGATGGCACCTATCCCGACACTCAGGCTCCGACAGCCATCACGAATCAAACGGGAGAATTTAGCCTAAGCCCGGTGGTGGGAGTTCATACCTATGTGTTAACAGTATCGAATGACTACTGTGCCTATTCCAAGGTTTTCACTGTAAAGGTATTTCCTATTCCGTTTTTAAATGTATCCCCTTCGTGCTTTGAACGTGCTGTAACAGTCTCCAGTGATCTTGAGGAAGCCAACTTTACAGGTGGTGATCGAGGAACTGTGGAATATTATTACGAGAATCGGTTGCCTGATGCATGGACGACAGAGGAAACGTGGACAGAAATTCCTTACCAGACAGTTACCGTTCATGCCCGAAACACGGCATACCCTGATGCGGCATGCGAAGCTGTTGTTACGGTTATCATTGGCTTGGAGACTGTTGAATCGTATGATGTGAGTATTTGTCAGGACGACCCTGTTTCGTTGCTGCATGCGCTTGCCTTGTGTTATGGCTGGAGTAATAAATCACACGTGAAAGATGTAGACCCACAAGTGGAATATAATTTGGAAGTAGATCCGGATTACCCGGATGGTGTAACTGTTAATTACGGACTCACCGATATCTTTAAAGTCGATGAAGACAAGCCGCAAGTAACCTTTAACGATTGTAATAATAAAGATATCTTCAGTTATTCTCTTTACGAGTACCCATTTAACCCAGCCAATCCTTCGGTCAATTTTGTGACTTTTATTCCCGTTGGTGCGGCCTGTAACTCGTTTACCCTTTCAGGTCTTAATCCTGACAAGTACTACCAGTTGGTGGTGAATGACTATGATCCGAGTTCTGGTGAAACGGTAAATATTCAGTTTAATCAGAGTGATAAAGCTGACTTTCTGGAAGGAACGGCCAACGATATTCACTGGTATGATGAGAATATGAATCCGATTTTTAATGGTACTCCCTTTGATCCGGTGGCCAATGGGGATATTCCAAGTACGAGTATTCCCGGCGATTGGACCTTCTTTGTCAATTGTGGCGATGATCCAGAATGCAACCAAGAGGTTCATTATCGTATTTATCCGAGGATAGTCGAAATTGAAACAACAATTGATGAAAATGTTATTTGTTCAACCGATGAGGTTGAGATTGAGCTGGTAAGTTATGGTGTAGATGCAGGGGGCAATCCTTATCCGATAACAGACCCCGCTATTGCCGACCTGATTACATACACCTGGTCGGCAGAGGTCGTTTCCGGAGATAACACTTCCGTTGAAATTACCCCCGCGTCATGTGCAACAAATTGTGGCGATGTAATTTCAGCAATCATTACCAATGACGGAACGACAGAGGTTAACGTTCGGTTTACCATAACTGCTACATCGGACGAATGTTCAGAAGTAACTAAGACGATAGACATTACCGTTCAGCCAGAGCCCACCTTCGAAATTGTAAACAACAATGATGTAATCTGTCCTTCTGAAGATCCGCAGATTGATCCGATACGTGTTAATACCCTGACTGGGCGGTTGATCGAGGGATTGATTTACAAATGGTATTATACAATACCGGCAGGGGTTGATGTTACAGCAGTGCCTGCCAGCGGCGAAACCAGCAATGTTGATTTCGATATTTCAGGCGTATTGGTTAGCGGGTTACCGCGTCAAATACAAACGGTACAATTAACCGTTGAAGCCTGGGTAAACGGACATAACTGTGTTTCGAAAACAACAACATTGCAAGTAGGAGATAACTTAAAGCCCGAAATTACCTGCCCAACTTCTCCTTCAGAACCGTTTGATTGCTATGAGGATTTGCCTGCACCTGCTACTGATTATGACTCATTTGTAGACATTGGTGGTTGGGCAGATGATAATTGTACTAAGCCCCCATTCATTACCTATGAGGATGATTTAGAGGGAACTGAGTGTAATGGAGTAATAACCCGAACCTACCGTGCTAAAGACTATGCAGGCAATATCAATGAATGTACTCAGCAATTTACAATCACTGCCCCGCCTCTGGAAGTTACGGTTGATCAAAATGAATTTGAATGGTGTGTGACCAAATTGTTTGCAGCTACTTACGATGGCGTGATTGGTTGGGCTTCGGATATTCAGGAAGACCGGCCAGACTATTATGATCTCACTATTGGAGATAAAGAAATGTTAGATAACAATGTTCATACCGGAGATGTTTGTACGACGACCAACTTGCAATGGTCTTTGTATGCCGAAGATCCCAATAATCCGGGGCAACCGGGTACTGCGGTCGTTGAATACCTATCAGGCGGTCAGCCTCTGGTTGATCAAACCGGAACCATCGCTTCGCGAACGATACGACTAATGGGTGCCGACAGTGATAATGATGATCCCTCTTTTCCGAACAAGCATTACTATTTGATTTATGAGTTGGTTGATGACTGTAATAACGTGTCAGAACCTGCAACGGTAAGAATAACGATAACACCGCGGCCCCAGGTGCTAAAAGTGAGCATACCTTAAAAACGAAATAAAAGAACAAGATAAATGAAAAACTTAAAACAAAGGCCTATGATCAAAAACGAATAAACAACTCTGCTTACCCAAAGAACCAGGCATTCCTGCCGGCTGCTACACAACCAGCAGCCATTATTCACCAAGCCGCTTAGGACCCGGCTTACCGAACAGGAATCGTGCTTCAACCGGTAAGCAACCTTTTGGCGCCCGGGCAGCCCGGGTGTTGAAATTCCCCTTGGGGAAGCACGGAACGGACTCCTCCTGGTGAATCAACAGAACAATTGATCACCGGGACGAACAAACAAATGAAACCAACCGGCAAGCTTGCCAAAAAGCAAACCAACCGGTAGAAACAAACATTTTCACGAATGATAAATACACGAATTAACAAACAATTAGATCTTAAAACTTAGTATTCATTTTAAATTTTGACACAATGAAAAAGCAAATTTTATTTCTAACATTTTTGGTGCTAGTTGCATTACTTAATGTAAATCATGCATTGGCACAGGGGCCTGTTACAGGTACTATTGCAACTCCAATAATTGCAGATGGTAATCCAAATCCTTATGTAGATTACTTAGCAACAGCAACACCGGCCACAGCTTTAGTTACAGATCCAGGCTGTTTGCAAGGAACAAGTTCTCTTACTCCACAAGTTGGGGCTACTTATACATATGAAGTAACTGTTTCTGATCCTGGAAATGATAGGATTCATTGGTTTGTTACTGATGAGGTAAATATTCTTGCCGCTATAAATAACATTACTGGAACTACTGTAGATCAGGCAGATGGTAGTGAGTATATAATGACTGCAGGTACGGAATATAATAATGCAACAAATACTGACAATACTATTGATATTAGTTGGAATGCATTTACGACCACTGATCCTGTATTATTGGTTACTTATGTTGTTGATGCTGCAGGTTGTACAGATAATATTAAAGTTTACCGGATTGAACCGAAATTTAAATTCACATTGGATCTCGCTGCATATACTGATGAAACTGGTTCTTCAGTTGTTACTGATGGATCTGGAAACGATTGTGTTTCACCAATAGAAAGTGCAACTTTCTCTCTTGATGCAGATGGTTCAGGTACTCAAGGCTTGATAGTTGACTACGGTGAAAACTGGATTTTCTTCTCAGTAAGTGCAGCTTATTTTTCACACTCATGGCAACCGTCTTTCCGTTTAAACTATGCTGGTCAAACATCCGAAGTTCTTGAAGTATATTGGAATTATGAAGACCAAGCAACCGCTAGTGCTGCCGGATGGAATGCAGTAACTGAGTCTACAACTGGTTCAGGTATTTATGATGTCACAGCCCCTGTTTTAATACAAAATTCTGATGGTACTGATGATGGAACAGGAGAAAGCATTGTTGTTGCTGTACGTGTTGATCATGGAACAGTAGAAAATCCGGAGGCAGGCGATCGTGTACTTACTTTTGCGGTTAACGGAACAATGTATAATGGAACAGACTATAGTGATTCTAGTTTGGATGATTTAGGTCCGGATACTTTACTTGCAGATGGAACATCTGGTACTGACGGAGAATGTGACCAAGTTGATTTTGATGACGAAACAACTTTCACTCTGACTCCAAGACCTTCTGTTCAGTCAAATACACCAGCTAGTTCAACTGATGCTACATTACAACTGTTTGTCCCTGTTAATCCATAGAATAAAATATTGCTTTTTCATTCCCGTCCCTCCCGACCTCGAACCCTCGGGGTTGGGAGCGACCCAGGGAAAACGGAGAAGCGTCCCCAGTGAAATCGTCACTACGTGAATTTCACGGGGTAAACGAAGCGTAAATAATATGGAACACGGAGAAAGGAACACGGAGAAAGGATATGAGTAGTGAGAAGGACTTTAAACGAAGGCACGAACACACGAAGGCAGGAAGGCACGACTGGAGGAAAGAGTCGTGAGTATCTGAGAATCTGAATATCCGAACATCAAGATTATGGAAGACGGAGAAAGGAATAGGAAGGAAGGAGTTGCGAGTCAACGGAGTAGTCAACAACCAAACGTTGACAGGTCTGCCGAACTGTCAAGTTTGCAAACCAGGTTCTGATCGACCTGTCAGCATGCAAAGTTTCTGACAGCGTCAGAAAGAAGAGGTATGGAAAAGTTGCAAAAATCCAGTATCCGATGATCCGCATATCCAAATAGTAAGGAAAGGAGGACAACATGAGTCGTAAGGAACCAAAGAACTGTGACAAGGAACAGGAATTTGATGTTAAGGAACAGGAAAAGCACGGGAAGGAATGGCTCAGGCGTCAAAAGGAATCCGAATCCAGCGATAAGGAACCTAAATCTGATGTTAAGGAATATGCAACAGGAAAGAAGGAGTTGCGAGTCAGCTGCTTTAGTCAACAACCAAACGTTGACAGGTCTGCCGACGCTGTCAAGTTTGTGAATCAGGCTCGGATCGACCTGTCAGCATGCAAAGCTTCTGATAGCGTCAGAAAGAAGAGGACTGAAAAGTGGCAAAAATCCAGTATCCGAAGATCAGAGTATCTGATAACTGACAACTGTGAACTCTAAACTGATAATTTATCCTGTGAAATTCACGGAGTGAGCATTTCATAGGACTGTCAACTGTCAACTGATTTAAAATGAAAAACAAATGCCTATGAAACCTTTAGGAACCAGGCCTCCGGCACGGAACACCGGAGCTTCGAACAAAGATGGGCCACCTGTCTTTCGGCCGCCAACCGGTTGGGCGCACATTCGGGGCAAACCGCGCACACGCGAACCCGTGGCAGACCATCCGCCGGACAACAACCACCCACCATCCCATTCCCGGACCAGCACCGCTGGCTACCGAACAGGAGAGGAATGGTTGAAGTGAGTCGGGAGTTGAAGACGAGCAAAAGAGCGAGTATAAAAACGTTGACAGGTCTGCCGATGCTGTCATGTTTAAAAAGCTCAGCTGGAACACCATTCACCAATGAGTGTACGAAATTTCAGACAGTAGCAACGAAATAGCAAAAAGGTTAGAATGTAAAAAAATGATGCAAGAACGACTCATACAGGGAAATTACTACCACATCTACAACCGTGGGAATAACCGCTGTGATTTGTTTGAACGTGCTGATAACTACGAACATTTTCTGGGCTTGTATGATAAATACATCAGCCCGGTAGCAGATACCTTTGCATGGGTACTTATGCCGAATCATTTTCATCTGCTGGTGAAAATTAAAGAAGATGTAGTCTATCAATACACGAACGTTGACAGATCTACCGATGCTGTCAAGTTTGAAAATCACAAATGGGAAACGATCGACCTGTCAGCGTGCAAAGCTCCTGACAGCGTCAAGAAGCCTGTGCCACATCGTCATTTTGCACATTTATTCAACGCATATTCAAGGTATTTCCAACAGTATTCAGGCCGAAGCGGCAACCTGTTTGAAAGACCTTTCAAACGAAAACCAATTGAAAATGAACATTACTTGAAACAAGTCATCCTCTATATTCATAACAACCCGGTCCACCCGGTCAAATAATTTTAAATTTTTTTAGTATGAGAGATTATTACTACACCTATGTATTAAGAAGCCTGAAGGATGGTAAGAACTATACAGGCTACACTCAAAATTTAAAATTAAGATTTGAACAGCACATTAATGGGGAAGTAGCATCGACAAAACACAGAAGGCCTTTAATCTTAATCTATTTTGAAGGTTGTCTAGATAAACAAGATGCTACACATCGGGAGAAGTATTTGAAAACACATTATGGGAAACTGTTTTTGAAAAATAGATTAAAGCAATGGAGTTATGATGAATCAAATCTTATTTGACAGGGTCCACCACGGATTTTGTAGTCACCCACTGGAATATCCATGGTCAAGCTACTTATCCTGTGTTTCGATCAAGCCAACAAAACTCAAACGAGAGAAGGTAATCGGCTGGTTCGATGATCAGGCCAACTTTAAATATGCACATGAGGGGCAAGTTGAAATTGAAAAAATAGAGCAATGGCTGCAACTAAATTAAACAGACTATGGAGCGAAGACGAAAGAACGAACTTACGAAGACACGAAGTCACGACCGAGAGAAAGAGTCGCGAGAATCTGAGCATCCGAAAATCTGATAACTGATAACTGATAACTGACAACTGTGAACTCTAAACTGTAAACTGACAACTGATTGACGTGAAACGATTGATGTACCATATAATCCGTCTGGCGCTGGCACTCTTGCCGGTGATGCTGACTGTGGCTTCTGCTACGGCCCAGATGCGTACGGTATATCAAGGCGAAACCACGGAACTGAGTATCGAACAACAGGCTGGCGACAGCTACACCTGGGATTTGTATAACGATCCGAGTGTCAACTTTGCGACAGTGGACGGCAACGCGTTTGCTTCCGAAGCGTTCTTTGTAGATGACATCAACACCGGGCCAACCGTAAATGTTACCTGGCTTGAACCCGGTATCTATTTCTACCGCGTGCTGGCGGTGGATGAGGAAGGCTGTACCAACAACCTGAAAGTGGGGCGGATTGAAGTGCTGGAAGCGCTGCCAACCGCCGAGCTGGCAACCAACGAAATCTGTATTGGCGATCCCGGCTTTATCACCGTTACCTTAACCGGAACAGCGGTTTGGGAGATTAAACTTGAAGCAAGAAACCAAGCCGGAGAGGTCACGGATGTAATACCCGTCACGGTAGGCGAGAATGATCCGAATCCGTTTAATATTCCAGTTAATCCGATTGAAACAACCATTTACCGGGTGATCGAGCTAAAAGATAAGAATGGCAATAACCTGGATCCATCAGAAAGTGTCACTTTAACGGTGCATCCATTGCCGGTGAACTCAAAAATTTATCGGGTAACGCAGTAAGACGGAAGAACGAAGGCACGAGGGCATGAACGTACGAGGGCACGAAGACAAGAGGAAGAAGGAAGAAGGAGAAAGGTTAAAGGATAAAGGATAAAGGGAGAAGGCAGTAGGCAGAAGTAAGAAGGAGAGAGTGTGAGAATAGGAGAGTGCGAGAATTTGGGAAACTGTGAATAGACAATAGACAACAGACAACAGATAACTGACAACTGATAATGAAGGCACGAAGACACGAGCACACGAGGGGTAGCAACTATCAACTGAAAACTGATAACCGCTTACAGATGACAACTGTGAACTGATAACTAAATATGAACAGGCTGAAATACATACTCATACTGCTGATGCTGACTGTTACCGTCCAGGTAATGGCCCAGGGAAGCTATGTCATTGATGAAGTATGTATTGGAGCCGAACGAACCTACCGTATCGATGGAGAAGAAGGTTCTACCTGGGAATGGCAACTAACAGCTGCCGATGGCACCAATCAGCCATTGAGCAATCCTTCGGGAACCGACTTTGCCGATAAAGCACAGGATGGCAGCCTCGTCTATGGCAGCGAGGTCTCGATCGACTGGAACGTGGCTCCCGGTATTTACAGCCTGTGGGTTCAGCAAACCAGCATCTTTACTTGTCAGGATCATGAGCTGGGCACCATCGAAGTCTTCCCGATTCCACTGGCTAAGGCCGGAGAAGACCTCACGGCTTGTCCAAATGAAACCATTGAACTAAGCAATGCCACGGCCAGCCATTACAGCAGCCTGCAATGGACTACCTCGGGCGATGGTACATTCACCGATGCCACGATACTGAATCCGGGCTACACTCCTGGCCCTAACGACTTGCAAAGAGGAAGCGTACGGTTAACTTTAACGGCCACAAATCCCTGTACTTCGCGCATGAGCGACATCACCATCACCATTCTGCCACAGAACCTGCCTCCGGTAGCTATGGCTGATCAGACTTCAACAGAGCACGCCACAGAAGTCATGATTGATGTACTGGCCAACGACTCGGATCCGGAAGGTAGTCTGGACGGCACAAGCCTGCAGGTAACCGCTGAACCCGCACACGGAACCTGGCTGGTGAATGACGACCACACCATTACCTATATTCCGGAGACCGGCTACGTAGGAGACGACCAGTTCACTTACCGCATTTACGACACCGACCCCTGCGAACCGCTTTACGACGAGGCTGTGGTGAGCATCTCTATTGCTTCGCCCAACCAGGCGCCTATTGCTGATGTGGATCGGTTTGTGGGAGCCTGCGAAAGTATTTTTGGCGATCTGCTGCAAAATGACTACGATCCGGACGGCGACCAGCTGGTCATTAACACCACGCCAATCAAACAACCCGTGAATGGAACAGTGACGCTGTATGAAGATGGAACCTTCCTGTATGAATTTACTCGCGGCACCGCCTTTACCGACAGTTTCAGCTATGGGGTTTGCGACGACCATATCCTCACCCTATGCGACCAGGCCATGGTTTACATTACCGTGGAACTGGATACCGACTGCGACGGCGTACCTGATAACATCGACATTGATAAGGACGACGATGGTATTGTAGACTGGGTAGAAGGCGATGATTCGGTGGATACCGATGGCGATGGTATTCCCGATTACCTCGACATTGATGCGGATGGCGATGGTATTCCGGATAATATTGAAGCGCAGGAGTTCTATCCGTACGTACCTCCTTCCGGCGTGGATGAAAATGGCAATGGACTGGATGATATTTATGAAACCGATGGCCGCCTGGGATTGGATCCAATCGATACAGACAAGGATGGTATTCCGGATTACAAAGATACTGACTCGGACAACGACAATGTGCCCGATTATATTGAAGGTTATGACATTGGTGCCAAGGGAATCGCTGAGGTTGATCCACACCACTCCGACATTGACCGGGACGGGCTGGACGATGGTTACGACAGCTTCTACGGAGGCGTGGACTACAACAGCCCGGATAGTCCGTACGGATCGAACCCGCACTTGCAGGACTTTGACGGAGATGGTATTCCTGACTGGCGCGATACCGATGATGATGCGGATGGTATCCCAACCAAATTCGAGGACTTGAACCTGAACGGTATTTATTACGATGATGACCTGGATGGCGACGGACATCCGGAGTACCTTGATATTAATGCCGACTGTGTCATGTTCATTCCTGATGCCTTCTCACCCAATGGTGATGGCATCCACGACTACTTCCAGATTTTCTGTATTGAGAAGTACCCGAATGCCAAACTGCTGATTTTTGACCGCTGGGGTAAAAAAATGTACGAGCACGAGCATTACGGAAACCTGGATTACTGGGATAGCTTCGAGAAAGCCTGGTGGGATGGCACACGCACCAACGATGGTGGATTGGATCAGCAAAAGCTGCGGCCGGGCAACTATTTGTATGTGCTGGTTCGGGGAGACGGAAACAAGGATAGCGGAACGGTCATGCTATCTTACTAAAATTGATTAATATCGTGAGCAAGATGAAACGAAGCATAACATATCCAACAACGCACCAACCATTAGCACGGATGCTTATCCTGTTGATACTGGCCGTGCTGTGGGCTGTGCCTTCGTTTTCACAGTCCGATCCCATCTTTACCCAATACATGAACAGTATTCAAACCGTAAACCCGGCCTATGCGGGTATGTGGGACAAGGTAGGGATGCAGGTATTTACCCGTCAATACTACGTAGGACACGATCGTGCCCCGCTCACCCGGTCGATCATGTTCTACAAACCCATCAAAAATGAAAACAATGCCATTGGTCTGGATATTATTGATGACCGGCTGGCTTACGAGAAGAAGCTCACCATCACGGCTGACTATGTGTATCAGGTACGGTTGGACTGGAAAACCAACTTGCGCTTGGGACTAAAAGCGGGAATTGTGAATTACGACAACCTCCTGACCAAATACGAGTTATACCCCGATGGCATTGAAGACCCCATGTTCCTGAATGATGTGGATATCCGGCTGATGCCTACTTGGGGAATTGGTGCAATGGTCTATACCAAGGACTACTTCATCAGTTTGTCCATTCCACAGATTATTGCCAACAGCTTCCAGGCTAATCGTACCAATTATTCCTCCCTGGCCGATGTGCAGTACGCTTACTTAATTGGAGGTTATCTGTTTGGCACCCAGCGCCAGATTCGCTTCAAACCCACCATCATGGTGAAGGGGGCCATCAATGCTCCGGTGCAGATGGACCTTTCGGCCAACATTATGCTGTACGATAAACTCTGGCTTGGAGTCATTTACAGAACCACGCACACCGTAGCCGGCGTATTGCAGCTGGAAGTGATGCGCAACCTAAAAATCGGGTACGCCTTTGACTATTCGTTGTCGCAGGAATTCAGCAAATACCACTACGGAACCCATGAACTCCGAATGATTTACGAGTATGATTTCTACCGGCGTCCCTACACCAAGAAACGCTATTTCTAGGAGCCAAGAGCAGAGGGCGAAGAGCATGGGAAGAAGGAGATGCAAGGTTAAAGGGAACAAGGATAAAGGTTAAAGGTAGTAGGCAGAAGGCACTCACGAAGGCACGATTGCACGAACTGTCAACTGATAATTTATCCTGTGAAATGCACGGAGTGCGTATTTCATAGGACCGACAACTGAAAACTGACAACAGTCTGCTTAACCGCCAAGACGGAAAGCATCGCAGCGAACAGAGCACACGAAGGCACGAAGGGAAGCTGTCAAATGGAAATGGTGAGAATCGAGCATCCAATGAATGACTATTATTGACAACCAATGACTAATAAGGTCAAGTTTTTAGCTTTAATCACAGAGGACTACAGCTGGTTTCCACCGAGTTACACGGAGGAAGACAGTGGTGAGTTGGACAACTGATAACTTTCAACATTTTTTTTCAAGTCCCTCATTTCGCCGTAGGCGAAAGCAGAGGGGGCGTCAAACTCGCCCGGGCCGGCGACGGCGGGAGCGGTTTTTGGTGGGTATTCAGGGATGTGGTCCGGAAAGAAAAAACCGTGAGGCGCGAGGAAGGATAAGTTTGACAAGATTTTTTTCCTTGGTTTTTTCATCAACTGGAAAAAATGAAGTCCTGTCCGGAAGGACAAGTAAGCGATAAGGTTAAAGGGAACAAGGATAAAGAAGATGTAAGGTTAAAGGCAGAAGGCGATCACGAAGGCACGAACCCAGGAACACACGGTCGCACGAACTGTCAACTGATAATTTATCCTGTGAAATGCACGGAGTGCGTATTTCATAGGACCGACAACTGAAAACTGACAACAGTCTGCTTAACCGCCAAGACGGAAAGCATCGCAACGAACGCAGCGAACAGAACACACGAAGGCTGGAACCCTGATTGATTCCCCCCCCCCCCACCACTTCACCGCCAGGTGAAAAGTTCGGCCTACGAGGGTTTTGAAACAGAAAACAAGGGAAGGAGTCTGCGCGGGACTAGCTAAGAAAATCCTGTTTGACGACCAACGGGAGGAGTTGGTTTTCGGGGAGAGACTGATCCGCCGTTTTCGTTCAAAAGCATCGTCAGCCTAGATCTTTTCGTTCTTTTGGATCATGCCAAAAGGACAAGTTGGTTTGATGCTGATACCATTTTATTTAACCACCAAGATGCAAAGAAAGGAATACAATCACACTCGAACACACGAAGTCATGAAGGTACTTGGTTACTTTCAAAAAATCCGGCAACCTGAACATCAGGGAGTCCGAATATATGAAGGCAGGGAGCAGAGGGCAGAGGGGCACTGAGCACTTGAGAAGAGCTTTTTAGCTAGACAGTAGTTAGTAAGCAGAAGTAAAAAAACGATGCCCCGTACGCTCTGCTCTTTTTAGGAACTTTGTGATTTTCGAAGTCTAAAAGCACCAATTGAAAAAATATATTTTGTAGGAATTCATTAGAACTTTACCCGGACAGTTTTATTATCTTAGGCTCAATTCATTATCGTCAATGCAATCACTTGCAGGTGTTGCTCGGCGGATTACCGATGCTTATCGGAGGTCTGCAGATGCATGCAATAGAGTTCAGTATAGATTAGAATGAAAGTTTGATTTAAGACAAAAGAACCAACTATAAAACAAATAAACTTATGAAACGAAGAGATTTTTTACGGACTGGGGGAACTGCTTTTGCTGCTGCTGCCGGAGTTACCATCATTCCATCAACGGTATTGGGAAAGGCTTTTGGAAGCGTTGCTCCCAGTGATAAGGTTAATTTGGCTTGCTTTGGAATTGGGCACCGGGGAGGCGCTATCATTAAAGCGCTTCATAATACGGGACTGGCTAACGTGGTCGCTTTGTGTGATGTGGACATGGGGGCTGAGCATACCTTGGAGGTGATCCGGAAATTTCCGAAGGCTGCCCGCTTTCAGGATTTTCGCGAACTGTTTGATAAAATGGGAAATCAGTTTGATGCGGTGAGTGTGGGAACACCTGATTTTTCGCATTTCCCAATTACCATGCTGGCCATGTCGCAAGGGAAGCATGTATATGTGGAAAAGCCGATGGCACGTACTTTTGGCGAAGTGGAGCTGATGATGAAAGGAGCTGAAAAATATAAAGTGGTCACGCAAATGGGGAATCAGGGCCATTCAGAAGCCAATTATTTTCAGTTTAAGGCCTGGAAGGAAGCCGGGGTCATTAAAGATGTAACTGCTATAACAGCCCACATGAATGGGAAGCGGCGCTGGCATGGTTGGGATACGGGAATGACCAGATGGCCTGCAGGTGAACCTGTTCCGGAAACGATGGACTGGGATGCCTGGTTGACGACAGCTCAACATCATGATTACCACAAAGATTTTGTGCATGGGCAGTGGCGCTGCTGGTACGATTTTGGAATGGGTGCCTTGGGCGACTGGGGTGCTCACATTATGGATACCGCCCATGAATTTTTAAACCTGGGCTTGCCCTACGAGATTGATCCATTGAAAATTGAAGGGCACAATCCGTTTTTCTTTCCGCAGGCTTCTACTTTGGCGTTTAAATTTCCGGCACGGGACAACATGCCTCCGGTAACCATTACTTGGTACGACGGGGTGAACAATGTGCCTGAAGTCCCGGAAGGCTATGGTGTTTCCGAGCTTGATCCAACTATTCCACCAGCCAGCAATGGCAAGCTTCAACCTTCGAAATTGAATCCGGGCAAGATTATTTACAGCAAGGAGTTGACTTTTAAAGGCAGCTCGCATGGTAGCACCTTATCCATTATTCCGGATGAAAAAGGCAAGGAGATGGTAGCGAAGCTTCCTGAAGTACCAGTGAGTCCGTCCAACCACTTTGCCAATTTTTTGCTGGCTTGCAAGGGGGAAGAGTCCTGTCGCTCCTCATTTGATGTAGCCGGTCCGTTAAGCCAGGTTTTTAGTTTGGGCGTGTTGGCGCAGCGGCTGAATACCAAGCTAATTTTTGACCGCGAGAAGAAACAAATTACGAATAACCCATTGGCCAATGCCTTGCTTGCAGGCGCTCGTCCCCGCGCAGGATGGGAGGAATTTTATCAACTTTAATGGGGCTCGGATCAGTCTATGAATTTATGATTAGGCGGTGGAAAACAGTTGGTTCAGATTGTTTCTCATCGCCTTTCAACTTTATATGAGCATGTTGTTCTTCTATTGCATTTTGCAAGGATGAGATAGGCATGGTTGAATGATTTTCTCTTTGTAGGTGACTGTTCTTATTTTTTTTGCTCTTGCCCTTTGGTATGAGCGTTCGTAGCCCTTCATATTCGAATTTCCGCTTTTTAGCTAAAACGCATATGACCTGATTGCAATTGGATGCTTTTAAGCAGGAAGTTTGTGGCCTTTTGCTTTTTAATGAGGTTTTTAGGGGATTGAAGAGTTATCTCTCATTAGGGTTAGTAAAAATATTTATTAAATAGTTCTTGAAAACTAAAATATTTTAATTTACTTAGCTCTCCTAAACCAATAAAACTTTAGTGATGAGCCTTTCGATATTGATTTATACCCTTTTTTTATCGTGGACTGTGCTCGCTACTTCCAATGATAGTGAGGCTTATGGGAAGACAGATATTGCTGATCTGGTATTGATTTACCAAGGTGGAACTCATCGTCCGATGGAGTGGACAAAGGATCAGTTCTTACCTTATGTGGTGCATGAGAATCAACAAGGGGAGAAAAACTGGTTGTTTGATGGCTTCTTGTTTTTGGAGTTCAAGGATGGACAAGGACGCAATTATGCCCCGGGCTACGATAAACTGAATGCGCGGAAGCCGGAATGGGCATGGTTACTCGATCGCCGGTTTGAAAAGGGCAAAGCTTTCTCTGCATTAAATCAATGCATTGAAGATCAAATTTCGGAAATCGGAGCTCCCGGTTTTAAGCATAAATTAATTTCAGGTATTCCTTCTCCCATATTGAATCAAGAAGATTGGGGTGAAATAAATGGGCAAAAGTTGGACTTTCGTAAGCAAGAAGATCGACTGACAGCCGGAAAATGGTATATCGATCGTTTTCTGGAACGCTATGAGCAAGAAAACTACCAGCACCTTGAGTTGAAAGGGTTCTATTGGGTGGATGAGGATGTGCGTGGTTGTGCCGATATTTTGATTCCATTAGGTGATTACATTCGATCCAAAGGGCTCCAATTTTACTGGATTCCTTACTGGACAGCCCCCGGACGGGGAGACTGGGCAGAATACAAATTTGACTTTGCCTGGATTCAGCCTAATCACTTCTTCCATAAAGAAATCAGCGACGACCGATTGGATGAAACGTGTGACTTTGCCTGTGCAAAGAAGATGGGGGTAGAGATGGAGTTCGATGGCAGGGCCTTGGCAGATCATGAGTCGGGGTTCAGAACTCGTTTGGAAGCGTATATCGATGCCTATGATAAAAACGGGGTATTCGAGCACGCGTCGATTGCCTATTATGAGGGAGGTAATGGGGTTTACCGCTTTTCGAAGTCGAACAATCCGAAGGACAAAGAGCTGATGGACCGGCTGGCGAAGCATATTATTGAGCGAAAAAACAAACGATTTTTAAAACATGAATAGAAAGAATTTTTTATTGTCGATGGGTGCTGCAGCAATGGCGGGCCCTTTTCTTATGAATGATCTGCAAGCGGCAGCTCGAAAAAAATCAAACATTAAACCCATTGTTGGTTCGTGGTTCGAATTTCAGCACCACAGTGCTGCCGAAGGGAAGTACTGGAATCCGACTTTGGAAAAATTTACGGCTGAGCAGTGGGATGCTAAAGTAAAAGAGATTGCCGATGCCGGCATGCGCTACTTGGTTTTGCTGGATGTGGCTATTTACGGCAAAAGCTTTTATCCAACTTCATTGCTGCCAAAGCATGAAATGGGCTGTGAAGATCCGCTGGAAGTCGTGCTGACTGCTGCCGATAAATATGGGATCCGCTTTTTTGTGAGCAATGGATTCTTTGGCGAATGGACCAAGCCAGGCATGTTGATGCAGGATCGGGAGGTGAATAAATTGCGCTTGAAAGCCATGAATGAACTGGCCGAAAAGTATGGTCATCACAAAAGTTTTTACGGATGGTATTATCCGAATGAAACCGGTATTTACGGGCATTACGACGACTTCTTTATCAATTATGTGAATGAATCTTCGGCGGAGGCAGCCCGGTTGATGCCTAAAGCAAAAACCTTGATTGCTCCGTACGGAACGCGCAATGTGAAGGCTGATGATCAATACGTACGCCAGTTGGAACAACTGGATGTCGATTTTATCGCTTACCAGGATGAAATTGGAGTAGAGAAGACTCAGGTCGAGGAAAGTGCCGGCTTCTTCGAGAATTTATACAAGATGCATAAAAAAGCCGCTAAATCACGTCTTTGGGCCGATGTTGAGGTATTCCGTTTTGAAGGGAAAGTCTACCAGAGTGCCCTTTTGCCAGCTCCTGCTGAACGCGTAATTCAGCAACTGGAAGCTGTGTCTCCTTATGTCGAAAAGATTTTGATTTACCAGTACATCGGAATGATGAACAAGCCAGGATCAGAAGCCTTTGCCGGGCATCCGGATTCAACAAAATTATATACGCAATTGCGCGAGCATAAAGCGATAAAATAAACCGGATAGCGTGACTCATTTTGGAATAAACGTTACTTTTTGTCGTCGGCTTTGGCAGCAGAAGCAGCAAGGCTTTTGGATGATTGGGCTGATTGTCGGGTTGTTTGCTTGTGGGCAGCGAAATAGTTCTCAGGAGCAACCCGACAAATTCAATGTGGTTTATTCTGAAGGTCACTTGAGCTGTGAGTTTCAGCTTCCGGACAAGCAGTTGGCAGTAGAATTTTTCCCTTGCGGCGTTAATCAAATTTTTGCCCTAGGAAAGCTTGCTTATGATACCTCATCTGTAATGTCTGAAGAGAAACAGTCTACGCTTGAATTTCCGTCGGTGACAGATTGGGTTGGCCCGTATCAGGTAAGTTTGTTGGAGAATGCGTCCAGCGATCAGCCCAAACAATTTACAGGTGGCTGGCACGGTTCAAATGGAGATGGGGCTGGCGAGCCAACAGCTACGACGAAGCGTGTAGCTGTGACGGTTGATGGCGAGCTGAAGAGTTCCGGTTTCTCTGGAATGAGTGAGCAAGTAAGTTTGAATGTTGTGAATTTAATACAAGGGTATGATTATTCTGAAACAGCCAGCTACCTGCTTGAGGAGTCAGTCAATTATCAGCTTTTGCCTAACTGTTCAATCGAGGTTCGTGTAACCATTACCGCGCTAAACGATGTGGTGATTCACCGTTATTATGGAATGCAAAGTCAGAACTTCGCTGTTTTTGATTCGGTGAGTTATGCCTCTCCAACGGAGATCATGAATACAGAGCCGGTACGAACCAATAACTCATGTCTGAAAAATGACGCAGTCAATCGAATCATTCTGAGTGGAGAACAGGGGGAATATGAATTGGAACTTATTTTGAATACAGAAAAAGGCTTGGGTACATTTGATTATTTAGCAGATGGTGTGCCGTGGGCTTTTTCTGCGGATTACGGGAAATCATACTTCAACCTGGTGAATGGGAAAAAACTGATACTAAAGAAAGGGGAGTCGGTTTTTTGGGAAGGAACTTATGTGTTTAAATGAGTTTATTTTAAGAGTCAGAAATTAACGTAACTAAAGAATAAATCTAAACGAAAATGAATAAGGTAAAATTGAAGGAATCATCAGTACCAGAAGGACGTAAGAGGAATATTCTGCTCGGCTTAACTTGCTTTGTTGCATCTCTTGGTGGCGTTTTATTTGGTTTTGATACTGCTGTTATATCGGGAACCTTCGGCATGGTAGAAACTCAGTTTGGATTGTCGAAATTGATGGTCGGTTGGTTCGGAAGCTCCGCATTGATCGGAGCCATTGTTGGTGCTTTTATTGCCGGAACGCTGAGTGATCGTTACGGGCGAAAACCGATTTTGATTTTGGCTGCCTTTCTCTTTTTTATGTCAGCTTTTTTCTCCTCCGTACCGCCAAGTTTTACGTTATTAATTGTTGCTCGTTTGGTGGGAGGACTGGGTGTTGGAATGGCTTCTGTGCTTTCTCCAATGTATATTTCCGAGTTTGCCCCTGCAAAAATACGCGGACGCTTGGTGGCTTTGTATCAGTTATCCATCGTACTGGGGATTTTGCTGGCTTATTTTTCAAACTGGGCGTTGTTGCGCTATGCTGCTTCTCCTGACAATATTTTCACACACGGAATCCTGCAGAAAGTGTTTAATACTGAGATTTGGCGAGGAATGTTTGCGGCAGAAATGATTCCATGTGGACTGTTTATTGCGTTGTTGTTTTTAGTGCCCGAAAGTCCGCGTTGGTTGATCGATAAAGGCTTTGTTGAAAAAGGTGTGGCTCTGTTAAAACGGATCAATGGGGAATTGGACGAGAACCTTCTTCACCCTAAAAAGGAGGACAAGAAAAAGGATGTTGGCATACGGGAGCTGTTAAAGCCCGGAATGCGGCGTGCGCTGGCAGTAGGTATTGGTCTTTCGGTGTTTGGTCAGTTCACCGGGGTGAATATTGTGATTTACTATGGCCCGACTATCCTTGAAGGAGCTGGTTTTGCTTTGGATAATGCCGTTCAGTTTCAAGTGCTGATTGGAATTATTAACTTGATTTTTACGGTTATTGCACTGACAAAAATTGATAGCTGGGGACGTCGGCCTTTGCTCATTGGTGGTATGACAGCGGTTTTCTTTTCATTGTGTGCCATCGGAACCTTGTTTGTTACCAACATTGCATCGGGCATTTGGACTGTGGTCTTGCTTTGTATTTACATCGGTAGTTTGGCGATTTCGATCAACGCCGTTATTTGGGTGATTATTGGCGAAATTTACCCGACCCATATTCGAGGACGAGCCATGTCGTTGGCCACCTTTGCCAACTGGGGAACCAACTTTGCAGCAGCCTTCCTTTTCCCTTGGTATGTGGCAAATGTTGGCATGGGAGCTGGCTTTTTCACCTTTGCAGCATTCTGTTTGGCGGGCACCATCTTCTTCTACAAGCTTATTCCTGAAACCAAAGGGAAAAGCCTCGAAGAAATTGAGCGGTTTTGGAAATAGAAAAGTAAGAATGAGGGTAAATCGACAATTGGTAATCCGTTTATTTTGGAGTACTTGCATGTTGCTCCTAGGCTTGACTGCCGCTCAGGCGCAAGAGTTGGCTGATGTTCAAAACCGGGGAATTGCCGGAAACAGTTCTGCTGATCTTTTGAATCGGGTAGACGCTGACGTGTTAAGTTATCAGCCGGACCTGGTCGTTATTTTGGTGGGGACCAACGATCTGCTGAATACGAAAAAAATGGTTTCGGTGGCTGACTATTATCGCAATATGGATCAGCTGACTGATCTTATAATGCAGCAGGATGTTCAGGTGGTTTTGGTGAGTCCGCCAACGGTGGACACGGTGTATCTGTTTGAACGGCATGATGCTTCGCGTTTTCCCCAGCCTCCCATGCAGCTACTGGCTTTGTGCAGAGACACTTTGCAGGTCATTTGTCGGGAAAAGGAATTGCCCTTTGTTGATTTATTCTCACACCTTCAGCAGGTCGGGATTCCCTGTCATGATCAGGATGATATCATTCTTAATGAAAAGAACAGTGGACGGAGAGATGGCGTTCACCTAACGCCCAAAGGCAACCGCTTGCTGGCGTGGCTGATTTATGAGCAACTGAAGGAATCGTTTACTGATTTAGCTGGTTTGAAGATTGTTTGCTTTGGCGACTCTATCACCTTTGGCGTGTTTTTGGACGGAGAGGGAACAACCGAAGGTGACACGTATCCGGCTGTACTCAAGCAATTTATTCAGGATGGGATATAAGGAGTGAGCTCAGGGGTAGTGGGACCAGATTAGTTTAGAAAAAATATTTCTGCAGAAATAAGGACTTTGGGAGAAAGGACTTGGCAGAGGAAACTGCAATAGCAGAAAAGGGACCTTCTGTTAGTTCAGAAGATCCCTTTTTGGGGGCTATGCCCGACTGGGAAGAGTAAGCAAAAGAGGGGGTGTCAAAACGCGGAGATGGTAGTGTTCGATTTTCATTTTATATTGATAGATGGAGTATTTAATGATTTTTTTCATTTGTTCTTTGGGGTAAAAAACGGTTTGTTTTAATTAATTCTTATTTTTAGTGACTTCATTCATTGGGGACTCATGAAGGATTTAATTGACTGGAATAAAATAAGGGAAGGTGATAAATCAGTATTCGAAAGGATGTTTGATTTGTACTTTCAGCCTTTGTGTGGATTTGCGTCAACCTATCTGAAAAATAATCATATTGTAGAAGATATTGTCATTGAATGCTTTGTTGAGATCTGGGAAAAACGGGAGTCTATTGTCATCAGGTCCTCCCTTCACAATTATTTGCTTACGGCTGTTAAGAATTCTTCAATCAGTTTTTTGCGTAAAAATAAGGTTCAGTTTTCCGAACTGGAAGGCTTGACATTAGACTACGATGACTCCAAAAATCCCTTGGATGAGCTACCCATTCTGAATCGCCTGTACCTAGCGATTAACAAACTTCCTGAAAAGCGGAGGCAGATTTTAAAAATGGCAGCTTATGAAGGAAAATCTTACCCAGAAATTGCAGAAGAGCTTGGAATTTCAATAAACACTGTGAAAACACAGATGTCCCGCTCGTATAAGTTTCTTAAAGACGAACTTAACGTTTCCGATCGCTCTATTTTCTTCCTTCTTTCATTGTGAATTTGTCCGAAGGAGGATTACAGTTTGAGGTTTTTGGCTGAAAAATTGCATAAATATTTTTCTTGAAAGTGGCGTATTTCGAGGCTTTACGCGTTTTAAAGTAGTTGACTGTAAAAAAGATTGGATTTGCTGTCACCCTAAATGCATTCTTTGGCGTCAATGCTAAAAACGAACGAGGTGAAGAACAACGATAACTATTGGGACCGCTTGATTGAAGGAGTTTACCATGGCGAAAGGTCTAAAAAATATGATTTAGCAGAAGAGGCGGATTATCAGTGGGTAAAACGAACGCATGGGCGCTTGAAAGAAGTCTTTAATTGGGATCAATTTGATAAGAAAGAAGCAAGGCTACGGTTAGAACATCGCATGGGACGTAAACCTTCCCTCCTTCAACGTTTTAATCAGCAGGTCTGGATGAAAGCAGCCGCGCTTTTACTGGCGCTTATTACAGGAGCCGTGTTGCATGCAATTATTCCGATAAAATATCAGGATGCAAACTATTCTGAAGTTATTGTTCCACCGGGGCAAATGAGTCAGATCCGACTTGCTGATGGCTCTGTGGTGTGGTTGAACTCAGTCTCTGTTTTTAAGTATCCTTCTTCATTCGATCAGAAAAAGAGAGAAGTTTTTATTGATGGAGAGGCCTTTCTGGAAGTGGCACACAATCCGAAAAAGCCCTTTGTGGTCAATGCTCCTACGTTTGCCGTTGAAGTGTTAGGAACTTCATTTAATGTGGATGCTTATGCTGCTGATTCAAAGGCGAGTGTTACCCTCGTTGACGGGGAGGTGGTGTTGCATGCCAATGAAGAGAAGGAAATACAGCGGATGGCTCCGGGACAAAGTGTAAGTCTTTATCAAGGAAAGATTAATGAACTGACGAATGTGAATACCGACTTCTATACTTCGTGGAAAGAGGGAAAGATTGTTTTTCGCCAGGAGGCATTGGAAGAAATTGCAAAGAAGATGGAGCGTTGGTACAATGTTGAAATTCAGTTTGAGGATGAGATACTTAAGAAAATGGTGTTCTCAGGAACTTTCCTGAAATACAAACCGGTGGAGCAAGTGCTTCAATCATTAAGCATTATGAACGATCAAATTGACTTTATCTCCGAAAATAGAATCAACCAAAAGAACATTATTTATATCGTCAAAAAGAATAACTAAAAACGAATTTTATATGGCAAAAACCTAAACGAAGTACAATCAAAAAATGATGGGAATACCGCCAGTATCCCCATCTTTTTAAACTAATTCAAAAGCCGTTGGAGCGGCTAATTAATTAATTAAAAACCATTTCAAAACTATGAAAAAAAAACGAACAATTCATGGCTCAGGCGAGCTATGGGCTAAATTATTTTTAGTTATGCGGTTGGCTACTTTTCTATTCTTTGCGTTTGTTTTTGGGGCTCAGGCGAAATCATTTTCGCAGTCATCTAAACTGACGCTTGATTTAACAAAAACCCGATTGATTGATGTCTTGAATGAGATTGAAGAGCAGTCAGATTACTATTTTTACTTCAATCTCGATCTGAATAACTACCAGGTAGACGAGTTGAATGTTAAAGACAAGGAGATCTGGGAAGTTCTAAGTGTGGTGCTGACGGACTTAGGCTTAACTTATGAAGCAGTTGATCGTTATATAGTTATAAAGCAAGCTATTGATCCAGGCAGCTTAAAAGCTAATTCAAAAACTGGACAACAAATAGATATTACCGGAAAGGTTAGCGATAGTGCAGGAACACCAATTCCTGGAGTTGCTATTATTTTGAAAGGAACAACTAAGGGGACCACCTCAAATTCAAACGGAGAGTTTTTTTTATCAGCCATTCCTGGAAATGGTAGCCTTGTGTTTTCATTTGTTGGTTTAGAGACACTTGAAGTTCCTGTAAATGGACAAACGTCAATAGACGTTGTTATGCATGAAACTTCTATTGGAGTAGACGAAGTAGTTGTAACAGCGCTTGGGATAAAAAAAATGAAGAAGAGAGTTGGATACTCAGTACAGGAGGTTAAAGGCGAATCGTTGCAAAAAGCCAAAGCACCAACGGTTATTGAGAATCTGACAGGAAAAATTGCCGGTGTGATTGTAGCCAACACAAGTGAATTCTTTGGTAATCCTCAGGTGTATCTTCGTGGTAAACAACCTCTGATTGTTATTGATGGTGTTCCTGTTAGTGCAGATGGCTGGAATTTTAACTCGGATGATGTTGAAAATGTGAGTGTATTGAAAGGGCCTGTTTCTGCTGCTCTCTATGGATCACGAGGACTGAATGGAGCCATTCAAATTACCTTAAAGAAAGGTGTTCAGAAAGAAGAAAAAACAACCGTTAGTTTTAACAGTACTAATACTTTTCAAACCTCTTTTATTCGTATTCCAAGGGCACAGACTGAGTTTGGTCCGGGATCGCGTGGTCAGTACGAATACTATGATGGCCGTGGCGGTGGTATTAACGATAGCGACTACGATATTTGGGGACCACGATTTGATGGTCGCTTATTGCCTCAGTGGGATAGTCCCATTGATCCGGAAACCGGAGAGAGAATCCCAACTCCATGGGTAACACGAAATACAAATAATCTAGACGACTTCCTTCAGACAGGTTTTACCGGAACTTATAATTTGACGGTTAGAAATACAGGGAAGTATGGTTCGGTTATTTTATCAGATACCTATCGGAAAGTAAAAGGAATTGTCCCTGGAAGCAAATTGGATATTAATACGTTTAGAATTGCAGGAGATTTAAATCTATCAAAGAAACTGACGATTGAAGCTTCTCTGCAGTACAATACTCAGGAAACTCCAAACATTCCCCGAACGGATTATGGACCAACCAGCCCGATATATCTTATTTCTATCTGGGGTGGAGCGCATTGGGATATTAACGATATGAGAGACTACTGGGAAGAAGGGAAGGAAGGAATAGAACAACGTTTTGCTGAGAAATGGAGATACAACAATCCATGGTTTTGGGCAAAGGAGAGGAAAAGGAGTTACGATCGATCAGATATTATTGCTTTTGCTAAACTGAACTATAAAATAAGCGATAAGATGAATGTGTTTGTGCGTCATCATATTCATGATAATAACCTGATTCGCGAGAGCCGTGATCCATTCTCTTTTTATGATTATGATATCGCTGACAGAGAAGGGAGATACGCTATCTATAATTATAAAACAGTCACTAAAAATACCGATTTCCTATTCAATTATACGAATAGTTTTTTCAATGATGAATTAGAGGTAAATGCTTCCTTTGGAGGAAATATTCTAGATGATCATTATCAGAGTTCTTCGGCTCGTACTTCAAAATTAATTGTTCCGGGACTATATACCCTGAGCAACAGTACTGAGAAAGTATTGCCTGAAAGTTACTTGTCAAAGAAGGCTGTAAATAGTTTATATAGCTATGCTGATATTGGTTTTAAAGACATGGTATTTTTGAATGCCACTTTGAGGCGAGATCGTTCTTCTGCTCTAATTGATGGTAATGATGCTTTCTTTTATCCTTCCGTTTCGGTAAGCGCTATTGTTGATAAGATGGTAAAACTACCTGAGGTAATCAGCTTTTTCAAGTTGAGAGGAGCTTATGCCAAAGTAGGTGGCGATTTAGGAACCTACTCTGCAATTAATACTTTGGGAACTTCAACGAGACGGAATATGCCAACAGCATGGGTGTCGGGGACATTAATCGATCCCAACCTGCAACCACAATTCAATTCATCGTTCGAATATGGAGTTGATCTTCGTTTCTTTGATAATCGCTTAGGTTTTGATGTAACTTATTTTAACCTGATTAACGGACCGCAAATCTATAATCAATCAATTTCTAATGCAACAGGTTATGGTTACCATAAAACAAACGGACGAGAAGTTGAGCGTTATGGATGGGAAGTTGTTTTAACAGGTAATCCGGTTAAAACGAACGATTTTTCGTGGGATATGACCATTAACTGGGATATGTATCGGGAAACACTAAAAAGCTTGCCCGACAATCTGGATGGATCACCTCGTTTGGCAGAGGGAAGAACTAAGATTGGAGACAGAACCGGTAGTTATTGGTACTACAATTGGCAAAGAACCTCGGAAGGAGATCTGATAATTGGATCAAATGGTCTTCCGCTACGTACCGAACATGTGCAAAAACAAGGCTACTATGAGCCGGATTGGACTTTTGGTTTTACGAATAATTTGAGTTACAAGAATTTTGATTTGTCTTTCCTGATTGATGGTAGGTTCGGTGGATTTTTATTTGATAATCTTACCAGAGATTTATGGCGTTCAGGATCACATCCTGATGCAATAGGGCAAAATCGCGAGTTGGGTAATCAGGGGATAAAAACCATGCTGGTTCCCGGTAAAGTAGTGGTTTCGGGCGAGGCGACCTACGATCCCGAAGGAAACATTATTGAGGACACAAGAATGTACGAAGACAATACGCAACTGGTGTTTTACGAAGACTGGGCAAAGCGCTACAAAGCAGACTGGCCTAGCGTAACCTTGGAAAAAACCTTTATAAAACTTAGAGAAGTGTCTTTAACCTATAATTTCAATGATTTAGCATTGAAAAACCTACCATTTTCAAAAGCTAGCTTCTCACTGGTTGCTCGTAATTTATTCTACTGGACAAAGAATGACACTTATGCGGATCTGGACAGTTTTACTATTTCGGGTAAATCAGGAGTTAGAGATGAAGCTGGTTTACAGTTACCTTCAATGAGAACCATCGGTTTTAATATTGATTTGACTTTTTAATACTGAAAAAAAATATTAAGATGAAAAATAAGAAAATAATTACACTATTATCCTTATTACTTCTGTTCAGTAGCAGCTGTGCTGATTTCGAAGAATTGCGGGTGAATCCCAATGAACCTACTAGTGTGGCTCCCTCTTTGATATTTACGAATTTCTTACCTGTTGCCAGTAGTCCTTTTTCCGGCACCTACATGACTTCTCAACATCACCATTCTATTGGTGGAGATAGTGGCCCGGTTCTTTATGTAAATTACAGGGGGTACTTTTATCATAAAGACATACAGAGCCTTGAGTTTATGGTGGAAGAAGCCGAAAAGATTGGTGCGAGAGGATATGTTCCATTGGCAAAATTTCTGAAAGTTCATACCTATTTTGAGATGGTACGTCGAATGGGAGATATTCCGTTAAGTGAAGCTTTGCATTTGGAAGAGGGGATTATCTATCCGGTTTATGATTCTCAAAAAAGCATTTTTATTCAGCTTTTGAAGTGGTTAGATGAGGCAAATTCTGAAATTGCTCCTTTGGTAGAGGAAAGACTTACAGTCGCCGGAGATTTTTATTACAATGGCGACCTGAGTATGTGGCAAAGAGTGATAAACTCCTATACACTGCGTATTTTAATTGAGTTAAGCAAGAAAGCAGACGATTCTGAGCTGGATATAAAAGGCAAATTTGCAAACATTGTAAATAATCCGGAAAAATATCCGCTTTTCAGAGGGAACGAAGACGACATGAAATATGAACACTGGGACGAGGACGGTTTTCGTTTCGGGCTTAATCCTGACTCGCCAAGTGCCGTTGACCGTACGGTTGTAGGAGGTCTGTATGTTGATTTATTAAAAGCGAATAAAGATCCCCGTTTGTTTATGGTTGCTGATCCAACACCTGCTGCACTTGAAGCCGATCCAAATGCTACTTCCGATTTTGCTGCTTATGCAGGACCATATGTTTCAACAGCTTTAGGGGAGTTGCAAAGTGCTAAAAATGCCGGATTGTTTTCCAGAGTCAAGAACAGTCGTTACATCAATTATGTGGGTATTCCCAATGTGTTTTTAAGTTATGTGGAGCAGGAGTTTACTCTGGCTGAAGCAGCAAACCGTGGTTGGATACCTAATGCAAAAATGCACTACGAGAATGCCGTAACTGCATCGATGGAGTTTAACGGAGTTGCCCCGGAAGATATCTCAGGCTTCCTGAACGGATTGGGAGCGTATATTGGCGACAACATTGATGGCCTGGAACAGATTCTTACCCAAAAATACATCGGATTCTTCCAGAACTCCGGTTGGGAGTCCTTTTTTAATCAGCGCAGAACAGGTATTCCTGAGTTTGCTGTTTCTTCTGAAAATACGCCGAGGGAAAAGATTCCTGTACGCTGGATGTATCCTACTGTAGAAAGAGATACCGATAATCCTGTAAACTACAGAGAAGCTCTGGTTCGCCAGTTTGGCTCTGAAGTGGATGATGTTGACGATGTATTATGGCATATGAAATAATACGTTTGACATTTCATAATCAAAAAATGAATAAAGATGAAAAAATCATATAGTAACATAAAAACACTTCTTATGGCAGTTGTTCTTATGATGACAGCTGCCTGTGAGTATGATATAACAGACCCCAATATTGTTCCATATATCATTACAGAAGATAACAAGGCAATATTTACCCCCATTAATCCCGAGACTGGAAGTGCATATACTTCCGAAGAATTGGTCGAACTGGAATACAATCCGAACGAGGAAAATACTTATTTGGAAGACCAGACCATAGGGTTTGATTTTGTCCTGCGTCTCGAGCCAGTTAAACTGGAAATACTGGAATCGGACCAAGCTACTTTAATTAAAGAATTTACCGAATTTCAGAAAGAAGGAGCTACTTATAAGCTTTTGATAAATACAACTCTGGCAGAATTAGGTATTGGAGAAGGCAAAAGCAAAAAGATGCTTTTCAAGTTTTATTACTTTAACCCGAACGGGATTCCTTTTATCGAAGGAATGTTTTACACCGCGCGTTTTAAATCACCTCCACCTAAATTGCCTACAGGGTATGAGTTAATTCGTAAACAGGGTGAAAACAAACATATCCTGGCAAGCAATCCGGAGGCTGCACTTACTGTATTTGAAGCCAATCGTTACGGACACAGTTACGGCGGGAATGCTGCAAACTATACAACGGTTGAAGGCGATCCTGACCTTAATTTCAGAGGGACTAGCGATTTCTCCGTTTCTTTCTGGGTACGTACTTTGTCTTCGGTCAGCGATCCGGCAATGATGGGCGATCAGGATTGGGGCAGCTCAAACAATACCGGTTTTACAATTGCATTTACCGGCGATGCCTGGCGAGTGGCAATTTCGGATGGAAATGGCAACAAAGCAGACGCAAGTACCGATGGTGTACCATTTAATGACGGCGACTGGCATTTGCTGGCAGTTACTTTCGATCGCGATGGAAATATGTCCATGTACCAGGATGGAGTAGAAGTTGCCAGCGATGATATGTCAGCTGTAGGAAGTATTCTCAACGATTACTTTATTCACATTGGGCAGGACGGTACAGGAACCTATGGAGTCCCGTTCGTTGGAGATATTGCAGAAAGTAAAATCTACGATTATGTATTGACTCCGGCCGAGGTGGCTGAAATTTCCAAAGATCCTTCTACCGGTGTCACGGTTGAAATGGCAGCAGGTCTTAAGAAATTAATTCCGGTTGAAAAAACAGGTGACATTGCCATGGAGAATTTTGGCAATGGACTAAAAGGTTATCCGTTTAACGGAACCAATCAATACGCAACTTTGGCCGACGATGATCTTGGTTTCAGGTACGAAGGAGATTTTTCAATTTCATTTTGGGTGAATACAACTTCTGCAGACAGTGATCCGGTTATGATTGGAGACCAGGATTGGGATAGTTCCGGTAATACAGGTTTATCCATTGCTTTTCGGGGGGATAACTGGCGTGTAGCTGTATCTGATGGTGGCGGAAACAAGGCGGATTGGAGTACTTCGGGCGATGGTATTCCGTTTAACGATGGAAACTGGCATATGTTAACTGTTACCTTCGACCGTGATGGAAATATGACCATGTATCAGAATGCTGTTGCTGTAGGTGGCGCCGATATGTCGGCAGTTGGAAGTATTAACAGCGGAAATCCGTTAAGAATGGCGCAGGATGGTCCGGCCACATACGGACAATTTTTTGAGGGGAAAATGGCCAATGTTGTGATTTATGACTACGTCCTTACCCCTGAAAATATAACAGATTTGTTCAATAACTAATACTCGGAAGAACACAAATGAAAGGGGAACGGGCTTTGGGCTTGTCCTCTTTCATTCTTAAAACTTGCGAAACAACATTGATTATGAATCCAATTAACAACATAGTTGTTGGGACATTCTTGTTATTCTTTTTCTCCATTTCAATCGGCAATGCTCAAGACATAACAATCCAGCCTTATCTTCAGGATGTAACCCCCAATTCGGCATACATATTATGGGAAACGAATCAAACCAATGAAAGTGTGGTTGAGTGGGGAACTTCCAATGAACTGGGAAATTTAAGTTATGGAACTTCGTTTTCGGCCAACGCTTTGATAGTACACCAGGTTCAACTTGAAAACCTCTCCCACTATACCCGGTATTACTACCGGGTAAAAACGGGAAGTGCCGTTTCCGATATTTTCGAGTTCAAAACACCTCCTCTGGCAGCTGACGAAAAACCTTTGCGCATTGTTGCCATGAGCGATATGCAAAAGGATGGAGATCACCCTAACAAATTTAAAGAAATTGTGGAAGAAGGGGTTTTGAAATATTTCAAGACCAAGTATGGTGGTAAAATTACTGATAATCTGGCGTTGGTTATGCTTCCGGGCGATTTGGTGAGCAATGGCTTAACTTTTAGTCAATGGAAAAACGATTTCTATAATCCGGCAGAAAAATTATACAGCCAGGTCCCGGTTTACCCGGTTCTGGGAAATCATGAAGATAACTCGGCCTATTACTTTAATTACTTTAAATTGCCTGAAAACGGTACCGAAAACTACAAAGAACACTGGTGGTTTAAAGACTACGGGAATCTTCGGATTATTGGGTTGAATTCCAACAGTCCATACAATGGTAATGTTCAACTGGCATGGTTACAACAAACGCTGAACAATGCTTTAACAGCCGACTCTATCGATTTTGTATTTGCCCAAATGCATCATCCTTATAAATCGGAACTGTGGACACCCGGGGAATCCGATTTTACAGGGAAGGTGATTGAAAAGCTGGATAATTTTGTGGCACAAAGCGGAAAACCGGTAGTACACCTGTTCGGTCATACGCACGGGTATTCCCGGGGACAGTCGAGAGATCAGAAACACCTTTGGATTAATGTGGCTACCGCCAGTGGGGCCATCGATAACTGGGGCGAATTTCCCAACCGCGATTACGATGAGTTTTCGGTTTCGCAGGATGAATATGGTTTCGTTGTAATAGATGTAACCGATGGTAATGACCCGAAACTGGTTTTAAGACGGATTAGCCGCGGAGATCAGGATCAGGTGATAGAAAACCAGCAAACGGATGTTTTAACCATCCGAAAAAATACCTCTCTTGTAAACAGACCGGAAGGAGTCAGTCCTGCCAATCAAAAATTAATACCGGAATGTGTTGTTTTAAAGGCTGATAATTTTTCTTCGACCAATACAAATGCAGAGCATGCACAAAGCCACTGGCAGGTATCGACCAGCGCCACCGATTTTTCAAATCCTGTGGGCGACAGCTGGAAGACGTTTGAAAACTGGTACAACGAGGTTAATACTCAGGAAGGTGATGATTTAACCGATGAACCTATTGTCGGATTAAGTGAAAATACGAACTATTGGTGGAGAGTCAGATATCGCGACAAGGAATTAAACTGGAGTGAATGGTCGGAGCCACTGCCTTTTTCAACCGGTGAATCCCAATCGCTCCCCAACCTTTTAAAAAATCCGGGAGCAGAAAACGGACTGGATAACTGGCAAACGATACAAGGAGTTGTAGAAGCTTTGGGTGAGGGAGAATGTGACGGCACTAGTCCGTACAATGGTCAAAAATATTTTATTGTAGGAGGTTTATGCAATTCAAGCGCCGTTGCAAAAGCATCTCAATATGTCGATGTCAGTTCTTACAGCGATTCGATAGCCACAGGGAATTTTAAGGTAAATTATGGCGGGTACTTGTCGAATTACAATGGGAGCGATCGTCCTGAATTAAAAATCCGTTTTTATGACTCGAATAACCAGAAGATCGGCGAAGGAAATACGTTGACTACCCTCAATAGCAACTGGACTCTTTTAAGCGCGACAACGCATGTTCCGCAACATACCAAAACCATTAAATTTGAGCTGAAAGGGACACGGAATGCAGGAAACGATAACGATAGTTATTTTGACAACTTGTTTCTTACGGTAGGATCAGCGAAAGTAGATTGCAGTGTAGTTACAGTGGTTTCAGGGATCAAACATCCGTCTGTCTCAGAATTGAAGGTGGTGCCAAACCCGATGACGTCTCAATCCTACATCCAGTTATCCGACGAAAACTATTCCCAACTGAAATTTAATTTGGTTGATCTAAATGGACGTAGGATAAGCTGTAAATATCGGGTTGAAGCAAATCGGATTGTTCTTGAAAGAGAGTCTATAGTGGCAGGTTTATACATTTTTATAGTTAATAATGGAGAAGTGCCAATTGGACGAGGAAAGATGCTAATTGCTGATTAGCCGTCCGGATGGCATCTGTATTATAGCAATAGCAAGTTGAGGGAAATTGCTTTGTTGAATTACACCTCTGAATACTAAGGCGTTGGTTTTTGTGGTGTTTGATAGGGACAAAATAAATTATAATAGAAGTGCACCCATGGTCATCCTTCGTCAGAATATACAGATTTTAAAGGGGAGTTACATTAGATGCATAACAAATCAATAATTTCTAAAAATGAAAATTACGAGTTTACTTTTTTTGAGTGCTGTTTTAGTTATTTCTAGCTGTACTAAACCGCACAACCAATTGACAGAACAGGAACAGGCCGAAGGCTGGGAGTTGCTGTTTGATGGTAAAACCCTTTCGGGGTGGCGTGATTACAACGGGGAAAGCTTGACTGGCCCTTGGGTTGTAGAAGATGGTTGCATCAAGGCCGAAGGACATGGCAGCGATGCCAGTGGCTATGTGGTGAATGACCAGATCTACAAAAATTTTGTTTTGACTTGGGATTGGAAAATATCTCCGGGAGGAAACAGCGGAATGCTTTACCATGTGGTTGAAAGTCAAAAGTTTAAAACACCTTACCTTACTGGTCCCGAGTATCAGTTGATTGATGATGAGAATTTTGCTGAACCACTCGAAGACTGGCAAAAGTGTGGGGCTGACTATGCAATGTATCTGCCTGATCAGGCTAAATTGAAAGTAAACCCGGCAGGCCAATGGAACAACTCTAAAATTGTTTTCGATAATGGTCATGTTGAATATTGGATGAATGGCGAGAAGACACTGGAGTTTGAAGCTTGGAGTGAAGACTGGTTTAAGCGTAAAAACAGTGGCAAGTGGGAGAATATGCCGGAATATGGTTTAGCAACTAAAGGTGTTTTCTGTCTTCAGGATCATGGCTATCCAGCTTGGTTCCGGAACATTAAAATACGTGAGTTGCCTGAGAAAACGTTCAAAAAAGAGCTTTTTAACGGAAAAGACCTAACTGGTTGGGAAGCTTATGGAAATGAGAAATGGTATGTTGAGGATGGCTTGCTGATATGTGAAAATGGCCCCGATAAAGGCTACGGTTATTTGGCAACAACTCGTTACTACGACGACTATGACTTAAGTGTTGAGTTCAAGCAAGTTTCTAACGGAAACTCTGGGGTGTTTATTCGTTCGTTTGTTGAGCCAGGAGTTTTGGTGAATGGCTGGCAGGTTGAAGTCGCTCCAAAAGGACACGATACGGGTGGTGTTTACGAATCATACGGACGTGGCTGGTTGATCCAAATTCCGGAAGAAAAAGAAGATATTTTGAAGGAAGGTGAATGGAACACACTACGAATTCGCGTTCAGGACGATCATGTAACAACTTGGCTTAACGGTGAAGAAATGATGAACCTGACCGATGACGTAATCGGACGTGGTCAAGGTCGCATTGCCCTTCAAATACACGACGGAGGCGAAATCAAAGTCCTCTGGAGAAACCTAAACTTAGAAACCTTATAAATCACTAAATAGAGATGAAGAATATAAGCAGAAGAAAATTTGTAAAAGCAACTGCCTTGGCAGGCGCTGCATTCTCAGTAGTCCCAAGTACCGTTATGGGAAAATCATTTGGACATACTGCGCCGAGTGATAAACTGAATATCGCCGGAGTTGGTGTCGGTGGAATGGGACGTAACAACCTGCGTAACATGAGCGCTGAAAACATTGTAGCTCTGTGTGATGTGGATTGGAAATATGCCGATAAAACATTTAAAGATTATCCGAAGGCAGAACGATTTAATGACTGGCGCGAGATGCTGGATAAAATGGGTAACTCAATTGACGCGGTAATGGTGGCAACGCCAGACCATACCCATGCTGGTGTAACAGCACACGCCATGACTTTAGGCAAGCATGTTTACACACAAAAGCCTTTAACACACTCTGTATATGAATCACGCCTGTTGACCAAACTGGCTGAAAAATATGGTGTTGCCACGCAAATGGGTAACCAGGGGAACTCCGGTGACGACATTCGTCGTGTGTGTGAGTGGATCTGGTCCGGAGCCATTGGCGAAGTGACTGAAGTACATGCCTGGACTGACCGTCCGATCTGGCCACAAGGGTTACAGCGTCCAACTGAGAATGTGAAAGTTCCAAAAACCCTGGATTGGGATCTGTTTTTAGGGCCGGCTGCTTACCGTCCTTATCATCCTTCATACACACCCTGGAACTGGCGTGGCTGGTGGGATTACGGCACAGGTGCCTTAGGCGATATGGCTTGTCACGTACTTGATCCGGTTTTCTGGGCCTTGAATTTAAAATACCCTTCAAAAGTTGAGGCTTCTTCAACTTTGGTAAATACCGAGAGTGCTCCTCATGCCGAAAAGGTAACTTATACGTTCCCTGCCCGCAAAAACATGCATGATGTTGGTATGCCAGAGGTTAAAGTGGTATGGTACGATGGTGGTTTCCTTCCCGAACGTCCGATTGAACTTCCTGATGGTGAAGTTTTAGGTAAAGACAGCGGCGGTGGTTTGCTGTTTGTGGGAACCAAAGGTAAGATCATGACCAGCTATTATGGTATGCAGCCTACCTTGTTGCCTTACGAAAGAATGGAAGATTTTAAAGAGCCAACACCAACGATTGCTCGTATTCCAGGTTCAGAAGCCGGCCCTTGGTCGGGAGCGCACGAGCGTGACTGGATCCGTGCCTGTAAAGAATCGAAAGGCAGCCGGAAAGAGGCAAGTGCCAACTTCGCTTACTCCGGACCATTCAACGAAATGGTTGTGATGGGAGTGCTGGCCGTACGTCTGCAGTCGCTGAACCGGACCCTTCACTGGGATGGTGAAAATATGCGTTTTACGAATATTTCTGATTCAGATAAGATTAAAGTGGTAACCGTTGATAAATTTGAAGTGGTGGATGGCGATCCTCGTTTCGATCGTCAGTTTGCTGATTTCAATGCGAAAGCGATTTCAGAAGAGTGGATTAACCACACCTACCGCGAAGGCTGGGCTTTGCCACCAATGCCTAAATAGGCTAAAAGCAAAATACTTTAACAGGAGAAACCGGTGCAAGCTGGTTTCTCCTGTTAGAACACAAAACCAACAACAAACACTAAAATTGAAGGATAATGAGACAAACGATGAAGACTTGTGGTCTTTTTTTAATTGCATTAGTAATGGCATTTCCAGTAGTAGCTCAACCAAGTAAAAAATTAAAGAAAGCCGGATGGGAACTAGGCGTTCAGAGCTATACTTTTCACCGTTTTACTTTTCAGGAAGCAGTAGATAAAGCACAGGAACTGGGCTTGAACTACATGGAAGTCTACTACGGTCAGCCATTGGGAAAAGACATTGAAGGAACCATGGATTTCAAAATGGATAAAGCCACTCAAAAAGAGGTGTTGAAATATGCTAAATCCAAAGGCGTAAAAATTAAGGGCAGTGGTGTGGTTATTTGTAAAGATGAAGCAGAATGGGAACAACTGTTCCAGTTTGCGGATGCCATGGGCATTGAAATTATCACCTGCGAGCCCGAATACAAACACCTGAAGTTTGTTGATCAGCTGGCCAACAAGTACAAAATTGATGTGGCCATCCACAATCACCCCAAACCATCCAATTACTGGTCGCCAGAGTTGTTTTTGAAAGCTGTTGATGGATTGAGCGATCGCATTGGTGCATGTGCTGATGTTGGTCACTGGAAACGGATGGGCCTTGATCCGGTTGAAGGGTTGAAACAATATGGAAGCCGTTTGAAATCGCTTCACTTTAAAGATATCAAAGAAAAAGTGGAAGGCGAAGCCGAACAGCATGATGTAATTTGGGGAACAGGAATCCTGCCTTTGAAAGACATGTTGGAAGTTTTGAAAGAGGAAAAATTTGAAGGATTATTCTCCATTGAATACGAATACAACTGGGACAACTCAGTGCCTGATATCAAAAAGAACATCGCTTACTTCAATCAGGTAGTTGATGAACTATTCTAGAAACGTGTTAAGTTTTGGGTGGATGAAGTCCTTGCTGCTTGGTTTGGCTTTATGTTTCGGCCTGCTTGCACGAGCTGCTGAGCCCCAAAATCTTCAAAATACCAAACAGGAGACAATCCGGGTATTGAGCTACAATATCCGGATTGCTCATCCTCCTTCGGGAGGTTGGGAGCTGATCGACTTGCCGGCTATCGGAGAAGCAATTAACCGCATTAAACCTGATTTGGTGGCTTTGCAGGAAGTGGATGCATTTACCGAACGTTCAGGAAAAACAGTTCATCAGGCTAAAGAGTTGGCCCAAATAACGGGCATGAACTATTTCTTTGCCAAGGCCGTTGACCGCTCGGGTGGCGATTATGGTGTGGCCGTTCTTTCCCGCTTCCCAATTGTTGAGGCTCAGGCTTATCGCTTGCCTGTTCGTGATAGCATCAAATCTGAAATCAGAGCATTCGCCTTGGTCAACGTGCAGTTGCCTGATGGCAGCCTGCTGGCTTTTGGTTCAGCTCATCTCGATCATCTGTCGGATGAAGACCGTTTGCTACAGGTAAAAACCATGATCAATGTGATCGATGCTTATCAACAATTTCCGTTGGTTATTGGAGCGGATCTTAATATGAAACCGGACAATTCGGTCATGAGTGATTTGAAAGAAGCGCTTGTTCCAGCTTGTGTCAATTGTCCGTTAACCTTCCCTGCTGATAATCCGGATCGTACGCTGGACTACATCTTATTGAATAACCAGGCAAATGATCAATTTGAAGTCTCGGACTATCAGACTGTGAATGAAACTTATGCTTCGGATCACCTACCCCTCGAAGCAATTTTGAAAAAGAACTAGCCTGCCCTTTTTTACTTTTTAAAATTCTAACAAACAACTATGAAAATGTCGAACATAAACTACTTTGATTGGAAAGGAAGAACCTTAATTGCTGTTCTTCTTTTTGTGCTAATTAGCTTAAACGCCTCGGCCGGATCTGGCTTGAAGTTTAAGGATCAGAAATTCAAAATCATTCAGTTTACCGATCTGCATTATGTGCATTCAGATAAGCACAAGGCACAGAATGACAGCACTATCGAGCTGATGAGGCTTTTAATTGAAGAAGAAAAGCCTGATTTGGTTGTCTTCACTGGCGATGTGGTGGTTTCTTCTCCGGCTTTAGAAGGCTGGGACCGGGTTACGCAGCCAATGACTGAGCTACAGGTGCCATTTGCCGTTAATTTTGGGAACCATGATACTGAAACAGATGTGACCACCAGCGAGATTTTGGAACATTTGAGCAAAAATCCGATGAGTGTGACTGTGAACCAGAAGAAAGGGATTTCCGGGCAGGGAAATTGCTCGTTGCCAATTCAGTCTTCTGACGGGAAGCAGGATGAAATGGTGGTGTATTTGTTTGACTCAAAGGCCTATTCCGATCATGAAAAAGTAAGTGGCTATGGCTGGGTTAAACACGACCAGATTGACTGGTATCGGGAAACAAGCCAGGCGTATGCTAAAAAGAATAAACGTGTCGTTCCGGCTTTGGCTTTTTTCCATATTCCGCTGCCTGAGTACGCCATTGTGCGCGAACAGGAAGCCACCTTGGGAAACAATACGGAGAGAGTTCATGCGCCGACGATGAATACCGGTTTGTTATCAGCTTTTGTTGAAATGAGTGATGTTAAAGGCGTTTTTGTAGGGCATGATCATAATAATGATTTTATAGGTAGTATATTTGGAGTTGCTTTGGCCTACGGACGTAAAACAGGCTATGTCCCTGCTTATACGGAAATCCTGGATCGTGGTGCCAGAGTGATTGAGCTGACTGAAGGAGCAGATTTTTTTGAAACATATATTCGGACACGTTCTGATAAATTGTTAGAGTACACTTTTCCTTATTAATCGGCTTTTTTGCTAAAAGCATAAGGACACAGACGGTTATAAGGAGGCACATTGTTTATGAAGAGGAGAGAGTAAATGAATAATTTACTTTAAAATGAAAAAGAAATGAAAATGTTACGAATGGGTATTGCTGGCTTGTTGCTGGCAGTTATCGGCTGTAGCTCGCCCACTGCAGAGTCTCCTTCCGGAGGCAACAAAAGTTCAACGTTTAAACTGAGTAAAGCTGAACTTCAGGATAAAATTAAAGGGGGTTGGGCAGGCCAGGTTATCGGATGTTCGTATGGTGGGCCAACCGAGTTTAAATGGCTGGGCTCCATGATTAATGATCAGGTCCCAATTGCCTGGGACGAACACCAAATGACCATGTGGTACGATCAGTTTCCGGGCTTGTATGACGATGTGTACATGGATTTGACCTTTGTGTCGGTATTTGAAGAACATGGCATTGATGCCTCTGACTCTTTGCATGCAATGGCTTTTGCAACGGCAGACTACATGCTTTGGCATGCCAATCAAGCTGCTCGTTATAATATTCTTCAAGGAATTATGCCTCCTGCTTCAGGTCACTACCTGAATAATCCACATGCCGATGATATTGATTTTCAGATTGAATCTGATTTTGCGGGGCTGATGTCTCCCGGAATGATCAATGCTTCTTCTGAATTGTGCGACCGCATTGGCCACATCATGAACTATGGAGATGGTTGGTACGGCGGTGTTTTTGTCGCTGGCATGTATACGCAGGCTTTCATTTCCGACGACATTAAATTTATTGTTAGCGAAGCCTTAAAAGCGCTGCCCCAGGAAAGTCGGTTTTACCAGTTAATTTCTGATGTCATTCGGTGGCACAAAGAATACCCGGATGACTGGAAAAGAAACTGGTTTGAAATTCAGCGCAAATGGTCCTTCGAGAAAGGCTGCCCGGATGGCGTGTTCAAAGCGTTTAATATTGATGCAAGCCTTAATGCTGCTTACATTGTATTGGGCTTGCTTTATGGAGATGGCGATTATGGAAAAACCGTCGACATCAGTACTCGTGCCGGACAGGATTCGGATTGTAATCCATCGAATGCTGCTGGAATTTTAGGAGCCATGATCGGATTCAGCAATATTCCGGACTATTGGAAACAAGGATTGGACCGCGTGGAAGACCGGAATTTCAGTTATACTGATTTGGCACTTACCGATGTTTATCAGCTAGGTTATAAACATGCTTTGCAAATGATTGAACGCGGAGGTGGAGAAGTTACCAATGATTCTGTTGTTATTGCTTACCAAGCCGTTCAGCCAGTACGCCTGGAACAGTCTTTTGATGGTTTATATCCACGCGAACGTGTTGAGCACCAGTGGCCACTTGCTGAGAAACAAATCACACATGCTGAAAAAAGTTACCGGATTGATTTTAAAGGTGCCGGCATTGTTTTGACTGGTTATGCACAAAGAACCAATGGTGCCTTGCCCGAAGAGGATTTGAAATTAAATGTTTTGCTGAATGGCGAACAAATTGATGTACTTACCCTGCCTACAGAAGTGGCCTCTCGAAAAACAGATGTTTACTGGAATTACGAACTTCCGGAAGGCGATCTTCAATTGGAGCTGGTTGCTGCCGATCTTCCAGAAGGATACCGGGTTGCAATTACGTCAGCTCTTATATACAATCAAGAAGAGTAAGGACAAGAGAGTCGTTTTAAGAAGGAGACCGACTTTAAAGATATTTGGCTTGAAACCGTTGGGATTATTTCCAACGGTTTTTTCACACATAAGCAGAAGCGATACTTTTATGCTTGAATTCCCAAATTTTTCGACTTTTTAATTGAAGTCAAACGATTGCATTGAATTGTGTGGATGTTAAAGGTGTTTCTATCTCTAATTATTACAGGAGACTCTTTTTATTGATAGATTTAGTATGTAGTAAATTCTTTTTTCAATGATGTTTTGATTACTTTGTTGGAGATGGAAAAGGGGATGATTAAGCTGCATTGATTACTCGGTTATTTTAAGACAAACGGTTGTGTAGAATTTAGGGATTTGTTTATTTCTGAGACCTCTCATCATATGTTGGTTGTCTGTTACTAGCTTGCTGAAAGGGGCTGTTGTTTTGAAGGGTAAACACGTTGAAGTTATGGTAAGGCTAGTTTTGATTGTGCTGTAGCTAACTTCAAATTATGAAGATAAAATAATATCGATGGGTTTGAGTTGATTTTTAATGTTTTTGCAAGGAGGAAGGAAGTCTCCAGGTATTTGATTTTAAGCAGAACGACCTGCCTTCTTGTCGCGATTAATAGGTTATTGTAATGAATAAAATTGGTCTATTAGTAGTGGTTTTGTTGTTTTTAGTACCCCAAAGTCATGCTGTTGGAAAATGTGGAAAAGATTTTATTGTTATTGAGAATGTTGAGATGTCTTTGGTTTTAAGTACCGATGGCAAGGCGATTAGTTTGAAGCATAAACCAACTGGGCAGGAATGCCTTGAAAAGGGAACAAACTACCCGGTATTTGCACTTACCGAATTCCGGCCTTATGACAATGAGCTTTTTTTGACCTATCCGGCAAAACCACGAACTTTTGCTGCTGATACGTTATGGCGGGAGGGAAATAGTTTGAAAGTAGGTTTCGAAGAAATTGCCTACACCGCTACCATTTCGCTCAATATTACGAATGATTATATCGGGTTCAAGCTTACCGCGTTGGATTATGAAATTGAGAAGTTTGGAATAAAGCGAAGAACCGAGATTGATGAATTTACTTTATTGCAATTGCCCGTAAAGAAGCGGCGTTATTTTGGGGAATGGTTGAATGTTGAATGGGATGATAAGGTTGCTGTGAATGTTTTGGCAACAGATGAATTCGCGCGTATTGATGCTTTTGATAAGGGAAGCTGCCGATTGCTTTATGCCGGCATGGATAACCGGGTGAAATTGATGAATGTTGGGGCAGCATTAATAACCACGACGAAAGAGAAACTACTTGACCGAATAGAGCAGTTGGAACGAGATTATCAGCTTCCTTTGGGAGTTGAAAGCCGCAGACAAGAAGCCTATAAGTACTCTTACTATGAGCTGCGAAATGTGACAACGGAGAATATTGACAAGCATATTGCTTTTGCCAGGAAAGGTGGGTTTAAAATGATGGTCATCTACTATGTTGACTTCGCCAAATCAATGGGGCATTTCAATTGGCGGACAAATTACCCGAATGGGATGAAGGATTTGCAGACGATTACCCAAAAAATCAAAGATGCCGGAATGATTCCTGGTTTCCACATTCATTACAATAAGGCAGCAAAAAATGATACTTATGTTAGTCCGGTTCCTGATGCACGGCTTAATTTAAGAAGGATATTTACCTTGGCTGATTCAATTGGAGTGGAGGCTTCAACAATTCAGGTGGAAGAAAACCCTGAAGGTTGCACCATGGAAAATGGGAGAAGACTTTTAAAAATAGGGAATGAATTAGTTAGCTATTCGGGCTATACGACCCAGCCACCTTATCAGTTTACAGGATGCCGGCGAGGAGAGTTAGGGACCACTGTAAAAGCTGTTGAAAAAGGCTTTAAGTTTGGCTTGCTTGACGTTGATACCTGGCCTTTGTTTATACGCTTCGATCAGAAGACCAATATCCAAAATGAAGTTGGAGAACGAATTGGCAGGATTTGTCAAGAGGCAGGTTTTGAGTTTATTTATTTTGATGGGGCTGAAGATGTTCATCCTCCTTATTGGTACAATGTTCCAAAGGCACAACTGGAAGTTTACAACAATTTGAATCCGGATCCTGTTTGCTCTGAGGGAGCAACCAAATCACATTTCAGCTGGCACATGATTACCCGGGGAAATGCTTTTGATTTATTCCAGCCAGAATACATTCGGGAAGCTACACAGAAGTATCCGATGTATGCCGCGGAATATACCGCTCAGGACTTTACTTCAATCAATTTTGGGTGGAACGATTACCTGGCTCCGGATAGCTCTTCCACTGGTATGCAACCCGATATGTATGAATACATTTGCAGTAGAGCTGCTGCCTGGGATTGCCCGATTGCCTTGATGGGAAAATTGCAGGAACTGGAAAAACACCCCCGAACAGCTGATAATTTGGCGGTTGTCAGAAATTGGGAAGAAGTACGCATCAATGATTTACTTACGAAGGAGCAAAAAGAGGAACTAAAAAATCCGGATCAGGAGCATATTTTGTTAAAAAATGAAGACGAAAAGTTTGAGTTAATCCCATACCAACAATTGGATGGGATGTCAGAGGATCTTCGTGCCTTTTGGTTTCGGCGTGATGGAAAAACGTGGGTGGTTTACTGGCATGTTCGTGGAGAAGCTCGTCTTCATCTTCCCATAGCAGCAGGAAAAATACAGTTGTTGAAACAGCCGGGTGTTGAGATGAATTTGAACCAGGAAGGTGAAGGGGCGATTGTTCCTGTCGGTGACCGAAGATTTCTTATCCTTGATGTGCCTCCCCGCAAAGTAAAGGACTTATGGATGCAAGCAACCTTGCCGTAGCATTGGGCATATATCTATTCTCTGTTCAAAAGGGTAGCCTGGTAGGTTGAATTTGGCTGTTTATCGTAATAATTTAAAGCATATTTTTATCTTTGAAAAAGGAAGTTTTTTTAGTGTAAAAGATCAAAATATACGGAGAAGGAAGAAAAAATGGTGAGTACGTTGTTCCCTTCATGAACGAAAATAATCAATAACTAATCCATTTAATTTAAGGGCAATTGGACGATAACTACGATGTTATAGGTAGTTTGGGAAAAGCATGCCTGGATGATTCCATACCTGTCGCACTTTTATGCTGGGGAAAAGAGCCATCGAAAGTGATGTTTATCCAGTTGTTTTGAAAAAACATAGTATTGAAAAGATAAAATAACCTAAATCAACAAACCAATTAAAAGAAGAACAAATCGAACGAAAAGTATGATTGTGGTGGTGTTGGCTTTACTGCTGATGTCTTGCGGCGGAGTCAAACATGTAGTCCATGTTAGTGGTACTGCGAACAATGACTTGATTAACATTCTGAAAACACATAAAAATATCCAGCTAACTTTTCATGATTCGCCTGAGCAGGCCATTCAGAAAGCTCAAACCGGTGATGCACTTTTAGTCTTATCTTCACATTATCCAAACAAGCCTGAAGAATTGGGCGACAACTTTTATGACTTGCTAAAGGAGAAAGGAGTCCGGGCCTATTTGGAATTTCCATCATCTCTGCCTGATCGGGCTATCGGAGGGATTGAGCAGTCTAATAAAGAGCGTGTCGTCGTCAATTCAACCTTTTTCAATGGCTATCCTGATAGTTTAGCCATTTTGGGTCTGAACGGGCTTCATTACCTGAATGTGGATCCTAAACGCTCAAAGGTGCATATGGTCGCTGCAAAAGTTGCTGGTTTCGATTTGGCAATTTTTGGCTTACCTGAAAAACAATATCCATTACTTCTGGAAATGAATGACTGGCCGATCTTATTGTCAACTACGAACTTGAGTGGTTTTGTTTCCGGGCGCTATGCCCCATCTAAAGAGTGGGGAGCGGTGTGGCAAAACATACTTGAGTTTGTTATGCCAGGTATTGAATTGGAAGATTTGAGTTGGGAGCCGGTTGTTGGAGCAACTTATGCGAAAGAAGAGCCCATGCCTGCCGATTATGAGAAGGAAAGCTTTTCTCGTGGTGTGGAATGGTACAAAAATGCTCGAATGCTTATCCCTGCATCTTATAAAGATACCTTACGAAAAATGGTCGATTCAGGCATCGAACGATTGGCCTGGAGCGAAGATATTCCTGCGGGAGAAGGATCTAGCGGGGTATTCGAGTGTATCTTTTCTGAGATTGATGAAAATGGCAACCAGCCGATTGGTATTATGGAGCGCGGTGATTGCATTAGCGAAACAGCCATGGCTTTTGCAACTGCAGGTAAAGCTTTAGAAAATGACGAATATTTGCAAATTGCGCGTAACCTGTTGGACTATTATCTTTTAAATTCAATAGCCACAAAGAATGAGTATGCTGATCCTGATCATGGAGCTTATGGATTAATTCCTTGGGGAATTAGCAATTACGTGTGGTACAAGGCTAGCTATGGCGATGATAATGCTCGCTTTTTTCTTGGAGCCTGGACAACTGCAGCACTTACCGGATCGGATCATTGGGATGAAATTCTGATGAAGTCATTATTGGCACTGGCTCGCACAACAGGGCAAAATGGGTTTAGAGGTAGCCGGATTGATTTACCTCACTTTGAGAAGAATGGATGGAGGCATTATTTCGATCAGGAGATTGTCCACTTGGCTCCGCATTTTGAGAGTTATTTGTGGGCTTGCTATTTGTGGGCTTACGATAAAACTGGAGATGATATCTTTCTGAAGCGGGCAAAAAATGGGATTCAGATTATGATGGAACATTATCCTGATGGCTGGACGTGGACCAATGGGTTGGCGCAGGAACGGGCACGAATGATTTTGCCTTTGGCTTGGTTGGTTCGCGTTGAAAACACGGACGCCAACCGAGCGATGTTGTTAACTGTAGTCAATGATTTTCTGGAGTTACAGGATGAGTGTGGAGCAATTCAGGAAGAATTGGGGGCTATTGAAATGGGAAATTATCCGCCGCCTCAATCCAATGAAGCTTATGGAACCAATGAAGCCTCGCTGATTGCTCAAAATGGTGATCCGGTGAGTGATTTGCTGTATACAACCAACTTTGCATTTTTAGGTTTGCATGAAGCGTGTTATGCGACCGACGATGCTGAGGTTAAAAAGGCCACCGACAAGCTTGCTGAATTTTTGTGCCGTATTCAGGTAAAATCGAATAACCTTCCGGAGTTGGATGGTGGCTGGATGCGTGCTTTTGACTACCAGCGTTTTGAGCAATGTGGCTCAAATGCTGACCTTGGCTGGGGAGCCTGGGCCATTGAAACGGGCTGGACACAAGGCTGGATTACTGCTATTCTGGCGCTACGGGATATGGATGTATCCATTTGGGATTTGACTAAGAATTCTGAAATTGCCAGGCATCATGCCAAACTGAAAAAAGAGATGATACCTGTAGAATAGGGATTTAGGTCCAGATCATGATTGAAGGTTAGCAAGAATAGGGTTGCTAACCAGTTTGAGAGAGACTTTACTTGTTGAAATGTGCTTGCCACGTTTCCAGGTAAAGTCTTTCTTTTGAAATTCGCGGTAAAAAAGTTTTTTATGCTTATTAGATGCGGATGCCATTGAAGAGACTTTTCTAAGTTGGACAAAGTGAATAAGGTATGATTGTATCGCGGATTATTTTTAGGGTTGGATTGTATTTTAGTCAAGCAGAGTGTTTGAATATACTTGACAACTACTTGTTTCGCAGCGCGTTTTTTTTATCTTTGATTACTCATCTATCGCTATGCACGAGCAACTATTTTCTTTATCGAAGGAGCAAAAAAGCAGCTTCCGGGAGGTTTACGATAAATATTATCAACCTCTTTGCCATTTAAGTAAATACTATCTGGGAGATACGGCGGAAGCTAAAGGAGTTGTTCAAGAGGCATTTGTAAAGTTGTGGGAAGTCCGAAAGGAAATCGATCAGGATTCAAATCTAAAAAACTTCTTATTCACCTTAGTTAAAAATAACAGCTTAAATATTCTCAAGCGACGTCAGATTTTATTAAAGCATCATGAGCAAATAAAATGGATGGAAATTCATTATCAGTATGAAAGTTTGATGAAGGTATCGGGGAGTTACCTGGAATTTGAGGAGTTAAAAGAAAATATTGATCGTGCCATCGAAAACCTACCGGAACATTGTCGTGCAGTTTTTAAAATGAGTCGCTTCGAAGATTTAAAGAATAAAGAAATTGCGGCGAAGCTTGGCGTAACTTTGAAAACCGTTGAAGCCCACTTAACCAAAGCGTTAAGAATTCTACGCAAGGAATTGAAAGACTACCTCCCTCTGATCATGATATTGACCAATTTCCTGGATTAACAACTTTCTTCATTTATATTTTTTCAGAAATTATTCATTTTTTCATTAGGGTAACAGTATTCTTGTTTGTTCATTCATAAAGAAGCATGAAATGAGCGAAGATTTATTACTACATATACTTACAGGTGAGGCATCAGACGAAGAGAAGGAAGTTTTCTACAAGCAGTTGTCGCAAGATAAGAAGCAGGAAGAACTTTTCATGGAATTAAAAAGCTTATGGTTAAGAACTTCAATTAAGAATACGAAAATTGATGAGGGCGCTGAATTCAATGAGATTTGGCGGAAGGTGAAAAAAGGAAGAAAAAAGGTTCTTAACACGACTCTCAAAGTTGCTTTCAGGTATGCTGCCATTTTAATTGTGGTGATTGGGCTTAGTGGGGCAGTTGGTTATTTCATTTCACAAGGAAATCTTGAGAATAAGTATTCTCAAACACAGCGATTTATGGCAACGAAAGGGAGTGTCAGTGTCATTGAATTAGCTGATGGAACCAAAATCTGGTTGAATTCTGACTCAAAATTAAGCTTTCGGGAGAACCATAAAAAGAAGGAACGCCAAGCAACACTGATTGGAGAAGCTTACTTCCAGATTGCCCATCGTGAAGATTTTCCATTTATTGTAAAAACTGGTAAGCTCATCGTACGCGACTTGGGAACAACCTTCAATATAAAAGCTTACCCGGAGGATAATTTTATTGAAACATCGCTTGTTGAGGGTGAAGCTGATATTTTATCGAATGAAGGAAGTCGGATTTTGAGTTTGACTCCGGGAGAAAGTGCATTGTATCTGAAAGAGGAAAACCGGATGGAGTTAAGATCGCTCTCCTCTCATGTTTTATCAGCATGGCGCGACGGCAAATTTGTAATCAGAGATGAGCGTTTGGAAGATATTTTTAATGAACTAAGCCGGTGGTATGGGGTCGAATTCAAGTTTGAGAATGAAGCCTTGCGCGATTATCGTTTTACTGGAAATATTAAAAAGACCACGACAGCTCAACATGTACTGAAAGTACTAAAAGCAGCAACTGATTTTGATTATAAGATTATTGAGAATGTTGAAAAGGCAGATGTGATCATCCTATACTAAACCCAAATAAAGGAGATAAGTACAGCAACTATTTTAATATGCCTATGGAATAAACCAATTAACCTGAACTAGAAATACCGAGATGCGCAAACATCTCGGTATGATTTTGAATTTTTTGGGCTATGGTAATTTTAGCGGGTCACCATAACCTGTTTATTAACAAAAATCAAACAAAACTATGAAGAAAAAACGGTTTTTCCGAGCCTGTGAAAGGCTTGGAATAGTAAAATTATTAGTGATTATGAAACTGACAACCTTGCTCTTGTTTCTCTCCGTAATGAGTATGGCAGCCACAAGCTACTCTCAAAATGTTCGATTTGACTTAAATGTTAGTAATGCTTCAATTATTGAGGTATTGGAAGAGATAGAGCGCTTAACAGAATATGGCTTTCTGTTTAAAGCAGATGAACTTAACTTGGAAGAGAGGTACTCTTTGGTGATTGAAGGAACCAGAATAGAGAACGTAATGGACGAGATTCTGGATAAGGATTTGTATTCCTACAAAATAATGGATCGGATCATTGTAATCTCGCGAAATGGGCAAAAAAGTTTTCGCCAAGTAAAACAAGATGCAACAAGTGTTTCCGGACAAGTGACAGATATGGAAGGCCTTCCTTTGCCCGGTGTCGCTGTATTAGTAAAAGGAACTTCTAAAGGAACAGTAACTGATACAGATGGTGGTTTTAGGCTTATGGATATCCCTCAAAATACCGTATTGCAATTCTCTTTTATTGGGATGAAAACTGTTGAATTCACCGTTATTGATCGGCGCCAAATTTCAATTAAAATGACAGATGAGGCTATTGGTCTAGACGAAGTTGTTGCAATTGGATATGGAACCATGAAAAAAAGTGATTTGACCGGCTCTGTCAAACGAATATCAATGGATGATAAAGAGAATCAGGCGAGCATGAATCTATTGGAAACGCTTTCTGGTAGTTCTGCTGGTGTTAATATTGAAGCGCGGGGTGGAGCTGGGGGACAGCCGGCCTTTTCAATTCGCGGACAAACATCTTTGTCCGCGAGTTCAAGTCCTTTGATTGTTGTAGATGGTATCATTTACAATGGATCAATGGCATCTATTAACATTAGCGATGTAGAATCAATTGACGTTTTAAAGGATGCGAGTGCTGCAGCTGTTTATGGATCAAGATCTGCTAATGGGGTAATTCTTATCACAACCAAAAAAGGAAAAACAGATAAACCCGTACTCTCCTTCAGTATGTATTACGGGTATCAGGATATGACAAATAATCCCATGAAAGTGATGGATGGGGAACAGTATGCCATTCGGTTGGTTGATTATTATTATCAACAGGAACTGTATAGTTGGTATCGAACTAATCCGACAAGTAGTTCAGGGAAGCCAGTAAGGCCAGATGTAATGAGTCGTGAGGTTGTCGCTCAGCGACTGCGCACCCAGGAAGAAAGAGATAATTACATGGCAGGAAATTCAATCAATTGGGTGGATGAAGTTCTACAAATTGCTCCTATTCAGAATTACAACCTAAGCTTGTCTGGAAGAGCTACTGATAAAGTCAATTACTACTTATCAGCATCAATGGCAGAAGAAGAAGGAATTCAGTTGAATGATAAATTTAGCCGATTTACCTTTCATAATAATTTGGAGAGCGAAGTGACTGATTGGTTGACATTGAATCTTGTTACTTCTTATTCTTATTTAGATTATTCAAGAGTCCCGGCAAGTCTGGCTGATGCTCGTGTCGCGAGCCCGTTGGCTAACAACTATATTGGAAAGCCTACTTTTGATATGTATTTGACACAAGAGCAGTATATGCCATATCCGCTTCAATATTTAGAAATTGATAATGAAGATGTGCGCAATGAATTAAATCTGACAGTTCGGGCCAAAATATCCATTCCATGGGTGAAAGGGTTGACTAACGAATTAAATTATTCACATCGTTACAACAATCGGAATAATAATACTTTTTATCCGGCAACGACGACAGGTGGTGCCACCAACAAAGGAAGGGCAGTTAAAGAACCAACTGAAGGAAGAGACTGGATTGTAAATAATATTATCACTTACCAAAGAGATTTCAATGATCATCGGATAAATTCAACTTTCCTGGTTAGTCGGGAAAACCGAAAGGGAAGTGCTTCGAGCCTTGAGTCAAGTCAGTTTGAGAATGAACTTTTAGGTTATAATAATATGGGGCTCGGAACAATTTATGATGTAGGCTCCTCGGCTTGGGAAGAAAGCAGTATCTCTTATATGGCGCGCTTAAATTACAGCTATAAATCTCGGTACATGATCACTGGAACTATACGAAAAGACGGGTTTTCCGGATTTGGGGCCGATAATAAGTGGGCAACGTTTCCTTCGGTTTCTCTGGCTTGGGTTATGTCAGAAGAACCTTTTTGGAAGGAACGTTTTGATCAAACCTATTTGAAATTGAGAACTTCATATGGTGTGAATGGAAACCAAGGAATTGGACGGTATGCAAGTTTAGCAAGAATGGGAACAAATTACTACATCTATGGAGCTGAAACAGCTGTCGCAATGTATCCTACCACTTTGAGCAATCAAGATCTTCGTTGGGAAAAAACCAACTCGTTGAACCTTGGTGTTGATTGGGGTATTTTAGATCAGAAAATAACAGGTTCAGTTGATGTTTACAAGGCAGTTACGAATGATGTTTTGGTTACGAGAGGTTTGCCTCGGAGTTCTGGCTTTAATAGCGTTTGGGCCAATATTGGGGGAATTGAAAATAAAGGAATTGAGATTGAGTTACGTTCTTTAAACCTAGATCGGGACCTTCGTTGGGAGACGAATTTCACATTCTCTTTGAATCGAGATAAGATTACGAAACTATATGGCGATGAGGAGGATATGGATATTGGGAACTCTTGGTTTGTAGGAGAGTCTATTGGCGCAATTTATGATTATGAGATGGCTGGAGGCGTGTGGACTGAAGAGGAACTCTATCGAGGAGAGATTTTGGATGGTTGGTATCCTGGGCAGTTCCGTTATGTCGATCAGAATGATGATAATGCCATTGACCCATCCAATGACAGAAAAATCATAGGTTATAAATCTCCAAGCTACCGTTTTAGTATTAGTAACAGCTTTGTGTATAAAAACTTTTCTTTTTCTTTTTTAATTAATTCGATACAAGGAGGAGATAAGTATTATTTAGAAGATAATGCAAGTGCTACAAATGTTGATTGGGTTGCTGATGATGTGCTTCGAAAAAATCAAACAGCTGTACGCCCATATTGGACTCCTGATAATGGGGTAAATAATGCAACCGGAATATATAATAGCCCTGCTCAACAGAGTGGTATCTATCAAAGTCGGAGTTTTGTCCGATTACAGGATGTCTCTCTAGCTTACTCTTTTAGTAAAGAGACTTTAGGACGTTTAGGTATGAAGAATTGTCAGGTCTATATTTCCAGTAAGAATCCTTATACCTGGACGAAGTGGGAAGGTTGGGATCCAGAAAGTGGGATCAGTAATTTCCCCGTGATGCGTAATATTACGGTAGGAGTCCGGTTCAGTTTATGATTTTTGATTGAAATCAATGATTAAACCTAAAAAATGATTGAAATGAAAAAATATACAATTGAAATGAAAAAAATAGGCGGATGGTTTATGGCTATTCTGTTTCTCTTTTCTTCTTGTAACGAAGACGTTCTTGAGGAAAATCCGCTAAGCTTTTTGACTCCTGAAAACTCGTATTTAACAGAGGATGGAATTCGACAGGGAATCTCTGGGCTACATACTGAAGTGCGCGAGGCTTTTTATGCCATGACTCGATTTACAACTATGCTTACTTATCGTGGGCTGGGAGCTGATCTAGGGTATTTTGGTGAAGACCCGGGAACAAACCGTTATTTAGTCGATTATGTCACTTATTTGACCCCTTCATCAAAGGAGGTAGAAGACTATTGGAACACTGGTTTCCGAATAATTGCTCGGGCAAATTTACTTATTGAGAGTATTGAAAAAGCTGAAGAGGAGGTGTTTTCGAGTGAACCACGGAACGTTTACTTGGCAGAAGCTCGATTTTTTCGAGCTTGGGCATATCGCTCGTTAGTCTCAACTTATGGAGATATTCCGCTTCTAGAAGAGCCTGTAAAATCAGCTAGGGCTGATTTTGTAAGGGATCCAGTGGCTAAAATTCATAAGCTAATGGAAGACGATTTCAAATTTGGAACCGAGCATTTGCCAACCCCTGGAAGCGAAGCTGCTCCAGGACGAATAACTCAAGGAGTTGCGTGGCACTATTTAGCCGAAACTTACCTGGAACAAAGAAACCCACAATTGGCAGTAGAAGCAGCTACTCATGCTATTGATGATTATGACTATGATCTAATGACTGAGCGTTTTGGAACAAGGCTTGATAATGATGTATTTGGAGCTGGCGATCCCTTCTATGATCTTTATGGCTTTGGAAATCACAACTTGGCAGAAAATAAAGAGGCGATGTGGGTTATTCAGGTTGAACCGTTTTTGACAGGAGGTTCAAGGAATGGCAGTGGTTATATTTTTGGCCCTTCATATTTCAGGATGGGGAATACTCCAGATGGATATCCTGCCTTCTTAGGAATTATGTACGAAGGCAAATACACAGGCTACAATGATACACTAAGTAGGCCTGTAGCTACGATGCGAGGAACCAATTATTCTTATTATGATATTTGGGCAAGCGATTGGGATAATGATTTGAGAAATGCGGAGCATAACATCAAAAGGAATTTCTACTTTGATAATCCGGCTTCTTCGTTCGATAAGCAAAAAATAGATTTTAGCTTATATGAAGATGGTGCAAGGGATGCTCTGAGAGATACAAATCAATACATATTTCCATGGCACAGTAAGTTTGGTGATGCTTGTAATTACTTTGAACAACCACATCGAGCAGGGGGGGGGATAACCCATAAAGATGCATATGCTTTGCGATTTGCAGAGACACTTCTTGTGCGAGCCGAGGCTTATCTAGGGATTGACCGTGCAGATCTTGCGGCAGATGATATCAATAAAATTAGAAGTAGATCTAATGCTTCCGCAGTTTCAGCAGAAAGTGTAACCTACGATTATATCTTGGATGAATATGCAAGAGAGCTTTGGTGTGAGCACTGGCGTCATATCATTTTAAGAAGAATGGGGAAGTTAGTGGAAAGAACAAGAAAATATAATAGTAATCCCATTTTCCCAGGGGCCAGAATCCAAGATCATAATAAGTTGTGGCCAATTCCGCAAAGTCAGATTGACTTGAATGTTGATGCAGAATTTCCTCAAAATCCTGGCTATTAGAATAAATAGAATATCCAGGCTGGAATATTAAGTGGAGCTTATCCTCTTAATGTTCCAGCTTGAAAGCCGATGTATTAACATATACTTTGAAAGAAGAACTAGTTGTTGAAGAGGCTCAAAAGTTTTATTTAAGAAGAACGACAGGTAGAATGCAAGGAGAGGATATGAGTTATTCTCAGTCCAAGCTCCGGATAAAATCGATTATTTAAAAGATGTTGATTTTTCTTGTTACTTTGTGGGTTAACTTCATAAATTAAAGTCTATAAGATTCCAGAGTTTATTTGGCTATGAGAAAATCAAAAGTGAGCATAAAAGAGATGGCTGAGCGCTTAGGGGTTTCGCCTTCTACGATTTCCAGAGCGTTGCAAAACCATCCGAGCATTGGTAAAAAGCGAACTGCTGAGGTTCATAAATTAGCCAAAAAGCTGGGATACTATCCAAATTCGGTGGCTTCAAACCTTCGTCGGAATAGAACAAACCTGATTGGAGTTATTATTCCGCGGATTGATCGTTATTTCCAGTCATCAGCAATTGCCGGAATTGAAGAGGTGGCGAGCAAGGCCGGTTATTATGTGATTATTTTTCAGTCAAATAACTCTTATGAGCGGGAGAAGGAGAATGCCCGAATGTTGCTCTCCAGTCAGGCTGATGGGGTAATTGCTTGTTTGGCAATGGAAACCGATAATTATGACCATTTGGCTGTTTTTAAAGACAACAATGTTCCCTTGGTCTTTTTTGATCGGGTGTGTGAGGAAATCGAAACGCATAAAGTGATCATTGATGATTTCGGTGCGGCGATGAAGGCAACGGAGCATCTCATTTCAATTGGTTGCAAGCGAATTGCTCATATTGCCGGAAATCAGAAGGTCGCCATTTTTCGAGATCGACTTCGAGGTTATCAAGAGGCCCTTCGGAAGCACCAATTGGAGCAGTCTGAGGAATTGATCTACTATACCGAGGATTTGAGTCGCATGGAAGGGGAGCAGGCCGTTGCTCATTTTTTGGAAAGCGATGCAGCGCTTGATGGGATTTTTTGTTCCAATGATACAAGTGCAATCAGTGCCATTCAAACAATTACGAAGCAAGGGAAAAAAGTACCTGAGGATATTGCCGTTGTTGGCTTTAGTAATACACCGACCTCATTGATTGTCAGCCCAGCGTTAACCACCATTGATGATCATGCATTTGAGATGGGACAAGCTGCTGCGCGCTTATTAATTCGGCAGATTGATGAGAAACAAGAGACCGTTGCCTCTGAAACCATTACCATACGAAATGACTTGGTTGTGCGAGAATCGACCATGAAAACTCAATCAAATTAAGTGTTGAGCAATAAATGTTTTTAGAGGATTAAATGAATGATATTACGCAATCGTTTGTTTTAGTCTGAGTTGACTAATTCGGAATAAAGAATAATCGACCAATTATCAGCCGTAAATATGTCTTTGTTCGTTTTTAATTTCTTCTATTAGTGACATTTGTGTGTTTGTTTAATTTTTAAATCAAACATTGAAAAGGTCAACTGTCCTAAAAATTTGATGGATAAAGATATTGTAAAACATTTGAATGAATTTAAACAAACGATTGTGTAAATGTTTTTATTTTCTATTTTTGTTTGAAGATAAAACTCTTTGAAGCTAATAACTAACGCGATAAAAACTAAATCAATAAAATATGATAAACCGACGAAACTTTATTAAAACAACAACTTTGGCAGGAGTTGGGCTTGGGTTGACTAGCTATGCAATGGCAGGAAATTCTGGAGCTCAGGGCAAGAGAGTGGGAATTATCGGCTTGGATACTTCTCACAGTATTGCGTTTACCAAGGCATTGAATGGCGCTGATGCCGGCAGACAATTTAAAGGGTATAAAGTTGTGGCTGCCTATCCCAAAGGCAGTTTGGATATTCAATCCTCTGTCGATCGGATTGAAGGCTATACCGAGCAAATTCAAACCTATGGGGTGGAGATTGTTGGTTCTGTGGATGAACTTTTGACAAAAGTGGATGTGGTGCTTTTGGAAACTAACGATGGACGCAGGCACTTGGAGCAGGCACTTCCTGTTTTAAAAGCAGGAAAGCGCATGTTTATTGACAAGCCAATGGCAGCTTCCCTGGCTGATGCAATGGCTATTTTCGAGGCATCTCGTCATTATGGCGTGCCTACTTTTTCTGCTTCTTCTTTACGCTACATTAAAGGGATGGACGACGTTAAAAGTGGTGCTGCCGGAAAAGTATTGGGCGCTGAAGCATACAGCCCATGCAAGACAGAGCCCAGTCATCCGGATTTCTTCTGGTATGGGATTCATGGTGTAGAGACGCTTTTTACGGCAATGGGAGTAGGTTGTCAAACGGTTGTACGCATAACAACTGAAGATACCGATGTGGCTGTTGGAACCTGGAAAGATGGACGAATTGGTTCTTTTAGAGGATTGCGTGCCGGAAAAGGAGATTATGGTGGAACCATCTTTGGAGAGAAAAGCATTGTTAAGCTCGGCTCCTATAATGGCTACAATCCGCTTTTAGAGGATATCATTCACTTTTTTGAAACAGGGGAAGTGCCGGTTCAACCAGCCGAAACCTTGGAGATTTTGGCTTTTATGGAAGCTGCTGATTTAAGTAAGAAGAAAGGCGGCATTCCGGTGTCGGTCGAGGCAGTGGTTAAAAAGGCTGAAAAAGAAAGTAAAAAAGCAATCCGGTTTTAATAAAAAAGAAATAGATCATGGAAAATAATAGAAGAGATTTTATCCGAAAAACAGTTTTAGGAACGGCAGCCTTAACAATTGGAGGTGTGTTGCCTGGGTTTAGTGCTCGTAGTTATCGTAATATTGCTGGGGCGAATGAGCGCATCAATGTTGGCGTAATGGGGGTTAATTCCCGGGGAAATGCGCTGGCGCAAAATTTTGCCATGCAGAAAAACTGCAATCTGGTTTATGTGAGCGATGTGGATACGCGAGCTGCGGCAAAGTGTATTAATGCTGTTGCAAAAATTACCGGTTCAAAACCAAAGGGCATGCCCGATTTCCGAAATGCCTTGGAAGCGAAAGATATGGATGCAATCGTGGTTGCCACGCCTGACCATTGGCACGCGCCAGCAGCTTTATTGGCCATGAAGGCGGGCAAGCATGTTTACCTGGAAAAGCCATGTAGTCATAGTCCTGAAGAGGGCGAGATATTGGTGCAGGCTGCCGCAAAATACGGACAAGTGTTGCAGATGGGAAATCAGCGACGCTCGTGGCCCAATGTTGTTGAGGCAATCAAGGAAATACAGTCCGGAGCAATTGGTAAGCCGTATTTTGGGAAAAGCTGGTACACTAATAAGAGAGGTCCGATTGGGATTGGAAAAGAAGCGGCAGTTCCTGATTGGTTGAATTGGGATTTGTGGCAAGGACCAGCTCCGCGGAAGGCATTCAAAGATAATTATGTGCATTACAATTGGCACTGGTTCTGGCATTGGGGAACGGGTGAAGCACTGAACAACGGGACGCATATGGTTGACCTTTTGCGCTGGGGAATGGAAGTGGATTATCCAACCCGGGTGAGCTCCAACGGTGGTCGTTTTCATTATCAGGATGATTGGGAAACTCCCGATACGCAGGTGATTAGTCTTGATTTCCCGGGCGGATTTACAATGACTTGGGAAGGCCGAAGCTGTAATGCCCGTTCGATTGAAGGAAGTTCGGTTGGTGCTCAGTTCTTTGGAGATAAAGGTTCGCTGCTGATTACCGGTGGAAATGGTTATACCTTGTTTGATGTGAGTGGAAAAGAATTGAAGAAGGTCGTGGATAAAGATAAAATTGATCCTCGTAATGCGGCTAGTCCTGCTCAGCAGTTGGATGCGCTTCATATTCAGAATTTCTTCGACGGCATTTTAAAAGGAGCTCAACTTCATTCTGATATCGACTCAGGACACAAGAGTACCTTGTTGGTTCAGCTTGGAAACATTGCCCAACGAGTTGGTCATTCGTTGGATATTGATCCTCAAAACGGTCATATTCTAAAAGATCGGGACGCTGAGAAATTGTGGTCACGACGTTATGAGAAAGGTTGGGAAATGAAGCTTTGATTAAGCAAAACCTGATTTAATGAAATGAAATACGAAACTAACTATACGAAACTGCAAACCTATTCTTTGGTCTTGTTGAGATGGCTGATTGGCTGGCATATTCTCTACGAAGGAATTGCCAAGTTGCTAAATCCTGATTGGTCGTCTCTTGGTTTTCTACAGCAGGCACAAGGAATAATGTCCGGTTTTGCCGGCTGGGTAACTTCTCATCCGACTGTTTTATCAACTGTGGACTTCTTAAACACCTGGGGATTGATCGCGATTGGAGTTGGTCTGCTCCTCGGAATTTGTGCTCGAACCGCCGCATGGGCAGGTGCAATCTTGGTTTTCACTTATTATCTCACTTGCCCGCCTTTGATTGGAGTGGAATACGCGCGACCTGTGGATGGCAACAACCTGATTGTCGATAAAACCCTGCTTGAATCAATTGCTTTGGTTGTGCTGGCCGTATTTCCTACAAGTGCGGTTGTTGGGCTGGATGCCATAATTCAACGGTTGAAAATAAAAAGAAATGGAGGTGTGAAATGACCGAAAAAAACAAGCAGGAAAAGACCAATACTTCCAGTGAAAATCAACGGCCTGAGGGAATGAAACGCCGAGCGGTTTTAAAAGCATTGGCGGGTGTTCCGGTGGCTGGATTGTTGGGCTTTGAGATTTTGAGAAAGACTAACTACGAAGCCGATAAACGCAAGCAGATTGTTCGCGAACTTGGGCTTGATGATATTGAGTTTCCGAAAATGGATTATGGAAATGCAAAGCCTTCGGGCGATCTTATTCGGCTTGGATTTATTGGCTTTGGAACTCGTGCCCGGCAGCTTTCTCATGCCTTGGGATTTATGCATCCCACAGATACGGAAAGTTGGAAAAAACGAAAGCTGTTGAATGACTGGCTGCAGCAGGAATATCTGAATGTGGCCATTACCGGAATCTGTGATGTGTTTGATGAGCATGCTCAAAACGGGATTGATACTGCAAGTAATAAGGCCAGGCCTGGTGGTGATGGTGCTGCCGCTTTGCGGGTAAAACGCTACCGAACTTATCACGAAATGTTGGCAGACGATTCAATTGACGCTGTTTTGATCGCTACGCCGGATCATCATCATGCACGAATTGCCATTGATGCCGCAAAAGCAGGAAAACATATTTATTGCGAAAAAAGTGTTGCTTTGAAAGAAGATGAGCTGAATGAACTGTATGAAACCGTTAAGCAATCGGGTGTTGTTTTTCAGCTGGGGCACCAAATCACGCAGAGTATTGTTTTTAAGCAGGCCAAAGAAATTATTAAGCGAAACCTGCTGGGGAAAATTACCTTGGTTGAGACAACCTCCAATCGGAATACAGCGAGTGGTGCGTGGATCAGGCATTTGGATGCCAAAGGAAATCCTAAGCCGGGCAATGAGCAGACGATTGATTGGAAGCAATGGCTGGGAGAGGCGCCGTACGCCCCTTTCAGTGTGGATAGGTATTATAATTGGACCAAATGGTTCGATTATGACTCTGGAATGATTGGCCAGTTGTTTACGCATGAATTTGATGCAGTGAATCAGTTGCTTCGTATCGGGATTCCAAAGTCAGTAATGTCGTCTGGTGGAATATACTACTGGAAGGATAACCGTGAGATGCCGGATTCTTTGCATTGCGTTTTTGAATATCCGGATAAAGATCTTACGCTGATGTATAGCGGAAATTTGGCGTCCAGCCGTGGTCGTGGTCGGGTATTTATGGGGCACGACGGTTCCATGGAGTTGGGAAATAATGCCATTATTACGGCCGATCGAAATTCGACGCGCTATGCCGAAGGGATTCAGTCAGGCGTGATTGATCCGTCAGCGCCGATGATTTCTTTTAACCCGGATGCCGGACAGATTGATGCCGTGAGTTCTGCAAGCGAGCGGTATTATGCCTCGCGTGGTTTAACCACAACGACTGTTAATGGACGGCGTATAGATGTCACTCACCTTCATGTTCGCGAATGGATTAACTGCATTCGCAACGGGAATGAGCCAAGTGCCAATATCGAAATGGCTTATGAGGAAGGCGTAGCTTGCATTATGGCTCATCAGTCCTATGTCGAAAAACGGATGGTTCAGTGGGATGAGGTAAATCGAAAAATCGTTTAAAACCAATAAGATGAAACGAAATAAATATCAGATTAAAACAAAGAAGGTACTCTTCTTTTTGTTGGCCTTTTTTGCCTTAAATAGTGCTTGGGCTGGCGATAAGATCGTGGGTTTGCTTTATTATGACCAGTCTCCGGTGGAAATTCAGCTTGAGGATGGGAAGATTCAGGAGGTTGTTCGTTTGGGGAAACTGCCTGAGGGAGCTCCGGCTGTTTACATTGCACCAGGTTTTATCGACAACCAGGTGAATGGTTTTGCCGGCATTTCATTTTCTTTTGGAGGAAGTGATTTGACTTTTGCTAGTGTTGAAAAAGCCACGCAGGAGTTGTGGAAAAAGGGGGTGACCACTTATTTGCCAACTTTGACGACGAATGATCATGAGTTGTTGATTAAGAATTTGAAGATTTTAGCAAAGGCTTCTGATGATCCGAAGTTGTTGGGCTCAATTCCTGGCTTTCATATGGAAGGCCCCTATATCAATCCCGAAGATGGCTATCGGGGAGCTCATCCTAAAAAGTTTGTTGAATTGCCTGATTGGAAACGATTCACAGAGCTGACGGAGGCTGCGGATAATAAAATACTGCAGGTGACTTTAGCGCCTGAGTTGGAGGGTGGTCTTGACTTTGTGAGTCAGTGCAGTCGTGCGGGCATTGTTGTGGCTTTGGGGCATCATAATGCACCGGCCGATGTGGTGACAGCTGCCGTTGATCGTGGGGCTAAAATTGCAACACACCTCGGAAATGGTGCTGCGAATATGATTAATCGGCATCGGAATCCATTCTGGTCGCAGTTAGCTGATCAACGTTTTATGATCAGCATTATTTGCGATGGTTTTCATTTGCTTCCTGAAGAAATCCAGACTTTTTACCTGACCAAGGGAGTTGACCGAACGATTATTACTTCGGATGTAACAAGTTATGCCGCCCTGGATCCGGGGATATACAAGACGCAAACCGGGGAGACAATCGAGCTGACAGAAGAGGGAATGCTTCGGTATCCGGCGCAAAACGTGTTGTACGGATCGGCTTCAGCAATGACCAAGGGAGTTGGACACATCATGGAAGTGACGGGCTGTACGTTGGCGCAAGCTGTTCAAATGGCTAGTACTAATCCTGCCAAATTGTATGGATTGAATGATCGTGGTGTTTTAGAGCCGGGTAAGCGTGCTGACCTGATTGTTTTTAGTTTGAATGACTACCGGATTGATATTCAGAAAACCTATGTTGAGGGGCAGTTGGTTTACGAGCAAAAGTAAATCGAACCTGCTCTGGTGACAAAAAACTAATCGAACTAAACAGAATGGATAAAAAAATTTGGTATAGAATAAAACTGGCCCTCGCTGCCGTAGGTCCGGGCTTGTTTCTTATTGGCTATAATATTGGTACGGGAAGTGTGACGACCATGGCCAAAACAGGGGCAGAGTTTGGGATGGAGCTTTTTTGGGCCTTGGTGCTGTCCTGTGTTTTTACCTTCATCTTGATGGTTGCCTACGGAAAGGTGACGCTGGTTTCCGGCAAAACAGCTTTGTATAATATTAAGCATGAATTTCGGTATGGCTGGGTGTTGGCTTTGTATATTCTTGCAGCTCTAATCATTGGCGAATTACTGGCTTTAATGGGCGTGATGGGCATTGTGGCTGATTTGGTTCAGGAAGCCATTCGGCTGTTGTTTAACGATCTGGTGGTGTCGCGTGGATGGATTATTTTGGTGCTGGCTGTGGGCTTGTATTTGTTGTTGTGGTTTGGCCAGTATAAAACCTTCGAGAAAGCACTGACTGTCTTTGTAATTTTTATGGGGCTGTCGTTTATTGTGGTGTTTTTTATGGTTCGGCCTGATTTTTCAACCTTGGCTGAAGGATTGGTTCCCGGAATTCCGGATACGCCCGGAGCGTTGGGTTTGGTCGCAGCCATTGCTGGTACCACCTGTTCTGCTGCGGTATTCATCATGCGAAGCTCAGTCGTTGCCGAGAAGGGCTGGACAATTAATAACCTCAAGGATGAAAAGAAAGATGCCTTTGTTTCTGCGTCAATGATGTTGTTTTTGAGTGGGGTGATTATGGCTGTGGCAGCCGGTACGCTCCATGTGATGGGCTTGAAGTTGGAAAATACAGTTGAGATGATTCATCTGTTTGCTCCAATTGGCGGGAATGTGGCCGCTTTTGTTCTGATTTTGGGAATTGTTGGAGCTGGTTTATCAACAATTTTTCCAATTGTGTTAATTGCTCCCTGGTTAATTGCCGACTATTCAGGAAAGCCCCGAGATACGAAATCGACGCAATCTCGTATCTTGATTTTTGTGGCGATGATATTTGCTTTTGGAACGATCTTCCTGGAGCAGCGACCTCCCGCCTTAATGGTGTTCTCTCAGGCTTTTCAGGCTGTTATTTTACCGGCTGTTGCTATTCCAATTTTGTTATTGATCAATCGTCCTGCATTGATGGGAAAGAATCATGCTAAACTCAAGGAAAATGTTGGAATTCTGGCCGTCGTACTTTTCTCCTTTGTAACCAGTTGGTTTGCAATCGCTGAATTGTTTTAGCATCCCTTCGTTACTTTATCTTAAATCGAATTAACATGAAAAATATAAATTTTCAGGCCGATAAGCTTGAAGTGAAATTGTTTGAAACAAATGATATCATTGGGCAGGCAGCCGCTAAATCTGTTGCTGGAATTTTGCAAGAGGCGATTGCTCAGAGAGGTTCTGCTAATCTGATTTTGGCAACGGGAGCGTCTCAGTTTAAGTTTTTGGAATATCTGCAAAAGCAGGAGATTGACTGGCAAAAGATCACTGTGTTTCATTTGGATGAGTACAAAGATCTTCCTGAAACACATCCTGCAAGTTTTCGAAAATATTTGAAGGAGCGTATTCTGGAGCAGGTGAATCCCCGAGAGGTGCATTATCTGAATGGGGATGCTCTGGATGTGGATGCAGAAGTGACTCGTTATGAAAAGTTGCTTCGGGAGCACTCGATTGATGTTGCCTGTATTGGGATTGGCGAAAATGGACACATTGCCTTTAATGATCCTCCGGTGGCTGATTTTAACGATCCGAAGCTGGTAAAAGTGGTTGAATTGGATGAGGCCTGCCGGCTTCAGCAGTTGGGCGAGGGCTGGTTCCCAACCTTGAGCGATGTGCCTAAAGAGGCCCTTTCATTGACAATTCCTGCGATTATGCGAGCTAAAAGAATTAGCTGTGTTGTTCCGGGAATTCAAAAGGCCAAAGCGGTGTTTAATACGCTAAATCAGGAGATATCTACGGCATGTCCAGCGACAATACTTCGGGAACATCCACATGCAATTTTATATCTGGACAGGCTTTCTTCTTCAGAGTTAAAGCCCGAAGAACAGGCAAGATAAAACTAAATGGGGTGCGGATAAGATACTCACGTAATTAAAAGTGAGCGCTAAAGGAAATCGAAAGAGCGTGTGATAAATGAAAAAAGACCTTCTGTTATTTCAGAAGGTCTTTTTTATGGAGGTCTCTGGCGGATTCGAACCGCCGTACGCGGTTTTGCAGACCGCTGCCTAGCCACTCGGCCAAGAGACCATTTCGTAATCGGACTGCAAATGTAATAAAATTTTCCACTTATGCACAACAAAATTTCATTAGAAGAATTTCGTCAGGTAAAAAATTTAGCGGATTAATCATAGAGGGGAATAGTAGGAGTATTTGATTGTCTTTAAATTCTGTTTGATTGATAAAAAACTTTTTGAAATAACTTGGGATGCCTGTTTGTCGACAGGCATTCTTTTTTTGTTGCGTTGCATCATCTCATAGGAGTTGTAGCTGAGGTTGTTCTGTGTCTTCGTTGTCGTCTGTTGATCCATGAGAAAGAAAAAGGTTTAAAATTTTCCCAGAAACATGAGTAGGTTTTTCTATTGACAAGGTATTAACAGAAACGAATGAGTAAGTATGACCAGTAAGAAAAAAAATACCTTGGCTTTATTTGATGAGATTGTTGACTTTCTGAAAAAGCAAGAAGCGACTACGGACATTGACGAGAAAAAGCACTTGTGGAATAAAATAATTCAAACAGCAGCTTTTAAAAGGCGCCAGAGGCGGGCACGAATTTATGCCTCCTTAACTACTGCAGCAGCTGTTTTCGTGGGGCTAATGGTGTGGATTGAACCTGCAAGCCGGTTTGAAGATGATACGAAGCTAAACATGGTTTTTTCAGAGGTTTCCATCCCAAAGCAAGCTTCAGATATCATTCTCATGGTTTCTGACAGCAATGAAATTCGAATTGATAAGGATACGGCGGTTGTCAATTTCTCTGAAAATGGAAAGATCACAGTAAATAACAAGGCAATAGCAACCCAGAGCTCGTCAAAGGGGATGGAAGAAAAATATAACCAAATCATTGTCCCCGGTGGAAAACGTACCATGTTAACGTTATCGGATAGCACGAAAATCTGGATCAATGCGGGTACACGAGTTATTTTTCCAAAAGAATTTAAAGGAGTTAAGCGGAAAATTTTTGTTGATGGAGAGGCTTATCTGGAAGTAGCTAGAAATACTGAAAAGCCTTTTATTGTTGAAACTCCTGCCCAGTTTGAGATTGAAGTGTTAGGAACTTCGTTTAATGTTTGTACTTACGATGAATTAGAATTTGCCACAGTCGTTCTTGCTCATGGAAGCGTTGAGATCAAGGGAGTTGGACGGCAGAAGAGGATTATGAGCCCAAATCAACTCGTCCGAATTGATGAAAAAGGGGTATTGGACGAAACGATTTCAGTAAATGCTGAGGACTATACCAGTTGGACCAAAGGAATAATGGTTTTGAACTCCAGGCCTTTTTCTGAGGTGGTGAAAACGCTTCAAATTTATTTTGGTGTTTCGTTAGAGGTAGATCAATCGTTGGATGAAATCATTTCAGGACAGCTGGCTCTTAAAGACAATTTTGATGAAGTACTTTCCGGCTTGCAGCATATTGTTGCTTTCACTTATTCGAAGGATCAGAATGGAATATATAAAATTGAAAAGCATTGACTTTTTAAATAAAAGGATATGGAAAATTACAAATACGAACCTAAAATCTAAATGAATAAAAACGAATTGCCTATGAGGAAATGACAAGACAGAAAGAATAAAAAACAAATAAGCCGGTCGATACTGGTATTATCGTCCGGCTTTTAATGAGATTCAAAATGTAAATTTTAAAATCTATTACTTATACAAATATATGATTAAAATAGATGCAAATGGCTTAAATAAGCGGTCACTATTAAGGAATAATATTCGCAGAATGAAATTGTTAATGGTCTGCCTTATTTTAGGGTTACAATTAGGTTACGGCGAAAACAGTTATTCGCAAACGGTAACAATATCCGTCAATGCCGCAGGGAAGACGGTAAAAAGTGTGTTAAAAGAAATCAGTCAGAAAACAGAGTTTGTTTTTATCTATCAAGATAATGCTCTGGATCTTAACCGGGAAGTTGAGGCTCAATTCGATCAGCAAGAGATAACGACTATTCTCGATGAGTTGTTTAAAAATTCAGAGAATGCTTATGTGATATCAGGAAGGCAAATCTATATTACCAAAAAAGCAAAAGCTACTCCGGAAACGAAATCTCAGTCTCCTAAGAGAGTTGTAACTGGTACTGTATCAGAGGAGGCAGGAGAGTCTCTGCCTGGAGTAACTGTTCTTGAGAAAGGTACTGTAAATGGTACCATTACTGATTTTGAGGGACGGTATACTCTTGAGGTTAATCCTGATGCTGTGCTTGTATTCTCGTTTGTTGGAATGACGACCAAGGAGGTGAATATTGGTGATTCGAATGGTGCTGTTGATGTGACGTTAAGTTCCAGCGAGATAGGCATCGATGAAGTGGTTGTAACGGCACTGGGAATAAAAAAAGAAACCAAAGCTTTAGGTTATGCTGTTCAAAAAGTTTCGGGCGATAATGTTAGCAAGGTAAAAGGTGTTGACTTTGCCACTAGTTTAACGGGAAAAATTGCCGGTTTAAACGTTGCTAATAGTACTGAATTCAATAGTGCTCCTACCATTTCATTGCGCGGAGAATCTCCTTTATTGGTTGTAGATGGAGTTCCATATAACAACCTTTCATTAAGAGATATTGCTGCCGATGACATTGAATCGATCGATGTTTTGAAGGGAGCAACAGCTTCTGCTCTTTATGGTGCGCGTGGAGGAAGTGGTGCGATCATGATTGTGACTAAGCGTGGCAAGGAAGAAGGTCTTCAGGTCGAGATCAATAGTAGTACCATGATTAATGCCGGTTATTTGCGTAAACCGGAAGTTCAAACATCATACAGTACCGGGCAGGGAGGTAAATACCTTGCAGGTAGTTATGTATGGGGAGATAAAATGGATATTGGTCGTGAAGCGGTACAATACAATCCATTTACTTATGAATGGGAAACACAGCCCTTGGTGGCTAAAGGAAAAAATAACCTGAAAAATTTCCAGGAGTTTAGTTCCATTGTCAATACTAATGTGAGTGTCACACAAAAGGGAAAATATGGAAGTTTTCGTACTTCTTTAACTCACGTTTATAACAAGGGACAATGGCCCAATGAAAAGCTTAATAAAATTACATATTCTGTAGGTGGGGATATGAAATTTGGAAAGTTTAAATCAGATGCCGGATTGACCTATAATAAACGGTTTTATCCGAATAAAGGAGGTACCGGCTATGGAGGCAATGGCTACTTGTACAATTTATTAATCTGGTCGGGTGTCGATTTTGATATTCGTGATTATAAGGATTATTGGTACAAAAAAGACGAGTTATCAAACTGGATGGATCGCTCCTGGTACGAAAACCCATACTACATAGCTCATGAAATTACATCGGGCAATGATTATGATATAGTTAATGGGTTTATCAATACTTCCTATGATATTGCGCCATGGCTGACTGCGACGCTTCGATCAGGTATGGATATGGGCGTTAGTAAATCGGAATATAAGACGCCTATCGGCGCGACAGCTGGTTGGGGTGGTCGAAAAGGATACTATAGTGTTTCCAGAAATAATAACTTCAGCATTAATAACGATCTGATACTAATGGGGGATTATACCTTTAATGATTTTAATGTTAATGGCTTGCTGGGCGGATCTATTTATTACCTAAAGAATGATGGACTGAGTTCAAATACGGAAGGTGGTATTATTGTTCCCGGTTATTATTCTTTGAATGCTTCTGTGGATCCAGCCCAAACCAGCAAATGGTATTCACAAAAGCAAGTTAATTCATTCTACGGAAAATTTTCTGCCTCTTGGAAAAGTGCTGTTTTCTTAGATGTTACCGGGCGTAATGACTGGTCTTCAACTTTGCCGGAATCAACCCGTTCGTATTTTTATCCTTCAGTGGCATCAAGTTTGGTTCTGTCAGAATTCATTACGATGCCTGAGTTTTTTGATTTTTGGAAACTTAGGGGCTCATGGACAATGACTAAGCAAGACATGAGTATTTATGCCATTAATCAGGTTTTCAACATCAGTACCGATGTGTGGAATAACATGACGGCAGCTTACGCCCCAACTTCGATAAAAGATGCGATTATTTCGCCAGCCACTTCTCGTTCCTATGAAATTGGAACAGCTGCTCATTTCTTAAATAATCGGTTGCGATTAGATGTAACCTACTATAACAAGCTCAACTATAATAATTCTCGTTCTGCAAGAATTAGTTCGACGACAGGCTATTACAATACTCTTATTAATATTGATGAAGAACAGGAGCGTAAAGGGTTCGAGGTAATTTTGTCCGGCGATATCATCAAAAGCAAAGAGCTAAACTGGAAGGCGACATTTAACTGGGCAAGAGATCGTTATTATTACGCGAATATCGATCCGGTTTATTCGACGCAAAAAGGTTGGGTTGCAAAAGGTAAACGTTGGGATTGGTTAAGTGCTTATGACTACCAAAGAGATCCTAATGGCAATATTATTCATGGAAATGATGGGATGCCATTAATTAACCAATATGAAAGTTTGCAAGGATATACTGCTCCTGACTGGATGTTTGGTTTGAGCACGCAAGTTTCGTACAAGAATTTGACACTTGATATAAGTGTTGACGGAAAAGTAGGAGGATTAGCTCATGCACAAATTGATCAGGCCATGTGGAACTCGGGTTCTCACATTGATAGTGATAATGATTATCGTTATGAGGAGGTGGTCAATGGAAATAAAACATTTATTGGAGAGGGAGTTAAAGTGGTCTCAGGAAGTGCCGAATGGGATGCCGATGGCAATATTATTCGGGATGATCGGGTATATGAACCGAACGATAAAGTGGTTTCTTATGAGACATATATGACTCGTACAAATCCTTATATTGGAACTGTTCGGACTCAAAATTTACTGGATAAAACCTTTGTTAAGTTGCGAAATATTGCCATTAGTTACGCTTTGCCACCAACTTTTTATGAAAAGTTGAATTTGAAGCAAGCATCAATTGGAGTAGTGGGGCAAAATCTATTGATGTGGACCCGCGATTTTAAATTTTCAGATCCTGATGTCGGCGTTGAGAATATCAATTCTCCATCCATTCGCTATGTTGGTTTTAATTTGAAACTTAATTTCTAATCTTTTTAAAACTATGAATTTAAATAAAATAATAATTGGGTTTGCAGCTTTAATCTTATTTGCCGCATGCAGTAAATTCGATGAGTTGAATACCAATAGCGATTCAGCTACGAAAGTAAACTCGAAACTTTTAGCTACCGGGGCTATTATGGGAATCATGAAACCGTCATCAGGTGCAGGTTTTGTAGATAGTCAATTTCTTCCCAAGTATTTGGCGTGGGGTGAAGGTTCGCGAGGAAATCAATATAACAACTTTGGAAGGGCGAGTTTTGATAGTTTTACGACATTGCGAAACTATCGACTTATGGCTGAACTGGCCGAAGAACGGGATCGTAATGCCTATGAGGCATTAGCTCTTTTCTTGGAAAGTTATTTGATTTACAATCAGACTATTGCCGTGGGCGATATTCCCTACTCCGAAATATTGAAAGGTAAAGAGAATTTGTTAACCCCTAAATACGATGCTCAGAAAGATATTTTTAAATCTTTGCTGACCAATTTGGATCGTTCTGTTGAGTTATTCGGTAACGCTTCAGATTTTGAAGGAGATCCTATTTTTGGAGGAAATGTCAATAAGTGGAGAAAGGTTGTTAATGCCTTTGAGTTAAGGGTACTTATCAATCTTTCCAAAAAAGAATCAGATCCTGATCTTAATGTAAAGCAAAAATTTGCACAAGTTTATCAACGTGGTCTTTTAATGGAAGGGAACGGAGATAATCTCCAACTGGTATTCTCAAGTAAATCAGGTCAGTTGTATCCTTTTAATATTGCCTATAATAAGCACTTTGACTATCCGATGCTTTCGAATACGTTGATGGATATTTTGCAAGAGAATAACGATTATAGGATGTTTTATTTTGCGTCTCCTTCAAAAGCTAAACTTGCGGAGGGGAAGGTAGAAAGTGATTTTGACGCTTATGTTGGAGTAGAGGTTTCGGATCCTATTGAGGATATTAGAGCTAAATATGTGTCTGGAGAATATTGTGGGTTTAATAAACGATTCATTTACTATGAGCCAGGCGAGCCTTATATTTTGATTGGTTATGCTGAGCAAAACTTTATTCTTGCTGAAGCTGCATTGCGTGGCTGGATTACAGAAGATGCTTCATTGTTTTATACAAAGGGAATACGAGCCCATTTTGATTTTCTTCGTGAATGGACTCCTGATGATGTCACTTATCATCATGGGCGAAAGATTACAGACGAAGTAATTGATGATTATTTGGTAAATCCTTCGGTTCAATTATCCGGAGAGTTTGAAGACAAACTGGAGATGCTTATGGAGCAAAAGTACGTAGCTTCATTCTTGCAACTCGCTTGGCAGTCGTATTATGATTACAGACGTACGGGATACCCGGTTTTACCAATAAATCCCGAAACGAATTTGAATTTTAAAGAGCCGTCTAAAATCCCGGTGCGTTGGTTGTATCCTCAGGTTGAATTTGATTATAATAAGGAACAGGTTCAGAAAGCACTAGATAGCCAATATGAAGGAGTTGATGAGGTGAATAAACTCATGTGGATATTAAAATAATGCGAAATTGAATGATGAGTATAAAAAAAGTGTTTTTGACAGTAGTCTTTGCTTGGATGGTATTTTTTACCATCCAGGCAAAAACTCGCAAAGTTGTTTATATTGTTCTTGATGGTATCCCAGCCGATTATGTGGAACGTGTTCGTCCCAAGACTGTATTTGATATTGCCGATAAAGGGGCTTATGCGCGAGGGTATACCGGCGGCGAAATAGGAGGATATTCGCAAACCCCAACTATCTCGGCTGTAGGATATACTAATATTCTAACCGGAACGTGGCTTAATAAGCATAATGTACCAGGCAATTCGAATTTGAAGCCTAACTATAATTATTGGAGTATTTTCCGAATAGCGAAAGAGCAACAACAGGATTTTAAGACGGCGCTTTTTTCCAGCTGGGTTGATAATCGAACCGTTCTTATTGGCGAAGGAAAAGAGGAAACGAATCAGCTTCAAATAGACTATGTATACGATGGCTATGAACTTGATAAAACGCGCTTCCCGGAGAAAAAAGACCATAAGCAGATTTTTGAAATTGACTCTGTTGTTTGCCAAAAAGCAGCAGCAAGTATTCGTCGCGATGCTCCGGATTTGAGTTGGGTTTATTTGTGGTATACCGATTCTGGTTTTCATCTTTATGGAGATGGAGCCTTTATGGATGACTATGTGAATAAAACAGATCAATTGATTGCTCAAATCTGGGAGGCTGTTCAATATCGTGAAAAAATGTTTGATGAAGATTGGCTGGTTATTGTTACCACTGATCATGGTCGTTCGGAAAGTGGACACGGCCATGGTGGGCAGTCGGAAAGAGAACGCTCTGTATGGATTTCAACCAATCAGAAAAAGGTTAATAACCATTTTGGTAGTGCTTCCCTGTCTTTAGTTGATATTTTACCTACAATTTGTCATTTTATGGATTTCGATGTGCCCCGTGATCTGGCCTTTGAGCAAGACGGAATTTCATTTTTGGGAAAGAACGATATTTCAGCTCTTAAGACCAGCCCCTATGATGATACTGTGGTTCTTAGCTGGAATAGCTCATCGACAAATAATAAGGCTATCATTTATATGGCTACTACTAACCATTTCAAAGAAGGTGGAGTTGAAGAATGGATAGAACTGGGGGAAGTTCCTGCTAAAGCAGGGGCTTTTACGGTAGACTTATCGCAATATCCGGCATCGAAATTTTACAAATTTGTGGTGAGCACACCACACAATGCGCTTAACCGCTGGTTAAGAAAATAAGCTGTAGGTCTTCCGTTGCATTCGTTCACAAGGAGTGAAATGCGAGGAGCTACAAATGATATTTACGGTATTGATTTCCTGATCCACTGAACATCAGCGGGTCAGGAAATTTTATTTTGCGGTCAAAGTTCCTCTTTCGATCTATTTGTTTGACTGTGTTTTAGGTGGATTTACTCGGCTGCGAGAATGTGAACTATTTACAGGATATAACTTTTCTGGTTCCGATTATCGGATGAAAATCTTCGATACCTCGTCCATGCCTAAGTTGAATGATTTGCTTTATAAAAAGCTTGTCGATTCATAAGGAGTAACAAGGTCAGATTCTTTTCCAGTGTTTCGCTATTGAAAAAAGATTGGTTGTTTTTGTCAAGTAATAATTTCCGTAGTTTGGCCAGCGCTCTTGAAGCCAGATTCATTGAGGATTGTTCGTTAATACCAAGAATCTCAGCAATTTCTCTGTGGGAAAGTTCTTGTATATACTTTAAATAGATAATTTGTCTCTGGTTTTCAGATAATTGATTGTAGCAATTGATTAACTTCTTGACTAATAGAAGTTCTTCATCATTATTTGTTCCGAAACTTTTCTCCAGCTCATCTTCTTCAATAATCAGATGAAACGGTATGTCTTTTTCAGAAAGATAAAGCTTGTTTTTTGTCAGCTTATCAATGATAATATTACGAATCGATTTTAGCAGATACGAACGAACACAAGGAGTAGATTTTATATTCTTACCTGAGTACAGCTTTACAAACAAATCCTGTATACAATCTTTTATGAAATCTGTGTCAGGATATAACTTCAATCCATAGTTTAGTAAGTGGTCATAGTATTTGGTATATATGACTTCAAGAATTTGTTTTTGCCCATTAACAAAAATGTTCCAATATTCGGAATCTTTCATTACTCGTATTAGCTAGGTATGTTTGACATCTGATCCAATTGAACTGTTTCTCTACGAATGTCAGTTTTGGAATAAGATGTCAATCGTCAATTTTTTTAAAGTCAGGCTTTAGTGATTTTTTAAAAAAGGTAATTCATGGTGATAAAAATACAGAAAACTTTTATCAATGGGGGTGTTTCTTTGGTGGAATTTGAATCAGAAATCAGAAACACGGATTACGGAGTTGAGTGGGGAAAACCTTATTCTATAACCATTTCAGTGATTCTATATTTCAATAAACGTTTGGCATTTGAGAGTTTGACAGTTGACTTTAGTTATGGCCAATATGGGGAGCCTAAGTTTATTTTCTACTCTCCGTTTTTTATGGGTTTTGTCTGGAGGCTCTTCCGCTAGGTCTTATACCGATGATACTCAGGGACAATTTCTAACTTTCTGTATTGGAAGGCGGAAAACCTACTTATTTGTTTGTAACTTCACAAAAGCGAAGGGTGTATCTTTCGTTTCCTGTTGTTGCAAAGCTTGAATCAAAAAAATGAAATCATGATACGAATCGTAGTCTTTTTCCTGCTGATTAGTTTATTGAGTGGCTGCCAGGCTGACAAGGAGGAAGCACCGACCGGAAAACCGACTGTTTATCTTATTGGTGATTCCACCGTGAAAAACGGACGGGGCGATGGGGCCGACGGACTGTGGGGCTGGGGCGAACCTTTTGCACACTATTTTGATACAACCAGAATCCGGATTGAGAATCATGCCTTGGGAGGAACCAGCAGCCGTACTTTCAGGACTCAGGGACGTTGGGCGGAAGTTTTGCGTAAGCTTCAAGCCGGCGATTATGTGTTGATTCAATTTGGGCACAACGATGCCGGTCCTGTTAATGATAACTTTCGTGCACGTGGCACTTTTGAAGGCATCAGCGATAAAATGGAAGAAATTGACAACCTGCTCACCGGCGAGCGTGAAGTGGTTCATACGTATGGCTGGTATTTGCGTCAGTATATTATTGAAGCGAAGGAGAAAGGAGCCATCCCTGTTGTTATATCACCTATACCTCGCAACAGATGGGTGAATGGAGAGGTACTGAGGGATAATGCAAGCTACAGCGAATGGGCCCGCGAAGTGGCTAACTTTGAAGAGGTCGAGTTTATTAACCTGAATAGACAAATGGCCGAGGCAATGGAAGTTATGGGTAAAGATTCAGTAACCGGCACTTTCTTTTTCAATCACGACCCAACGCATACTTCGGCCAAAGGAGCACTTTTAGCAGCAGCGCTGGTGGTGGAAGGTTTGAATGAAGCCTCAAGTTGCAAACTGAAAGATTACCTGCAGGAAAACCCAACACTTAACTTTCCGGTGAAACGCAATATTTTTCTTGTCACAAATACATCCGAGAGCACGACTGAACGAAAAGCCGTTGACTGGAGTCGGGAGCTTCCGGCTTATCTGGACACCAGTCGGCTAAATATTTTCACCCCAACAGCCATTGCCAACAATGGTTTGAGTTATTATTCGGAGAGGTTTTGGAATGAGCTGATGGAACAGATGAAGGAAGATGATTTCTTGCTGATCCAGCTTGGTCGCTCAAGTACAAAGAACAGCCCCAATGCACAAAGTTATTCTTACACCGAAGTTTTGAAGAAGCACCTTATAGAGGCAAAAGCCAAAGGTGTAGTGGTCATCCTTATTTCTCCGACTCCGGACAACAAGTGGTCGGGTGGAAAATTGGAAAGCGTAAGTGAAAGCAATTCCCTGTGGGCTCGTGATTTGGCTCAGTCCGGACAGGTTTTCTATATTGATTTAAACCACGTTATTACCTTGGAGTATGAGGCCATGGGGCCCCAAATAGCCCGGCAGTTTTTTACCAACGATCAGATTCATACCAATGCCGCTGGTGCCCGGTTAACTGCCTTGACACTAGCCAAAGAGCTTAAAAAACTTCAATCCTGCGCCCTTTCAGGCTATGTCAATTTCAACAGAGGTAAATTGTAAGCAGGATGATTTGCTGCAAATTTTAGCGGCTGATCGTCAGACTAACTTTTTCAATCTGCCCGCCCATGGGGGGATTCATCTTTGAGATTTTTACTTTGGCATGCTCAATTTGCGGGAAGGCATCGTAGAGGCGATCCACAATGCGGGTGGCTACATTTTCCAGCAAATCAGATGGAATGGCCATTTCCTCTTTAATCAGTTCATAGGCTCTCTGATAATTCAGGGCATCTTTCAGGCGGTCCGACTTGGCGGCTGCTTCGCAGTCAGTTTGAATGCTTACATTCAGGATAAACTTGTTGCCCACTTCTTTTTCAACCGGGTAATGCCCGTGATAGGCAAAAAACTCCAGTCCTTCCAAATCAATTTGTCCCATTTTTCGTGTGTTTTAAAGGGTAAACTTCCAGAGGACAAAATTAATTTTCTTTTTTAGAAATAGATTTTATTGGACTTAAAACCATTTGTGCAGAATCATTTTATATTTTTGTGGATTATTCAATCTTATGAATGGTCATTTTTAGATTTCGACCTGTTCATAAGCTGTTTTATAGACGATTCGGAAAGTAATAAATAGGTCCGTGACCGTAATTAATTGAAAACTTCTATGAGCGAAAAAACTCCTGAAAAAGAGCCGGTGGTTAAAAAGAATTTTATCCATCAAATTATTGAAGAAGAACTGAAAGAAGGGAAGAATGACGGAAGAGTGCATACGCGGTTTCCGCCTGAGCCCAATGGCTATTTGCATATCGGGCATGCGAAATCAATTTGTTTAAATTTTGGTACCGCTCAGAAGTTTAACGGGCTGACAAATCTTCGCTTTGATGATACCAATCCTTCCAAAGAAGAAACCGAATATGTGGATTCGATTAAGGAAGACGTACGTTGGCTGGGATTTGACTGGGGAGACCGTGAGTTTTATGCTTCCGATTACTTTGATAAACTGTTTGATTTTGCTGTTAAACTGATTCAGGAAGGTAAAGCCTATGTGGATGATCAGGATGCGGAAACCATCAGTAGCCAAAAAGGAACACCCACCCGTCCGGGAGTAGAGAGTCCATGCCGAAACCGTTCTGTAGAGGAGAATCTCGACTTGTTTATGAGGATGAAGGCTGGAGAATTTAAAGAAGGAGAGCACGTTTTGCGTGCCAAAATAGATATGGCTTCGCCGAATATGCACATGCGCGACCCGATTATCTACCGGGTGATGCATGCGCCACACCACCGCACTGGCACAAAATGGTGCATTTACCCGATGTATGATTTTGCTCACGGGCAAAGCGACTATTGGGAAGGCATTACGCATTCGGTTTGTACCCTGGAGTTTGAAGTACACCGCCCGCTTTACAACTGGTTTATCGATCAGCTGAAAGACGGCGAATACCGTCCGCGCCAAATTGAGTTTGCCCGCTTAAACCTGACTTACACGGTGATGAGTAAGCGCAAACTGCTGGAACTGGTGAAGGATAAGCATGTGAATGGCTGGGATGACCCACGGATGCCTACCATTTCGGGCTTGCGTCGTCGGGGATATACGCCGGAGTCGATCCGGAATTTTGCCGAGCGCATCGGTGTAACCAAAGTTGATGGTATCATTGATGTCGCCTTGCTGGAACACAGTGTTCGCGAAGATCTGAATAAAAAAGCACAGCGGGTAATGGGAGTTTTGAACCCCTTGAAAGTGGTGATTACCAATTATCCGGAAGGACAGGTTGAAGAGATGGAAGCGATCAACAATCCGGAGAATCCGGATGCAGGTACACGCAGTGTTCCGTTTACCAAGGAGATTTACATTGAGCGCGATGACTTTATGGAAGAACCACCACGTAAGTTTTTCCGTTTGGCGCCTGGTCGTGAAGTTCGTCTGCGCTACGCCTACTACATCACCTGCAACGATGTGATCAAAGATGAAAATGGTGAAATTACCGAGTTGCACTGTACGTATGATCCTGAAACCAAAGGTGGCAATTCGCCTGATGGCCGTAAAGTAAAAGCTACGTTGCACTGGGTGTCGGCTACTGAAAACGTTGAAGCAGAGGTACGTTTGTACGACCGCTTGTTTTTGGACGAAGAGCCGGATGGACATAAAGACCGCGACTTCAAGGAATTTATGAACCCGGATTCACTGACGGTGCTGAATACGTGCTACATCGAGCCATTTGTTAAGCAAGCCAAAGCCTTGGATTCGTTCCAGTTTGAGCGGCTGGGGTATTTCAACGTAGACCTGGATAGCACTGACCAGAAACTGGTATTCAACCGGACTGCGCAATTGCGCGACAACTGGTCAAAAATTAAAGGAAAATAATTTTAGAAGATCGATAGAAAAGGGCGGGACAGATGATGTCTCGCCTTTTTTGTGAGTTTATCCTACTTCTTACCGATGAATCACTTCCATTAACCGATCAGCTTTTCAGCAGACAGCTTGGAATTCTTAGTTTTATCCTGGAAATTAAAGGTAGCTGGTTATGGAAAATAATTCTTACAGACAAGAACGAAAGTGTAGTAAAGAACGCAAGTCCGACGGATCATTTCTAGGCACAGTTTTAATCATTGTTGGGGTTCTTTGGATTTTGAAAGAATTTGGTTGGCATATTGGATTGCCGGGCTGGCATGCGGTTCGGGAGGGAATGTCAAACTTCTTCAACATTTTTCATGCCGGAGCAGTGAGTATTACCTGGCCGGTAATTCTGTTGATTGTTGGTGTTTTGCTGCTTGCAGGCCGCCGATTGGTTGGAGCCTTACTGCTTGTGCTGGCTGTTCTGTTCGTGTTGCCACACGTCATTATTCCGGGAATACTGACCATTGTTTTCTTCCCGATCATTTTAGTGGTGGTCGGAATTATTCTGATCAGTAAAATTCTTTAGCGGGTTTGTTAACCGCATGCGGGCGAGCGTATTGAAGCAAGGTGAGTTTAGGTGAAGAATTTAACTATTTTAGAGGTGGGATTTTTGATATGAAAGATTATGGAGAATAAGAAGAACAAAGGGTTTTATTTTGGAGTTGTACTGATTGCCATTGGGGCATTTATGATACTTGAACGTATTGGTCTGATTCCATGGAGTGTTCTTGATGTGTTGATTTCCTGGCAAATGTTGCTGGTGGGTATTGGAATAATCTCGTGGATTGGAGGTAACCGTACCGGAGGATTAATCCTGATGGTTATTGGTGGCTTTTTTATGTTGCCCGAATTCATTGAGGTACCTCAGAAACTGCGACGTTTGTACTGGCCAATGATTTTGGTGGCAGCCGGTGTACTCCTTCTGATGCGTCAAAACAGTTCAAAGGGCAGATTGGAGGAGGGTACAGGCGACCGGGATTTTGATCAGTTTGATGACTTTGTCATTTTTGGTGGCCGCGAAATATTTATCAATTCCCAAAACCTAAAAGGCGGTCGGGCCACTTCCATTTTTGGCGGTATCGATTATGATTTACGGCAATCTCGGCTGGCTCCGCAAGGCGCTTTTATCGATTCATTGGCCATTTTTGGCGGTTGCAGCATTAAGGTTCCGTTGGACTGGAATGTTCGGAATGAAGTGACCACCATGTTTGGCGCTTTTACCGATAAGCGGGGCGATACCTTTCAGCACCGTCAATACGATCCTTCCAAGACACTGGTTATTCGGGGATTTACGATTTTTGGAGGCTTTGAAGTCAAGCATGTATAAATCTTCGCATGAGGCATCCTTTTATCAATAACAAAAGATTAATGCTCTATTATGGAGTGTTTTGGCTGACCATTGGCCTGGTCAACATCGTGGTTCAAAACCTTTGGTTTGGCACCGATCTGACAACAGCCTTTTTGTCGGCTTTTCCCTTTTTTGCTTTGTACCCGATTTTAGGGGCTAGTATTTGGTTCATTATCAAATACAACAGTTTAGAGGAGAAGGATTTGTATTGGGTGTTGCTTTATCATCTTATTACGGGAAGTTTGCTCAATGCCATCTGGTTGTACCTCGGCTTTATTTTCATCAAATTGGTTGATGAAAGCTACCTTCAGATTTTATACGATTCCCTGCCCAATAAGATTTTCTCGGGCTACGTGATGTACACCATTTATGTCATGTTTTTCTATACGATAAACTATTATCAAAGTCTGAAAGAAAAGATACAGAAAGAAGCCGAGCTGAAGGCCTTGATTCGGGAAGCTGAACTCAACGCACTAAAATCGCAGATTAATCCGCACTTTCTCTTCAATAGTCTCAATTCCATCGCTTCCTTAACGCTCAGTGCTCCGGAAAAAGCGCAGGAAATGGTGATCAACTTGTCGCGGTTTATGCGGTACTCTCTGCAGCACGATCAGGATGAGGCCGTCTCGCTGGCTGATGAGCTGGAAAACATCAAGCTTTACCTGAGTATTGAGAAAGTACGTTTTGGAAAAAAGCTAAACCCGGTTTTTGACATTGAAGAAGGTTGTCATCGATGCAAGATTCCGAACATGATTTTGCAACCTTTATTTGAAAATGCGATAAAATATGGTGTTTATGAGGCAACAAGCCCGGTGAGTATTACCACCACCTGTCGCATAAAAGAAAAGCACATTCTGATCTGCATTGAGAATGATTATGATCCGGAAGCGATTAGAAACAGGGGAGAGGGCATTGGTTTGCAGAACATCAGGCAACGGCTGAGTTTGATTTACGGATCGGCTGATTTGCTGAAACTGACAGATAATAAAACAAGTTTTAAAGTTGAATTATTATTACCAAAGACAATACCGGCATGAAACAGACATTGAAAGCATTAATCATCGAAGATGAGGAACTTGCCCGCAATCTGCTTAAAAGTTACCTGAAAGATCATCCAAGCCTGGAGCTGATTGGCGAATGTGAAAATGGTTTTGAAGGGGTTCAGAAAATTAATGAGCTGAAACCCGATGTGGTGTTTCTGGACATCCAAATGCCCAAAATTACGGGGTTTGAGATGTTGGAGTTGTTGGATCATAAACCAGAGATTATTTTCACAACAGCCTACGACCAATATGCAATTAAGGCTTTTGACTACAATGCCCAGGATTATTTGTTGAAACCCTTTTCGAAAGAACGTCTGCTAAAAGCCATTGATAAAGTGCAGGAACGTATTGATAAGGGTGAACGTTCGACCAACAGGCTGGAGCAGCTAAGCACTTATGCCGTAGAGGAGTACCTTGACCGCATTGTGGTAAAAGACCGGCATAAGATCAATATTATTCCTGTTGATCAGGTTCGTTACATTGAGTCGCTGGATGATTATGTGCTGATTTACACCCAGGATGGCCGCCACATGAAGCAGAAAACCATGAAATATTTCGAGTCGAATCTGAATCCCCGGGATTTTATTCGCATTCACCGTTCATACATTGTGCACATCGAAGATATGGCCGAGATTCAGCAGTATGAAAAGGAATCTTATGTGGTTATTCTGAAAGATAAAACGAAGTTGAAGGTGAGTAAAACCGGGTATAAAAGAATTAAAGAAAGCCTGCACTTTTAACTTCAGCAACAACCCTGAAGGATTGACAACAACCCCAAGAGAAGGAGGCGGTATGAAAAGGACTGATGCTGCTCTTCAACTTTTTGGGGGACACAAGCATCGAAACTGGGGCAAAAGTATTTTTCGGTAGACAATTTAGTTGGTAAAACTTCTGAGTCCGTTATTAATTGCAGGACTTTGCTATTTTTACATACTTAAATTGAAAACATGAAGAAATTATTTTTTAGCATGCTTTTGTTACTTCCGGCTGGGGTGTTTGCTCAAAATGAAGTTCAACCGGCAGGGTATAAGTTACTGTGGTTTTTAGGAATTCTGGTGGCCTTGCCGATTGTCTATTACTTCATTCAAAAGTTCTTTTTTAAGGGCACGTCACAGAAAGGTAAGCCGGGTTCAGTTTCCCGGAGCAAATTGAAAATAAATTTATTGAAAGATCGTAAATACCGGCCCACGGTTCTTACCTTGAGAGTGGAAAATAGAAGCAAGAAGGATATTGACCTGGAAGCGCCTGTTTTGAGTTTCCGCAAATTATGGTCGAAGCGGAAATTTAAATTGAAAGGCATCAACCGATACGAGATTTATCCGCTGTTCTTGGAAGCCGGAAAAACCCATGAGCTTCGAATTGACTTAAGTGTTTTCTACGATCATGACCGAAAGCTGAAGCGTTTTTTCTGGGCCAAAGTTCAGCTTCAGGATACCAAAGGGAAAAGTTATTCATCCTCTTTCATCACCTTACGAAAAAGCTTGTTTTCATAAATGAGAAGCTGGAAGTTTAACCATATCGACTTTTCAACTTATCCTTACTACGGAGGAGATGATCTGGGAGTGCGGTATTCGGAAGAAAACTTGCAGGTGAAAGTATGGGCGCCAACTGCCCGACAAGTTGAGCTGAAACTGTATCAAAACAGCACTGGCGGACGGACGATCCGGCGCGAATTTCTGAGTCCGCAGGCCGATGGCGTTTGGCAACTGAGTTTGAAGGGAGCTTTTGAAGGGCTTTTTTACACCCTTAAGGTTAACGATGGTTCCTGGCTGAGTGAAACGCCCGGTATTGACGCCCGTGCAGTTGGCGTAAACGGGCGGCGAGGCTTGATCTTTGATCCGAAGAAAACAAACCCCCAAGGCTGGGAAAACGACCAGCCGATTGCTCCAATACCTGCCGTTGATGCCGTTTTGTACGAATTGCATGTCCGTGACTTTTCGATGTCCCCGGAGTCGGGCATGAAACATAGGGGAAAGTTTCTGGCTTTTACCGAAGAAAATACGGAAACACCCGGAGGAGCAGCAACCGGGATTGATCATCTAAAAAGTTTGGGAATAACCCATGTCCACCTGTTGCCGGTATTCGATTTTTTCACTGTTGATGAGAATTATCCGGAAAAGAAGTACAACTGGGGCTACGATCCGCTTAATTTTAATGCTCCGGAAGGAAGTTATGCCAGCCAGCCAGATGATACTTCGCGCATTACTGAGTTTAAGCAGCTGGTGCAGGCTTTGCACAAAGCCGGAATTGGGGTGGTGATGGACGTGGTTTATAACCACACAGGCTATACCCGCAGGTCGTGGTTTAACCAAACCGTACCCGGCTATTATTACCGGCAAAAAAGCAATGGGAGCTTTTCGAATGCCAGCGGTTGTGGTAACGAGGTCGCGACAGAACGAGCCATGGTGCGCAAGTACATTGTTGACTCATTGAAATACTGGGCTTCGGAATTTCACCTGGATGGGTTTCGGTTTGACCTGATGGGCATTTACGACCTGGAGACCATGAACGAAATTCGGAAGGCACTGGATGAATTACGTCCGGGAATGCTGCTGTATGGCGAAGGTTGGGCTGCAGACTACAGTCCGATGGATGAAAAGTACCGGGCGGTAAAGCGCAAGGTTGCAAAGTTGAATGGAATTGCCTGTTTTAATGACGATATGCGTGATGCGATCAAGGGCAATAACTTTGATGCCAAAAGCCAGGGCTTCGTAAACGGACGCACGCTCAATGAGGAAGCGGTTAAGTTTGGTGTTGTGGCGGCTTGTCATCATCCACGGATTGTGTACAGTTATGTGGAAAGTTCGCATGAGGCTTGGGCTAAAGAGCCTTGGCAGTGCGTGAATTATGTGTCGTGTCACGACAACTTCACCCTGTTTGATAAGCTCACCCAAAGCTGTCCGGATGCCTCGGAAGAACAGTTGAAGAAAATGCAAAAGTTGGCCGCTGCCTTGATTTTTACCTCGCAGGGAATTCCATTTTTGCATGCCGGAAGTGAGTTTTGCCGAAGTAAAGGCGGCAACCATAACTCGTATAAATCACCTGATGCAGTCAACCAAATTGACTGGAAACTCAAGGAGCGTTTTGGGGATATCTTTGCCTATTTTCAAAAATTGCTAGCGCTTCGGAAGGCTGTTCCTGCTTTTCGCATGCGTTCGGCTGATGAAATTCGACGGCATCTGCACTTTTCGGAGAATTATGAACCGGGCGTTTTAGCTTATTCTATCCTGGATTATCCCAATCCGTTTGGCTGGAAAACGATTCAATTAATTTTTAATGCCAAGCGGGTTGCGACTAATATGGAGTTAGATCAGCATAACTGGGAGGTGATTGCCCGTGAAGACGAGATTGAACTGAATGGAATAGACTGCTTGCTGGACAAAAACGTATCTGTTCCGCCGCTGTCCATGCTTATTTTGGTGAAAGGCTAGAAAATAGCCAGCAGCAAATCAATATCCTTGCTCGGAATATTCAGCTTACTGCCCAGATCCTTATTGGTTAGTATGCCGTTGTAAATATATACCCCTCTTCGGATTCCGGTTGAGCTTTTAATGTAATTTTGCATGCCTCCAATTTCCCCAACGGTAATGATGATAGGAGTTAGTACATTGCTAAGCGCAATGGAAGCGGTTCGTGCCACCATCGAAGCCATATTGTGTACGCAATAATGAATAACGCCGTGTTTGATGTAGGTCGGGTTTTTGAGGGTGGTTGGCATGCTGGTTTCAAAACATCCGCCTTGGTCAATGTTGAGATCAATAATGACAGACCCATCCTTCATATCGCGGACCATTTCTTCAGAGACCTGAAACTTAGTGTTGGAGTTAAAAGACATGGCTCCTAGCACAACGTCAGCGGATCGCAGTGCTTTTTTTAGCACATTAGGATATAACACCGAAGTGAAAATTCGCTGACCAAGGCGGTCTTCAAGTTCCTGCAGATGGAACATGTTGTCGTCGAAAACCTTAACGGTAACACCGAGGCCCAGCGCTGCACGGGCAGCATATTCGGCTGCCGTTTTGGCTCCGAGAATAACCAGTTCGGTAGGAGAAATGCCGGTAACCGATCCGAGCAAAACCCCTTTACCATTCCTCGAGTTGCTTAAATATTCGCTGGCGATGGTGATGGCCGTTGAACCGGCAATCTGGCTCATTAAACGAACAACAGGCAAGCACTTATCCTCGTTTTCCATGTACTCGTAGGCAATGGTGGTTACTTTCTTTTTCATCAGTTTTTGTACCGTTTCCTGGCAATGGTTGCTCAGGTGCATGTTCGAAATCAGGGTTTGCTGACCACGCAGCAGGTCAATTTCATCTGAATCAAAAGGGGCTACCCGGATAATAATGTCGCACTGGAAAATTTCCTCTCGCTTGTCAAGCACCATGGCTCCGGCCTCGCGGTATTCTTTGTCAGAGTAACTGGCTGCCTTGCCGGCATCTTTTTCAATGTAAATTTCGTGGCCGTAGGAAACCAGGAGGGCAACAGCTTCGGGGGTGAGTGGTACCCGGTATTCAATTTTTGAAAAATCAGATGGAATGCCAATGGTAATTCGCTTGCCTTTGCGTCGTATTTCCAACATTTCTTCTTTGGGCAGAAGTAAGGATTTAATCTCCGATTGTTGCTCTTTTTCAGTCATCCCGACAAAGTTAATGGCTCAATTTACTCTTTTATATGTAATAATTCAAAAAGAATCAGAGCTTATTCGTTGTGATCTTTCGCGCGTCTGTGTCCAGCACTTCAATATTGACCGCTATAACCTGATCAGGAAGCAGTGCTTCAATATTTTCAGGCCATTCCATAAAACAGTATTTACCACTGTAAATGTAATCATCAAAGCCAATATCCAGTGCTTCTTCAATATTTTTTATGCGGTAAAAGTCGAAGTGAAAAATGCGCTCATTTTGGGCGGTACTGTATTCATTAACCAATGCAAAGGTTGGACTGGTAATCGGGTCGGTTGAGCCCAGTGCCCGGCACAGGGCTTTGATTAAGGTTGTTTTTCCGGCTCCCATTTTTCCGTAAAAGGCGAATAGCCGCTCATTCGGGAAATGCTTGAGAAATGCTTCGGCCGCTTGGGGAAGCTCTTGAACTGAGTTAATTTGGATTGAAAACATGGTTTTAATTTCTTGATTGCAGCAAATTTAAATAAACTTCATTTTAAAAAACACGAAGGCTGATTTTTGTTCGATTTCTGTTTGCAAAAAATGTATTACTTTTGAAGAAATCACAATTGAAGTTAGCATTATGAATCTGCCAGAAAACTTAAAGTACACCAAAGAACACGAATGGGTTCGTGTTGAAGAAAACGTTGTTTACGTAGGTATCACTGACTTTGCTCAGGGAGAACTGGGTGATATCGTGTTTGTTGAAATAGAGACAGAAGGAGAAGAGCTGGATAAAGCGGAAACTTTTGGAACCGTTGAAGCCGTAAAAACGGTTTCGGACTTGTTTATGCCTGTTGCGGGTAAAGTTCTTGAATTCAATACCGAATTGGAGGATGAGCCCGAGCTGATTAACAAGGATCCTTATGGAAAAGGCTGGTTGATTAAAGTGGAGATTAAGGATGCGGCTGAATTGGACGAGCTGATGGATGCTGCTGCTTACCAGGCTATGCTGGAAGCATAATTCATTTTTTACAAAAACAGTTGTGCCTGACGGCGCAATCAAGATAGTACCGATCCCCGGAGAATAATTTCTTCGGGGATTTTTTGCTTATGGAGCTAAGAGATAAGCTTTGCCAATGCAACGGTGAAGATACTGGGCTAAATTTGGGGAAAATCTAACAATCTGTAAGGACCTCTTTGCTCTTATTTTATGATCATTACTATCTTTAGTCTGTAACCTGACTAAAACTCCAATAGAAAATGAAAAACCTGATCAAAAATTTGTTGAAAAAATACTTCCTGATATTGAAAATCAGGAATCGTTTATATCCATCGACACAAATCAGTCAACGGCATTTATTTCATTATTATCAGGATTGTAAGAAGAAGAACATTCCTAAACTTGCAGAAACCGGGTTTCGGGTGTTTTCCCAGTTTGAGGAGGATGGCAAACTGCTTTTTATTTTCTCAGTAATTGGGATGGATAATAAAACATTTATCGAAATTGGTTCAGACGATGGGGTAAATAGCAATTGTGCCAACCTGCACTTCAATTTTGGATGGCATGGGCTGTTCATTGATGGTAATAAAAACGCAATAGAACGAGGGCAAAAATTTTATTCTAAATATCCTCATCCTTGGAACTATTCGCCAAAGTTTGTTTGCGTGAAAGTGTTAAAAGATAATATTAACCAAGTTATTGAAAATGCAGGGTTTAGCGGAGAAGTAGGATTGCTATCTATTGATATTGATGGTAATGATTATTGGATTTGGGATGCTCTTGAAATTATTAGTCCGCAAGTGGTCATCATTGAAACGCATAATGAATTTGGCTATGAAGATATTGTAGTCCCCTATGATCCGGATTATTTATTTCCGGGGAAACATCCAGTTTATCATGGCGCTTCGCCGATAGCCATGAGAAACTTGGCCCGTCAAAAAGGGTATCGGCTTGTTGGCGCCAATGAAATGGGCTTCAATTTTATTTTCATTAAAAATGGTCTTGCAGAAACAGAAATTCCAGAGGTTAGTGTTGAGTCTCTTCTTCAACATCCATCGACTATCGAAAGCTTTGACAAATTCAAAGAAATTAGTGAATGGGAGTATGTCCGAAATCGATTCAATAATTAAGTTTCCAGCTTGACGGACGCCTAACTTTTGCTGTGTATTACAAGTCTACACGAAATATTAAGCCAAAAAAAATCCGGCTGGGAGGCCGGATTTTTAATTCTTTTCAATCGATTATTTATAGCGACTTGGCAACTTCAATTTCGTGGAAAGCTTCCACCATATCGCCAATTTTAATGTCATTGTATCCTTCAATGTTCAATCCGCACTCATAGCCTTTTGAAACTTCTTTCGCATCGTCTTTAAAACGTTTCAATGATCCGAGTGTTCCGGTGTAAATCACAATTCCATCGCGGATAAGTCGTACTTTGTTGTTGCGTTGAATTTTGCCATCGCGGACAATACAACCGGCAATTGTACCAACTTTGGTGATTTTGAAGGTCTCCAGAATTTCTGCGGTTCCCAAAATTTCTTCTTTGATCTCAGGCGAAAGCATGCCTTCCATCGCTGATTTAATTTCGCTAATCGCATCGTAAATAATGGAGTACAAGCGGATATCCACTTCTTCTTTCTCGGCCAGCTTACGGGCTTGTACGCTCGGACGCACCTGGAAGCCAATTACAATGGCATCGGATGCCGTAGCCAACATGATGTCTGATTCAGAAATGGCACCTACTGCCTTGTGAATAACATTGATCTGAATTTCTTCAGTTGACAGTTTGATCAACGAATCAGAAAGTGCTTCAATAGAACCATCCACGTCACCTTTTACAATCAGGTTCAATTCCTGGAAGTTTCCAATCGCAATCCGGCGACCGATTTCATCCAGCGTAATGTGTTTCTGCGTACGTAATCCTTGCTCACGTGCAAGTTGCTCACGCTTGGTAGCAATTTGACGGGCTTCACGTTCGTTTTCAAAAACGTTGAATTTATCACCTGCCTGTGGCGCTCCGTCCAGTCCCAGAATAATAACCGGTTCTGATGGGCCAGCGGATTCAATTCGCTGGTTACGCTCGTTAAACATGGCTTTGATGTGTCCGTAATATTTGCCGGCCAGCATGATGTCTCCCTGGTGCAAGGTTCCGTTTTGAACAAGCACAGTGGCCACATAACCGCGTCCGCGGTCCAGTGATGATTCCACGATGGTTCCGGTAGCTCGTTTGTCTTTATTTCCTTTTAGTTCCAGCATTTCAGCTTCCAGCAATACTTTTTCCAGAAGTTCGTCCATGTTGGTACCATGCTTGGCTGAAATGTCCTGACTTTGGTATTTCCCACCCCATTCTTCAACCAGGTAGTTCAGGTTTGCCAACCCTTCTTTGATTTTATCCGGATTAGCTCCCGGCTTGTCAATCTTGTTAATGGCAAAAACAATGGGTACTCCCGCTGCCTGGGCGTGGTTAATGGCTTCTTTGGTTTGGGGCATGATGTCGTCATCAGCCGCAACAATAATGATGGCAATGTCAGTAACCTGCGCACCACGTGCACGCATGGCGGTAAAGGCCTCGTGACCCGGTGTATCCAGGAAGGTAATTACCCGACCATCTTTTAAGGTAACGTGGTAAGCGCCGATGTGCTGGGTAATACCCCCGGCCTCTCCGGCAATTACGTTGGCGTTACGAATGTGGTCAAGCAATGAGGTTTTACCGTGGTCAACGTGTCCCATTACGGTAACAATCGGAGCCCTTGGGTGTACTTCGTTGGGTTCGTCGTCTTCTTCAACGCCATCCAGAATGTCGGCGCTGACAAATTCAACTTCAAAGCCAAATTCTTCAGCAACGATGGACATGGTTTCAGCATCCAGACGCTGGTTGATCGAAACAAACAAACCAAGGCTCATGCATGAAGAAATAACGTCGGTAACGCTTACATCCATCATGGTAGCCAGTTCTGAAACCGATACAAACTCGGTTACTTTCAGAATGTTTTGTTCTGCGCTTTCGCGTTCAAATGCAGCTGTGGCTTTTTCACTGGCCGCTTGTCGTTTGTCGCGACGGTATTTGGCTCCTTTGGATTTTTGTTTTCCTGAAGTCAGGCGGGCCAATGTATCTTTAATTTGCTTTTGTACATCTTCCTCGCTAACCTCTTTTTTAATGATTTTGCGCTTTCCTTTTCCACCTTGTTGTGACAGGCGTCCACGCTGTTGTTGTCCTTGTGGAGCTTGTCCGGGTTTGTTAACGGTAATGCGCGAGTCAGAGTCTTTCTGAATGCGTCTGCGTTTTTTCTTGGCGTTTTGCGCGTTGGAATCACTGGAGGAAGCGACTGGCTTCTTCTTTTTAATTTCAATTCGACCAACAACATTGGGGCCTGCAAGTTTTTCAACGCGGGTTTTAATTTCATTATCCGAATTGCTGCCTTGTTCCTGGTTGCCCTGACGCTTTTGCTTTTCTCTTTCCTTGCGTTCCTCTTCTTTTTGCTTTTTCGTCTTCTTCGTAGGACGTGTTTTTTGGTTGATGGACGAAAGGTCGATTTTACCGACTACTTTAATTTCATCAACTTTAGGAACATTTGTCTGAACTTCTTCTGTCGGTTCAGCTTTTTTCTCTTCTTTTTCTATCTTTTCAGTCTTTGGTTCTATTTTCTTCTCTTGCTCAACAGGCTTGGGTTCAACCGGAGTGCTTTTTTGAGCCTTGGGCGCTTCAACTGGTTTTTCTTCCTTTTGTGGCTCAGCTGGCTTTACCTTTTCTTCTTCTTTTTCTTGCTTCAGATCTGCCTTCTTGATGACGGTAGGTTTTCCTTCCCGTTTCTTAGGCTGCATGCTTTCCAGGTCAATCTTACCAAGGACCTTAGGATGTTCCACTTCCGGTTTTGCCTGTTCTTCTTCTTTTTCTTCCTTGGGCTGTGGTTTTTCTTTGGCTTTCGGAATTTCCTTTTTAGGCGGATTCATATCCTTAATCCGAACTTCTTCCACTTCCTCTTCGTCCTCATCAAGATCATTATCGTCTGAAGAGGCATCGGTATTTTCAAGCGAAATAGATTCGTTTTTACTACGGTGACTCATCAGGTTGATCTTTTCTGACTCTTTTTTCAGCGTGATGTCACTCTTATACTCTTTTTCGAGCATCTGGTATGCATCTTCCGAAATTTTAGAGTTCGGGTTTGAATCAATTTCAAATCCTTTCTTATGCAGAAACTCTACAATGGTATTAATTCCTACATTAAACTCTCGTGCTACCTTACTAAGTCGCGTACTTTTTTTGCCAATTGCCATATACCCAATCTGTTTTTTTGTCTTTTTTTTAATTTTGCGCAAAAACTATGCAATTCTATATCCAATTTGATTAACTGCCAATCGTATGAAACGATTGATCTTGACTATTCAAACTCGGAACGCAAAATCTTTAATATGTGATCAATTGTTTCTTCTTCCAGATCTGTTCGTTTAATCAGATCATTGCGGCTAAGACTCAACACGTTTTTTGCGGTGTCGCAGCCAATGGATTTCAACTGATCCAAAATCCAGGCGTCAATTTCGTCTGCAAATTCTTCCAGGTTCACGTCTTCATCATCGGTCTCCATTTCCCGGTAAACATCAATTTCGTAACCGGTAAGTTGGCTTGCTAAACGAATGTTTAAACCACCTTTACCAATGGCCAGAGAAACTTCATCGGGCTTAAGGTAAACATCGGCACGTTTGATGTCTTCGTGTAATTTGATCGACGTTATTTTTGCCGGATTTAATGCCCGTTGAATAAACAACTGGACATTGGCTGAATAATTGATCACATCAATATTTTCATTTCTCAGTTCACGAACAATGCCGTGAATACGGGATCCCTTCATGCCGACGCAAGCGCCAACCGGGTCAACCCGTTCATCATAGGATTCAACTGCTACTTTCGCACGTTCGCCAGGTACCCGAACAATTTTCTTAATGGTAATCAGTCCATCAAAAATTTCAGGCACTTCTAACTCGAACAATCGCTCGAGGAATACAGGAGAAGTGCGGGACAAGATAATTAAGGGGTTGTTATTTCTAAGCTCCACCTTGTAAACCACAGCCCTCAGGTTATCTCCCTTGCGGAAATAATCGGAAGGGATTTGTTCTGTTTTGGGCAGGATCAACTCATTACCTTCGTCATCTAAAACAAGAATTTCTTTTTTCCAAACCTGGTAAACTTCTCCGGTAACAATATCGCCAATTTTGCTTTTGTACTTGCCGAAGATGTGGTCTTTTTCCAATTCCAGAATCCGACTGGCCAGGTTTTGACGCAGGTTCAGAATCGCACGACGACCAAAGTCTTTCATCTTAACTTCGTCCGTAACTTCTTCGCCTACTTCGTAGTCATCATCAATTTTCTTGGCTTCAGTAAGTGTGATCTGAGTATTTGGATCTTCGATGTCGTCATCTTCCACAACCTCACGGTTGCGCCAAATCTCAAAGTCACCCTTATCGATATTGATAATGATGTCGAAATTCTCATCTGTTCCGTATGTTTTTTGCAAAACATTCCGGAAAACGTCTTCAAGAACGCTCATCATGGTGACCCGGTCAATATTTTTCAGGTCCTTAAATTCAGAAAAGGTATCGATAAGATTAATCGTATCCATTTTGCGTTCGTTTTAGAATTTTATAATGTTTTTAACTGTTTTTGCTTCATCAAACGCTATACGGTGAAGGCGGGTGATAAGTTGCTTTTTTTTATGGCCTTCTACTTTTTCACGTTTAACTGTTTCGAGTTCAAATCCATCCTGATTGACCGATTTTAACTCTCCGCTTAGTTTTTCGCCTGTTTTCAGGACGACTTCCATTTCCTGCCCGATGTTTTTGACATACTGACGGTAAACTTTAAGCGGTTGTCCTAAACCGGCAGAAGCGACTTGTAATTCAAAATCTTCTTCTTCACGATCTAAGCTACCTTCAACTAAACGGCTAATTTGAACACAGTGATCAATTGTAATACCGTTCTCGCTATCCAACGATACCTTGATTTGGTTACTTGGAGTCACTTCCAGGTCAACGATAAACTGGTCTTCACTTAGTTCATCTTCAATGAGTTGTGTTATTTTACTTTTATCAATCATAAATTCCGACTAATAAAACAGGGGACTTTTGGTCCCCTGCAAACGGTCTATCTTCCAATTGTCAGCGCAAAATTAGCAAAAGGAATTCAAAACTCAAAATGTGGAAGTTAATGAATGTCAGTTATTACGTGTTTGCGAAGTATGTCGTGAGGCTTGCTTAGGCGCAGGAATGAAAAAGTTTTTTACTTTTGTTGAAGACACATTTAATGAAAACGTAATTATTGGATTGAAAACAAATAAAAAGAAGATTATCAATGATCCGGTTTTCGGATTCATTACCCTTCAGTCTGAGTTTATCTACGATTTAGTCGAGCATCCTTTTCTTCAGCGTTTGCGGCGCATTAAGCAATTAGGCCTTTCAAATATCGTTTTCCCCGGTGTGAATCATACCCGGTTTGAGCATGCCATCGGTGCGGTACACCTTATGGGGATGGCCATTTCCAGTTTGAAGATGAAAGATGTTGACATTAGCGATGACGAAGCTGAAGCCGTGACGGCAGCTATTTTGCTGCACGACATTGGTCACGGTCCGTTTTCGCATGCCTTGGAGCACTCGTTGGTGGAGGGAATTTCGCACGAAAGCCTTTCGCTGATGTTGATGGAAGAAATGAACCGGCAATTTGGAGGGCGACTGGACATGGCGATTCAGATTTTCAAAAATGAATATCCTAAAAAGTTTTTGCACCAGTTGGTGGCAAGCCAGTTGGATATTGACCGCCTGGATTATCTTCGCAGGGACAGCTTTTTTTCTGGTGTTACGGAAGGAACCATTGGCTCAGACCGGATCATTAAAATGTTGAATGTGCGCAATGACGGCTTAGTGGTTGAGCACAAAGGGATTTATTCCATTGAAAAGTTTTTGATTTCGCGCAGACTGATGTATTGGCAGGTGTACTTACATAAAACGGTTTTGTCGGCCGAGCAAATGTTGGTGAAAGTGCTGCGCCGGGCAAAGGAGTTGATGATGAGTGGGGTGGAGGTTTTTGCAACCCCTGCTCTGAAAGTTTTTCTTCAGCATAAAATTACCAGCCACTGTTTTGATCAGGCACAGTTTGTAGACGGTAAAAATTTGCTGGACTTGTTTGTCGAACTGGATGACAGTGATTTAATTTTGGCGATGAAACAGTGGCGGCATCATGATGACCAAATTTTAGCCTACTTGGCCGGAGCTGTCATTAATCGGAAGCTTTTTCGGATTAAAATTAAAAGTTCGGCTTTTTCAACGGAAACGATTTTGGGATTGAAGGAGCAGATCATGAGGCGCTGGACGATTACAGAAGATGAGGTGCATTACTTTCTGATCAGTGATTCCATCAGCAATTATGGTTACATTTCGGGAAGCGATAAAATAAATATATTAATGAAAGACGGGAGTGTAAAGGAGATCAATGATGCGTCAGATGTGAACATTTCAAGCTTGCTGCAAACGGTAAGGAAATATTTTGTGTGTTACCCGAAAGAATTGGACGTTAAGTAATTTAAACCTATTTTTGCACCGCGCCAAGAAAAAAAATATGGAATTTAAAGCACTAAATATCGCTGATTTCCTTCAAGGTACGGTTGAGGGAGATGAGCAAGTAAGCGTTAACAATGTATCGAAAATTGAAGATGGAAAGCCCGGTACGCTGGCTTTTTTGGCTAACCCCAAATACGAACGATACATTTACGAAACCGAGGCCTCAATTGTGTTGGTCCGTCAGGATTTTAAACCGGAAGAGCCTGTTAAAGCCACTCTGATTCGAGTAGAAGATCCTTATGAGGCCTTCGCCTCTTTACTTGAGTTGTACGAGCAGACCAAGAAATTGAAGCAAGGCATTGAGCAGCCCTCTTTTATCGATCCTTCAGCGAAGGTTGGTGAGGAGGTTTATTTTGGAGCCTTCGCTTACCTCGGACAAAACTCAACCCTTGGAGATAACGTCAAGGTCTATCCTCAAACATTTATTGGTTCCGGAGTAACCATTGGTAAGAATACCATCATTTACGCCGGAGCAAAAATATATGATGGCACTGTCATTGGTGCCAACTGTGTAATTCATGCGGGGGCGGTTATTGGCTCTGATGGCTTTGGATTTGCTCCTAAACCGGATGGATCATACAGGAAAATTCCGCAGGTTGGAAATGTTATATTAGAAGATGATGTGGAGATTGGAGCCAATACAACGATTGACTGCTCCACCATGGGATCAACCATTATTCGCAAAGGAGCCAAGCTGGATAACCTGATTCAGATAGCCCATAACTGCGAGGTAGGAGAAAATACCGTCATGGCAGCTTTGGTCGGGATTGCCGGATCAAGCAAAGTGGGTAAAAACTGTATGTTTGGTGGACAAGTCGGAATTGCCGGACACTTGAACATTGGTGATGAGGTGAAAATTGGAGCCATGTCAGGGGTAACCAACAATATTAAATCGGGACGTACCGTGCTCGGAGCTCCTGCTATGGATCATGAACAAGCCCTGAAAACCTATGTGGTTTACAGGCGTTTGCCTCAATTGCGAAGTCAATTGATTGATTTGCAGAAGGAAGTAGCGGAACTAAAATCGAAGTTAAACGAACAATAAGTTTTAGAAAACGACTGGTAATGACAATAATGCAAAAAACTTTAGCCCGGGAATTTTCATTAAGTGGCAAAGGATTACATACGGGAGTAGAGGTTAATATGACCTTTAAACCAGCTCCCGAAAATCATGGATTTAAATTTCAACGAATTGATTTGGAAGGTGCTCCAGTTTTGGAGGCCGATGCCAGCCTGGTGGGAGATACCTCACGGGGAACGGTAATTGGTAAAGACAATGTACGCTTGAGTACAATTGAGCACGCTCTGGCAGCACTTATCGGTATGGACCTGGATAACGTGTTGATTGAGATTGATAATGAGGAAGTACCTATTTTGGACGGAAGCGCGAAATTATTCGTTGAAGCCATTTCCGAAGTGGGAATCGTGGAGCAAAGTGCTGAGCGGGAATATTTGGAAATCACGGAAAAGATTGTGTATAAAGATCCAGAGTCGGGCTCTGAAATTGTTGCTTTGCCGGATACGGATTACAGCCTGAACGTGATGATCTCTTTCAACTCAAGTGTGCTGAACAACCAATTTGCGACCTTGGAGAATCTTGCTGACTTTAAGCAGGAAGTGGCTCCTTGCCGCACCTTTGTTTTTGTGCGTGAACTGGAGTTTTTGTTGAAAAACAACTTGGTTAAAGGAGGTGATCTGGATAATGCCATTGTTATTATGGATAAGGACATTACTCAGGACGAACTGGACCGTTTAGCCGATTTGTTCAACCACGAGCATATTGAAGTTCGTAAAGAACAGGGGATCTTAAATAACCTGGATCTTCAGTTTGAAAATGAATGCGCCCGTCATAAACTGCTTGATGTTATCGGTGACTTGGCTCTGGCTGGTCGTCGTATTAAGGGGCGCATTATTGCAACCAAACCTGGTCATAAAGCCAATACCGAGTTTGCTAAGTTGCTGAAAAAAGAAATCAGAAAACAAGAAGTCGCTAAAATCATCCCGCAATACGATCCACTTCAGGAGCCTTTATTGGATATCAACGATATTCGCTCGTTCCTTCCGCATCGTTTTCCGTTTTTGTTGGTTGATAAAGTCATTGAAATTAAAGATGACTATATTGTAGGCGTGAAAAATGTTACGGTTAACGAACCATTCTTTCAGGGGCATTTCCCTGACGAACCGGTAATGCCGGGCGTGCTGTTGATTGAGGCAATGGCTCAGTGTGGCGGTTTGTATGTGTTGCATGATAAAGAAGAAAAATATTCTACCTATTTCATACGTGTTGATAATGTTAAGTTCAGGAAGAAAGTAGTTCCGGGTGACACCTTGTTGTTCCGGATTGAGCTGGTTTCTCCTATCCGTCGCGGAATTGCTAATATGAAAGGGCTTTGTTATGTCGGAGAGACCGTAGTGGCCGAAGGCGATTTTATGGCGCAGATTGTAAAGGCTTAAAAAATTACTGAAAACAATTATTATAAGATGAAACAACCGTTAGCTTACGTGCATTCAGAGTCACAGGTGGCAGAAAACGTGGTGATTGAGCCATTTGTCACAATCGACAAGGATGTCATTATCGGGGAAGGTACTCGTATTGGTTCAAACGTAACCATTATGCCCGGAACCCGAATAGGTAAAAATTGCCGTATTTTCCCTGGAGCAATTATTGGAGCTGTTCCGCAGGATTTAAAATTTAAAGGTGAATATACAACAGTTGAAATTGGTGATAACACCACCATTCGCGAGTGTGTTACCATTAATCGGGGAACTTCAGCAAGGGGAAAAACAGTAGTTGGTAACAACTGCTTGATTATGGCTTATGTGCATATTGCCCATGACTGTCTTGTAGGAAATAATGTGATTCTGGTTAATAGCACGCAGTTAGCTGGCGAAGTCGTGGTTGATGACTGGGCAATCATTGGTGGAATGACAGCGATTCATCAGTTTTGCCACATTGGCTCTCATGTTATGATTTCCGGCGGATCGCTGGTTCGTAAAGATGTTCCTCCGTACATTAAAGCTGGTCGTGAGCCGCTTTCTTACGTTGGAATCAACTCCATTGGGTTGAGACGTCGCAGTTATGGCAACGAAAAAATACGGGAAATCCAGGAGATTTACCGGTATATCTATCAAAAAGGATTGAATATTGCTCAGGCAGTTGAAATTATCGAAGCAGAGATGTCAGCCACTCCCGAGCGTGATGAAATCCTTCTTTTTGTGAAAGATTCTAAGCGTGGAGTTATTCGTGGTTATTTCCCCGATTGATTTGTACCTGAAAATATTGAAGAAGAAGCCCGGTTTATACCGGGTTTTTTTGTGCAACTTTTTGTGAAAACCATTGTTTCTATACCAACATTTTAACACGATATTCGCATGAAAATTCAATTATTGGCCTTTATTCTTTTGTTGTCGAATGCAGCGTTGGCACAAGAGCATGACCACGATCACCATCGTCACCACATTGGCATTGGAGTTGGAGGATCGAGCCTGCTTTCGGAGTATGACCTGGCTTTAGGTACGCACCTGCACTACTTGTATCGAATTCGCCCGCACAGTCCTTTGTCGGTTGGGCTTGGGTTTGAATCGGTATGGGACGAACATACACACAATACAATTACGGCGTTACTGAACTACCGTATTCTTCCGCGTTTGTCCGTTAATATTGGGCCGGGCTATAGTTTTGCCAAGGAAGAGGATGAAACGCACAAAGCCTTGTCCGGTCACTTGGAAGTTTTATATGAATTTACGGTTGGGGAGTTTCATATTGGGCCCATGCTGGGCTTTGGCTTCGAAAAGGAAGAATCGCATGCCTCTTTGGGCCTTCACCTGGGCCTGGGCTTTTAGTGCCTGAAGCAATCTAAGAGATATAAAAAAATCCGGCTGATTGCAGCCGGATTTTTTATTGCTCCAACACCAGATGGGTGGAGTGTTTCTTCAGTAAGCTATAATGAGTTATTCTTGATGAAATCGATGATTTCTTGTTGATAACCGAAAGCCATTCCCACGACCGTGTCAGCAGCTCCGTAGTAAACAGCAATTTTCTCGCCATCGTTTAGGGCAGCGCATGGGAAAACCACGTTAGGCACATCGCCAGCCAATTCGTATGGCGCAGCTGGAGCCAACAAGTAAGGTTGTGTACGGTAAAGTACCTTGGATGGATCTTCCAGGTCAAGCAAAGCTGCTCCCATGGAGTAACGGAAGCCGTTGCAGGTGTTGATTACCCCGTGGTAAAACTCCAACCATCCGTCTTTGGTTTTAATTGGCACTGATCCAGCTCCAATTTTAGTACACTGCCAGGCACTGTTTTCAAATGGGCTAACTTTCATCACACAGCGGTGCTCTCCCCAGTATTTCATATCCGGGCTGTAGCTGATGTAGATGTCACCAAAAGGCGTGTGTCCGTTATCACTTGGGCGGCTCAGCATGGCGTAGCGACCATTGATTTTTTCAGGGAAAAGCACGCCGTTGCGGTTGAAGGGCAAAAAGGCATTTTCGCACTGGTGGAATGTTTTAAAATCGAAGGTGTAAGCGATTCCGATTGTTGGTCCGTGGTAGCCATTACACCAAGTTACCCAGTAACGATCTTCGATAAAAACGACCCGTGGATCGTATTTGTAATCGGAGTCGATCATTTCCGTATTTCCAGCAACCATTTCAATGGGTTCGTGGTTGATGTCCCAGTTGATACCGTCTTTACTGAATCCAGCAAAAATGTTCATCTGAACCGCTTTGTTGTCGCAACGAAAAACGCCGGCAAAGCCATCTTCAAAAGGAACAACGGCGCTGTTGAAAATACTGTTTGAGCTTGGAATGTGGTAGCGTCCAATAACTGGATTCGCCGAATATCTCCACATGACCTCGGTTGACCCTTCCGGTCTGTTTTCCCATGGAATTGCAGGTTGTGTAGTCATCGTCTTGTATTTTTTAATTGATTAAAATTATGCGTTATTTTCGATCTCTTGAGGTTCTGCTTCTTTGTTGTCGGGATGGGTGAACGGAACAAAACGGGCAGCAAAGAAGGACGGAATCATGGCCACTAAAATAAACAGAAAGAATGATTTGTAACCAATTGAATCACTTAAAAAGCCACTAAGCATACCAGGCAGCATAACACCCAGGTTCATAATGCCTGAAGCAAAAGCATAATGAGCCATTTTGTATTTTCCCGGAGCCACTTGCTGCATCATAAATAAGGTTAGTCCGACAAACCCAAAGCCGTAGGCAAAATATTCAACAATAACAGCAGAACTGATTAAATAAATGTTTGACGGGCGAAAAACAGCCAGTAAGGCATATACGACAAACTGAAAGTTAAAGATGCAGATGAGGGTAAAAAGCGATCTCCGCAATCCTTTGCCAGCAATGAAATAGCCAGCCAGCAAGGACCCCAGAACAAATGCTCCGGACCCAAATACCCCGTACAGAAGCCCAATTTTCGAAGTGCTTAATCCAAGTCCTCCATCAGCAATGGATGCTTTAAAGAACAGGGGTGCAATTTTTACGGCAAAGCCTTCGGCAAACCGGTAGATGATGATGAAGGCGATGTACCAGCCAATGTATTTCTTCTGGAAAAATGTTCGCAATACATCCCACAGGGTTTGAAAGCCTTCTTTCAATGAATCGACTTGCCCTGTGGCAGCCCCTCCTGAGGGCAACATCCGGGTGTGGTAAAGGGCAAGCAGGATCATGGTTGCTCCATAAATTACCATGATAATCATCCAGCCATGAACAGCCCCAATTGTGTTTTCCAATATTCCGGCCAAGTAGACCAACCCACCGGCTGTTAAAACTTTGGCGATGTTGTAGGCAGCTCCCTGCCAGCCAATATACCGGGCCTGGTTTTGCGATGATAAAACATTCATGTACACCCCATCGGTGGCGATGTCGTGCGTTGACCCACTCAGGGCAATCACGGCCAGCAGCGCAATGGAGTAAGTGAAGAACTCATTCAATTGTAACGAAAAGGCTACCAGAGCAAAGGTGGCACCGGTTACAAACTGGGTCGCTACCACAAAATGTTTCTTTGTTTTGAACATTTCCAGTACCGGGCTCCATAAAAATTTCAAGGTGTAAGGCAGAAGAAGCAACGACGTCCAAAAGGCAATCATCGCATCGCTAATGCCCAGGCTTTCATACATCAATGGCGAAGCCTGATTAATAGCAGCAAAGGGAAGTCCCATGCCAAAGTAGACGGTAGGGATCCAGGCTGCAGGGTGGATTTTTTTCAGTTGATTAAAACGCATGTTCGTTGGTATTTTGTATTCTTTTATTTCTCAATTTCCAGTACACCACCCGAAACAAGCTCTTTGTGGTTGATGAAATAACGATTCAGCTTTTTCCCGTCTTTGCTAATCTTTTGAATGTACTCTCCATCTCCTTTGGTGCGGATGATGAGTTCTTTGCCTGGATAGAAATTTTGATCCAGACGAATTTTAACTTCGTCAAAAACGGGTTGAGCAATGCTGTAGTCGGTATTACCCGGGCAAACAGGGTAAAAGCCCATCATGCTGTAGACGGCCCAGGCTGAAAGTGTTCCGCAGTCGTCGTTCCCCGGAATTCCTCCCGGCGCATTTTTATAATGCTCGTTTAGCAAGCGGCTCACTTCTTTTTGGGTGCGCCATTCTTCTCCTTTCACGTAGTTGAACAACCACGGGTAATGAATGTCGGGCTCGTTGGCCACATCATAATGACCGTCGTCAAAAATACCCTGCAGTTTTTTTGTGAATTTTTTCTTTCCACCCATCAATTTCATGAGTCCATTGATGTCATGAGGAACGCAAAAGGTGTATTGATAGGCGTTTCCTTCGTGGAACCCAGGGCTTGGCTCAAAGTTCTCTCCTTGTTTTGGATCGAAATCTTGATAGAATGAGCCATCGGCCATTCTGGGTCGAATCATCTGGAATTCATCCTTGTCGTAATATTCTTTGTAACGCAGCGACTGAGCCAGGAAGCGTTTGTAGTCTGCATCTTTGCCCAAAGCTTTCGCAAACTGAGCCAGGTTCCAGTCGGCAATGTAGTATTCCAAGGCATGCGATACCGAGTTGTCAAAAGGTGTTGTGTAAGGCACGTATCCTTTGGACAGGTAATCGTCAATATCCGGGCGTAACTTGTTTTTGGCTCCTTCGGTGGTTGCCGACTTATACATGGCTTCATAAACAGACTCCGTGTCGAAGTCAGTTAGTCCGCGCAGGTAAGTGTCAACAATTACCGGGATGGCAGGGTCGCCTTCCATTACATGCGTTTCGGTGCTGTTAAGTTCCCATTTCGGAAGCCAGCCACTTTCTTCGTACATGGCAATCATCGAACGCACCATGTCCAGCTGCTGCTCGGGGTAAATCAAGCTCATTAGCGGATGAAAGTTCCGGTAAGTATCCCAAAGCGAGAAAACGGTGTAGCGGTCGCCTTCTTTAACTTCGCCAATTCCGTAGGACTCCATCAAAGGGTATTGACCGTTGACATCATTAATTACGTTGGGGTGAATGTGCATGTGGTACAGCGCCGTGTAGAAAATGGTTTTCTGATCGTCCGTTCCACCTTTTACCGATACGCGTGATAGCGCTTCTTCCCATTGGGCTTTGGCTGCTGTGCGTGTTTGGTCAAAGTTGAAGTCGGGCATTTCCACCTCCATGTTTTGGCGGGCATTTTCAATGCTGACGTACGAAACAGCCACTTTTACCAATACTTCTTCGTTACTTTCGGTATCAAATGTCATGTAAGCACCGATGCTGTCGCCGGCCATCTGTGCTTGAAATTCAGGATAGAACTTGAAGGCACCATCGGTTGAAGACCAAGCTGATTCGGCTGTCATTTGTGGCATCTTTTTCCAAGCTCCGAATGATTTGGCCGGCTTGCTAAAACGGGCTACAAAATAAACCGGGCGTTCAGTTCCATCGTTGTAACAAAATGTGCCGGTCATGCGCCAGCCTTCAATTTCACGGTTATTAACAATCCGTAGCGCGGCTCCGCTTTCGTTGGTTAATCCCGTTCCCAAGTCCAACAGGATGTTGGATTGGCCTTTGGGGAATTTGAACTTACTCAGTCCAACCCGGGCGCTGGCGGTTACTTCTGTGGTAATGTCATATTTTTCCAGGTGGTTGGAGTAAAAGCCGGGCGACGCTTTTTGCTCCGTCATTGGCGAACCATAAACTTTATTGCTGGCTTCCACTTTGCCGGTGGTTGGCATCAAGAGGATCACACCAAGCTCGGGACATCCAACACCACTTAAGTTGACGTGAGAATAGCCGGTGAAAAAGTGATTGTCCCACGAATAAGGCGTTGACCACCACTGGTTATCTTTGTCCCATTTGTTGCTTGCCGATCCACTAACATTGAAGGGCACTACCGAAACCATGCCTTGCGGAACAATGGCTCCGGGGTTTGTTGTTCCATAGTTGGTACTTCCGATGAATGGGTTTACCCAATCCGTCGATTTTTTTTCTTGCGAATAAGCGGTGCCCAGACCACTCAAAGCTAAAATGAAAGTCAGGATAGCTAAGCGTAAAACGTTATTAGACATCGTAGTAGAATTTGAGAGTTTTAAGTCGCAAAGTTAATTAATTCGCTTCTTAATGAGTCGTTTTATGTGGAATATGGCCTCGGTGGCGAATTCTTTAAAAAGTCGGTCAGCTGTAAGCTGTTGTCCGGTAAATGTTTGAGGACTCGGTTTGGAATTACTTTTTTTATCTAATTGTCGTGCTAAATGCTTTGTTGCTGTGTAATTTAAGCCATCGCGGCGATTTGATTCAAAATCTTGTTTTTTCAGATTAATTAAGTTGAAAGCCAGCTACAAATGCATTATTTTTGCCGTTTAGTAAATTTTGAATAGTAAGATTATGAAGCGGATTGTAAGTCAATTGTTGTATAGTTTGATCTTAGTTGTTGTGGTGTTGGTAGCTTACCAGTTTTTGGAATCTTCAACCTATCCGGAGGAGGCTGCGGAGCCTGAGGCCCGGCATTATTATAGCGCTGTTCAGGTGCCGGATTCGCTCACGTTCTGCGGCGAAAAAGTGCCGTTGGAACTTTTTGACATCTACGAAAGTCTGGATCGGGAACTGCTGGTCAATTCGTATTTTCATTCGCAAACCTTACGCTTTATAAAAATGGCTCCTCGGTTTTTCTCCATTATTGAGCCCATTTTAGAAGCCGATAGTATTCCCGAAGATTTTAAATACCTGGCCCTGGCTGAAAGTGGCTTTAACCCTAAGGCGGTATCTCCGGCAGGAGCTGTTGGCTTTTGGCAGTTTATGAAAGGAACGGCTCGGGATTATGGCCTGGAGGTGAGCGGTGAGGTGGATGAACGTTACCACATTGAAAAAGCGACGCATGCAGCTTGTGCCTACTTGCACGAGAGCTATGCCAAATATGGCAGTTGGACGACTGTTGCAGCCACTTACAATGCCGGACGTAGTTTTGTGGGACGCCAAATTGAAAGGCAAAAGGAAAACAACTACTACGATTTGTTGTTAGGAGAAGAGACCAGCCGTTACGTATTTCGGATTCTGGCGTTGAAATTGGTGATGGAGAATTCTTTGGCCTATGGATTTGAGGTGAGTGAGGATGACTACTACCCCGTCTGGAACACCAAAACCATTCAGGTTTCGGGACCTGTAGCCAACTTTGCTGATTTTGCCCGGGAACACCAAACCAATTATAAAATACTGAAGATGCTGAATCCGTGGTTACGCGAAGCCTACCTGACGAATACCTCCGGTAAAACCTATGAAATCAAATTGCCGGCTGAAGGATTCAGAACACTTACAAAGTAATGCACATGCAGAAAACAGAAACAGCGGTTCTGGAAGAAGAACGCTTAGAGAATGAAGAAAAGGTTGTGGTGCTCGGTGCCCGGGTTCACAACCTCCAAAATATAAATGTGGAGATTCCGCGAAACCAGCTCACGGTGATTACCGGCCTGAGTGGCAGTGGGAAATCTTCACTGGCTTTTGATACCATTTATGCAGAAGGACAACGGCGTTACGTTGAAACATTTTCAGCGTATGCCCGGTCGTTTTTGGGTAATATGGAGCGCCCCGATGTTGATAAGATTACCGGTCTTAGTCCGGTTATTTCCATTGAGCAGAAAACCACCAACAAAAATCCCCGCTCCACGGTAGGTACGGTTACCGAAATTTATGACTTCCTGCGCCTGCTGTATGCGCGTGCCGGCGAGGCTTTCTCCTACGAAACCGGAGAGAAGATGGTGAAATACACCGATGACCAAATATTGAAACTGATTCAGGAGAATTTTGCCGGCAAGCGAATTTTGGTGATGGCGCCCTTGGTGCGCGGTCGGAAAGGGCATTACCGCGAGCTGTTTGAGCAGTTCAGGCGCAAGGGTTTTTTGTATGCTCGAATTGATGGCGAGGTGAAAGAGCTGGTGCCCAATATGAAAGTGGATCGCTATAAAAATCACTTCATCGAGGTGGTAGTCGATCGGCTGGAAGTGGAGCCGGAAAGCATGAAAAGACTGAAAGAGTCGGTTCAAACGGCCATGACCCAGGGACATGGAATTATTTTGGTGATGGAGCACAACTCCGACCACATGAAGTATTACAGCCGGCAGCTGATGTGTCCCACTTCTGGGATTTCCTATGCCGAGCCAGCGCCGCATAACTTTTCATTCAACTCGCCGCAGGGCGCGTGTACCCGGTGCAATGGCCTGGGGCAGGTAGCCGAGATTGATCTGGAAAAGATCATCCCTGAGCCGGATAAAAGTATTGCTAAAGGCGGAATTGCTCCGCTTGGTGCGCAAAAAAACACCCTGATTTTTTGGCAGATTGAAGCCTTGGGCGAAAAGTACGGCTTTACGCTAAAAACACCCGTGAAAGACATTCCGGAAGATGGATTGAATGTCGTGCTTTACGGAACCAATGAACGCATTCAGTTGAAGAATTCCCCGCTCGGAAGTTCGGTCAATTATATGATGAGTTATGAAGGGGTTATTAAATACATTAACAGCCAGCGCGATGATAACCCATCGAAAAAGGCGAAAAAGTGGGCCGATCAATTTGTCAAGGAACAAACCTGTCCGGATTGTGGCGGGCTGCGCTTGAAAAAAGAGTCGCTTCATTTTAAAATTGACAACCGGAACATTTCAGATGTGGCCAAACTGGATATCAGTGAGCTGGGTATTTGGTTGCAGGATTTGGAAGAGCGATTGACTGACCGGCAGCAAAAAATCGGTACCGAAGTCATTAAGGAAATTCGTGACCGGGTGGGCTTCTTGGTCGATGTTGGCTTGGAGTACCTGTCGCTGGATCGAACTTCACGTACCTTGTCAGGTGGTGAATCGCAACGAATCCGGCTGGCGACCCAAATCGGTTCCCAGCTGGTTAATGTCTTGTATATTCTGGATGAACCCAGTATTGGACTGCACCACCGCGATAACCTGCGGCTGATTCATTCGTTGCAAAAATTGCGCGACACTGGTAACTCGGTTATCGTGGTTGAGCACGATAAAGACATGATGCTTACGGCCGACTATATTGTGGATATGGGGCCGTTTGCCGGAAGGCATGGGGGCGAAGTTGTGGCCGCGGGTACGCCCGATCATTTGCTGAAGGCCGATACGTTAACCTCCAAATACCTGAACGGCGAACATCAAATTGCTGTTCCGGAGTCGCGTCGGGCAGGAAGTGGAAAATCCATCAAGTTAAAAGGCTGCTCGGGGAATAACCTGAAAACGGTGAATGTTGAATTTCCCTTGGGGAAACTGATCTGTATTACTGGGGTTTCGGGTAGCGGAAAGTCCAGCCTGATCAACGGGACGCTGCAGCCAATATTAAGTCAGCATTTCTACAAATCGGTGAAGGATCCTTTGCCTTATAAAAAGTTGGAAGGGCTGGAAAATATTGATAAAGTGGTGCAGGTTGACCAGTCGCCTCTGGGGCGCACACCACGTTCCAATCCGGTTACTTACACCGGCGTGTTTTCCGACATTCGGGCGTTGTTTGCCCAGTTGCCCGAAGCCAAAATCAGGGCTTATAAGCCGGGACGCTTTTCCTTCAATGTAAAGGGCGGACGATGCGAAGACTGCCAGGGCGGAGGCTTGAAACTGATTGAGATGAATTTCTTGCCGGACGTTTATGTGCACTGCGACAGCTGCAACGGGAAGCGTTATAACCGCGAAACGCTGGAGGTTCGGTATAAAGGCAAATCCATTGGCGATGTGCTGGACATGACAATAAACCAAGGCGTGGAGTTTTTCGAAAACTTGCCTTCCATTGCGCACAAACTGAAAACTCTGCAAGAAGTTGGTTTGGGCTATATCACTCTGGGGCAATCATCCACAACCCTGTCGGGTGGCGAGTCGCAGCGGGTAAAGCTGGCTACTGAGCTGGCCAAGAAAGACACCGGAAAAACGCTTTACATCCTGGATGAGCCAACCACCGGCTTGCATTTTGAAGACATCCGCGTGTTGCTGGAAGTCTTAAACAGGCTGGTTGACCGGGGAAACACGGTGATTGTGATTGAGCACAACATGGATGTCATCAAGGTGGCCGATCATATTATTGATATGGGACCCGAGGGCGGAAAAGGGGGCGGACAACTGTTGTGTGCCGGAACGCCCGAAGAAGTGGTAAAGAACCGGAAGTCATATACGGCCAGGTATCTAAAAAAAGAGTTAGCTTTATAGCAAAATCATCTCATGTCCGAAGGAAAACGGAATTGTGATTCTTATAATTGAAGGACAATGCCGGAGATATGTTAAGCCAGAAATGGACGTCTACGTTGAATAACCAGTAATGTAACTGGAAGCAACGGAGATGCAGGTCGATGCAGCGCATTTTCAGGTCGAAGCAGAATTTGCGGGCATAAACCTTGAATTGAAAAACGAACTGAACCAAGGGAAACGGGCTTGCATCGTGAAATAATGTCTTGGAAACGCAGGTGTTCCTCCTATGAAGCCTGTACTGGCAGGTCCGGCTACCGACCATCGGTGTTATGAACCTGCTATCGTTCCGTGAATATTCCCTTTTCCCGGAGATGATGAAAACGACATAAGTCCCGGCTTTTTTCAGATTTAGTCTGGGAATTGTTGAGGGGTGAGCTTATGTCAGATGTCTAAAAAACTAAAAAGAAGAGCTGATGAAAACCATTGAAATTTATTGTGAGAATAACCAAACAACAAAAGCATATCCTTTAGGAACCACGCTGGAAGAGATCAAGGATGATCTTCAGATAAAGTTGCAAAACCCGGTTTGCGGGGCTTTGGTGAACCACAAAGTGAAGGAACTGTCCTTTGCGGTTGTGAAATCCAAGCGCATTCGCTTCATCGATTACTCGCATCCGGATGGACGACGTTTGTACACGCGTTCTTTGCTTTTCCTGCTTTATGTGGCGGTAAAGGAAACCTTTCCCCAGGTGAAACTGAAAATCATGAATGGAATTTCGCAAGGATACTATTGCGAGCTGGTTGGCCTGGAGCGCCCCATTACCGAGTCGGATATTTTTGAATTGAAAAGTGAAATGCGACTGTGGGTTGAGCGTAACCTGCCCATTGAAAAACGCGGCATGCCTACCACCGAGGCTGTCGATATTCTGCTTCAGCAAGGGCTGGAGGAAAAAGCCCGTTTGTTTGAGCAACAAGGAACATTGTTTAGCTACCTCTATTTTGTTAATGGGCTGGCCAATTATTTCTACGGACACCATGTCCCCACAACGGGCTACCTGACCAATTTTGGTCTGGAAAGCTATTTCGATGGCTTGTTGTTGCAGGTTCCGCAACCCGATAACTTTGACACGCTGTATCCGGTTGTCAAACAGGAAAAGCTTTTCGGTGTTTTCAAAGAGCATAAACAACGGGCCAGCATTCTGGATGTGCCTGATTTGGGGAAACTGAATGAATATACGGCGCGAGGGAAAAGTGGAGACATCATTAAAATATCGGAAGCCCTGCATGAAAAGAAGATTGCCGAAATTGCTAACCAAATTGATGCCTTGCACGATAGGATTAAGGTGATCCTGATTGCCGGACCTTCTGCCTCGGGGAAAACCACCTTTACCAAGCGGCTGGCCGTGCAACTTGCCGTAAATGGCCTGGTGCCGCATATGATTTCGCTGGACGACTACTTTGTCGATCGCGAGAAAACACCGCTCGATGCCAATGGGGAATACGATTTTGAAGCCTTGGAAGCCATCGATATTGAGTTTTTCAACGAGCAGCTACTTCAGCTGTTTAATGGCGAAGAGGTGGAGTTGCCCAAGTTTAACTTTTCGCTTGGCAAGCGCCTGAACTCCGGCGAGAAACTTCGTTTAGGGAATGGACACTTGTTGCTGGTGGAAGGAATTCACGGAAATAACCCGGGATTGACACCGCATGTGGATGAAGGACAGAGTTTCCGCATATTCTTATCGGCGCTTACCCAAATTTCGTTTGATGATCACAACCATATTTCCACGACGGATAACCGCTTAATCCGGCGAATGATTCGCGATAGTATGTATCGGGGCTATTCTGCTGCAGAAACAATCCGGCGCTGGCCGAGTGTGAAAAACGGCGAAGAGAAAAATATTTTCCCTTACCAGGAAAATGCGGACGTGATGTTCAATTCGGCCATGGTTTATGAACTGGCCGTGTTGAAAAAGTACGCTGAGCCCCTGTTGAAGCATGTGCCGGAGAACCAGGTTGAATACTGCGAAGCCAATCGTTTGCTGAAATTTTTCAGCTACATTCAGAGCATTGACGACGAGGAAATTCCCCCAACCTCACTTATCCGGGAGTTTTTGGGAGGCAGTAGTTTTATGTATTAACCCAGATTCGGTATCGCTTCAAAGGTTGGTCTGCTTAGCTGTAGAAAGGCCTTGCCGAAATTGATAAATACTTCAAAAAGGCTGAGTTTTAGATTGAACTCAGCCTTTTTTTATGCAGTGAGGTGAGCGATGTGCACATTTGGGGCAAGGAGCGGTGAGGGATTGGTTATTTAACTTTTTTTGGGTGAAAAAACTTTGGCGGTTTTTAAAGTTTTCTCTACTTTTGGCCGAAATTGAATTAAAATGGAAGTACGCGATCGAATAATAGAAGAGGCCACCCGCTTATTTTTCAAATTTGGTATCCGAAGTGTTACCATGGATGATATTGCTGTTGGTATTGGTATCTCGAAGCGGACGGTTTACGAGAACTTTAAGGATAAGACGGAATTGGTTTATACCTGTATGCGTGTCTTGATGCAGAAGCAGGAGCAAAAGAATCAGGAGGTGATGAGCCGTTCGGGCAATGTGATAGAAATTCTTTTGACTTCAATGAGGGAGGGAATTAAAGCCATTAATAGCATTAGTCCGTTGTTTTTTCATGACCTGAAGAAATACTATCCGGAAATCTGGAAACCGTTGCATGAGGAAAATCAAAAAAAGAATTACAACCAGATTTACACCCAGCTCCGAAAGGGGATTAATGAGGGATTGTTTCGAAAGGAAATTCATGTGGATATTGTATCCAAGTTGTTCTACGAACAAATTAACCTGATTTCGGATGAAACCATTTTCCCTCATGATGAATACATGTTTGCTGATGTATTTCAAAGCATGATGATTAATTTTATTCGCGGTATTTCAACGCGCAAGGGAATTGATTTGGTGGATGAAATGTTAGCGTAAATTTTTTTAGCCCATTAAAAACTTTTAAAAACGCCAGAGTTTTCGAGGTTTATGATCGATAATCAAAAAATAATAGAAAAGACCTATCAGCTTTACTTAAAATATGGGATTAAAAGTGTTAGTGTGAACGAAATTTCGGCCATGCTCGGTATTTCCAAAAAGACACTTTATCTCCATATCCGAAGTAGAAATGAGTTGTTGGAGCAGGTTGTGGACTATGGCAGGCATAAGTTTCTGACAGGCTTACGCCGAGCTATTGATGCTGAGGTAGAGGTGCTTCCGCAATTGGCTCAGTTTTTTCATTATGTGATCAAGAATGTCCGAAAAACAAACCCTTCTTTCCTGCTTGATCTGAAGAAGGTGAGTCCAGTCCAGTACCAGAAGGTGGAAGATCTTCGAAACAACCAGTTGTACCGGCTGATTCGTCCGATTATTGAGCGGGGAGTTGAGCAGGGGCTGTTTCGTTCTAATCTGGATCTTCGGTTGGTCTATCTCAACCTGATTTCGAAAATGTCGGAACGCGCAGTACGTGTGTCACCGGCTTATAGTCAGGCTATTTTGGGAGATACCATGTATCGGCTAATTCTAAATGATTTGATTGGAATAAGCACGGTGAGCGGACATCAGAAAATTGAAAGACAGTATAGTGATTTGCTCCAGCTTGTTCAGCCGGAGTTGTATATAACTAATTCAGAAAACAATTAAGACCAATTAACAATGAGTAGAAAACAGATTATGCTGTTTGTTCTGGCGTCGCTCCTTTTTCAGGGAGCGATTGCTCAGGACAAGCTTTCCATCGACTTAAACGAGGCGAAGCAACATGCTTTGCAGTTCAATAAAAATATCCAGAACTCAGCGCTTTCGGTGCAGCTTTCGCAAGAGCAGCTGAAGCAGACAATTGCTGCTGGATTACCACAGGTTGATGCTACGGCGGATTATAACAATGCTTTGGGAGCCGAAATTTCCATTCAGTTTGCCGAGGGACAACCAGCCTCTCAAATTCCGATTGACCCGACCAGTAGTTTCAATTTAACGGTAGGGCAGTTGATTTTCAGCGCCAACTACTGGGTGGGTGTTCAAACGGCCAAGTTGTATCAAAAGCTTTCGGAGAAGAGTCAGACCAAGACCGAGCGCGATGTCCTTAGCCAGGTTGTTGAAAGTTATTACCTGGTTCTGGTTTCTGGCGAGACCCTGGAAATCCTGCAGGGAAACGTCAAAAACCTGCAAGCCATCTATGACAAAACGGCCCCTTTGGTGGAGTTCGGAATGACCGAAAAGGTGGAGTTGGACCAATTGTCGGTTCAGCTGAACTCGCTTAAAAATGCAGTGAAATCGGCAGAGAGACAACACCTGATGGCGGAGAATATGTTGCGCTTGCAGTTGGGAGTTGAAGCCGATACGGAGTTGGAATTGACCGAAGAACTGGATGGATTGCTGGCTGATGATCCGTTTGAACAAAGCCTGATGGAGGGATTTGAACTAACTGAGAACATCGACTACCAGCTGATGACGGCTCAGGGAGAAGTGCAGGAAAAGCAAGTGGACATGCAAAAAGCCAATTACCTGCCTACCTTGTCCAGTTACTATTCGTTCAACCACAAAATTCTAAAGCCGGCTTTTGATATGGCTCCTACACACATGGTTGGTTTGCAGATGAATATTCCAATTTTCTCAAGTGGCGAGCGCAGGGCAAAAGTGCGGGCAGCTAAGATTGATCTGGAAACTTATCGCAATGAGCAAGCCCTCTTGGAAGACCAACTTGCCATTCAATATAAGCAGTTGAGCTTTAACCTGAAAAGTGCATTGGAGAACTTTAAGAATCAACAAACAAACATTGAAGTCTCGCGCGAGGTGTACCAAAACCTTAAACAGAAATATGAGCAAGGCATGATATCGAGTCTGGAGTTAACCAGTGCTGATAACAACTACCTCAAAGCCGAATCGGATTATCTGCAGGCTGCATTGGAGCTACTGCAGGCCCAAAATCAATTAAACACGTTAACCGGAAAACTTTAAAAAACAATGAAACAAATAAACATGAAACGATTCAATTACAGCATAGCTCTGGGAGCATTGGTGTTGTTTGGCCTGGGGGCTTGCTCTTCTGATCAGGAGAAAAAAGTGAAGGAAACTCCTGATGCGGTTACCGAAAGGGTACGCGTAACAACACTGGGAGCTGAAGAAATTACCCGGACCGTGGAATATACAGCTACCCTGGAACCCTTTAAGGAAGTGCATATGGCACCAACTTCGCCTGGACGTATTGAAGCTATTCGGGTTGAGCTTGGCGACCGCGTGAAAGCAGGACAGGAGTTGGTTCGGATGAACGACACCCAACTGATTCAGGCTGAAATTCAACTGAATAATTTGAAGGCAGACTACACGCGTCTGGATACTCTGAAAAAACTGGGAAGTATTGCTCAGCAACAATACGAACAATTGCAGGCGCAATACGAAGCAGCTCAGGAAAATGTTGACTTTTTAAGAAAAAATACCATTCTGAAGGCTCCTTTCAACGCGGTTATTTCAGGGAAGTATTTTGAATCGGGCGAGATGTATTCCGGAACACCGGTGGCAACGGTTGGTAAAGCAGCCATCCTTTCGGTCATTCAGGTAGATAAGTTGAAAGCCATTGTGAGTGTTTCCGAAAAATACTTTCCTAAAGTGGAACTGGGAATGCCGGTGAGCTTGCGCTTTGATGTTTTTCCGGGAGAGTCTTTTGAAGGCAAAATCTTCCGTATTGCACCGACCATTGACTCACAAAGCCGCTCTTTTGAAGTGGAAGTAAGTATTGACAATCCCAAATGGCAGTTTCGTCCGGGAATGTTTGGTCGCGTAACCATTGGTCTGGAGAAAACCGAGGCAGTTGTACTTCCGGCCTTAGCTATTCTGAAAATGCAGGGATCGAACATCCGCTACCTGTTTGTTGAGGAAAATGGCCGGGCAAAACGGATTGACGTTCAGCTGGGAAAACGTTTCGATGACAAGGTGGAAGTTATATCTGATCAGTTAGCAATTGGCGATCAGGTGATTGTTGAAGGTCAGGCCCGCTTGTTGGACGGTGGTCTGGTTGAAGTGGTAAACTAGTCTGATCAGAAATAATGTAGAATTTAAGAAACAACAATTATGAGTATATATAAAAGTGCGGTTGACAAACCGGTTACTACCTTCATGATTTTTGTTGCCATCATGGTGATGGGGGCGTTCTCGCTCATCAACATTCCGGTTGATTTGTACCCGGAAATGGAGCCGCCCTATGTCTCGGTGATGACAACTTACTCCGGAGCCAACGCGGCGGATATTGAAACCAACGTGACCAAGGTGCTCGAAGATGCCTTGAACTCCGTAGATAAATTGAAGGAAATTTCGTCCACCTCGTCGGACAATATTTCGGTTATTTCTTTGGAATTTGAGTGGGATGCCAACTTGGATGAAGCAACCAATGATATTCGGGATGTGATTGACCGGATGCTGGACAACCTGCCGGATGGGGTAGATCGTCCCACTATTTTCAAGTTCAATACCAGTATGTTCCCCATCCTTTTTTATGCCATCACGGCAGAGGAATCCTATCCGGGACTGGAGAAACTGATTGACGAAAAAGTGATTAACCCCTTGAACCGGGTTGATGGTGTTGGTTCGGTTGCCATGGTGGGAACGCCCCAGCGGATGGTTTATGTGGATGTGGATCCGAAACGACTGGATGCTTACGACCTGACGCTGGAACAAATTGGTTCGGTCATCTCGGGCGAAAACCGGAACCTTCCCTTGGGGAATGTGAAAATGGGTAAGATCGATTACCAAATTCGGGTTCAGGGAGAGTTCTCCGAAAGTGAACGAATCAACAACCTGGTAGTGGCCAGCAGAAATGGCAAGCAGGTTTTTGTGAAGGATGTTGCCACGGTGCGCGATACCTTGAAAGATGTTACGCTGGAAGAACGGATTAACGGAGAAACCGGGGTGCGGCTGTTTGTCATGAAGCAGTCGGGTGCCAATACCGTAAAAGTTGCCCGCCAAATCAAAGACCGGCTGGAAGAGTTGAAAGTAACTTTGCCTCCGGATGTCAAAATTCAGGAGATTTTTGACTCTTCGACCTTTATTAAAGGATCAATCAGCAACCTGTCGTCCACCCTGATGTACGCCATGATCTTTGTTGTGCTGGTGGTGCTGTTCTTCTTAGGACGTTGGCGTGCCACCTTCATTATTGTGCTTACGATTCCAATTTCGCTGATTGTTTCGTTTGTTTACCTCTACCTGACGGGCAGTTCGCTTAACGTTATTTCATTGACCTCGCTGTCGATTGCCATTGGAATGGTGGTGGACGATGCCATTGTGGTCTTGGAGAACATTACCCGGCACGTGGAGCGAGGAAGTAGCCCACGGGAAGCTGCCATTTATGCGACCAACGAAGTGTGGATGTCTGTTATCATTACCACGTTGGTGGTGGTGGCTGTGTTCTTCCCGCTGACCTTGGTGTCGGGAATGACCGGCGTATTGTTCAACCAGTTGGGATGGATTGTGACCATTACCGTTGTTACTTCTACCCTGGCCGCTATTTCGCTGACACCGATGTTGGCCTCGCGGATGTTGAAGCTGAGTCAAAAGAAAAAACCTCGCCGGTTCTCCTGGGAGAATACCATTGAAAAATGGCTCTATAAATTTGACTTGATGTATGAGAACTTATTGCGTCGACTGTTGCATTACAAGTCCATGGTTATTATCAGTACCTTCCTGGTGTTCTTTGGCTCTTTATTCCTGATGAAATACATTGGAAGTGACTTTATGCCGGAGTCGGATGAAAGCCAGATTCAGGCCAATATTGAACTTCAAACTGGTTTGCGGGTGGAAGAAACTGCAAAGGTTACGCGCCAGCTGGAGGCAACCATTCGTGACCGGTATCCGGAAGTGGAATTGATTTCATCTTCTTCGGGAGCCGATGATGAGGGCGGCTTTATTTCAATGTTCAGCACCACCGGGTCCAACATCATTAACCTCACTCTTCGCTTGAGTGATATTGATGAGCGTGAGCGGACGGTTTGGCAGATTGCGGATGATTTCAGGGCGCAGGTTGCCTTGCTGCCTGAAGTTGTAAGCTCTACCATTTCAACCTCTACGCAGGGACTTGGAGGATCAGGAAATACCGTGGATTATGAAATCTATGGTTACAACTTCGATGTAACCAACCTGTATGCCGAGCAAGTTTTGGATCGGCTGAAAAGAATGGATGGAGCACAGGATGTGACCATTAGCCGGAAGAATGACAAACCCGAACTACAAATTGTGCTGGATCGGAACAAGTTGTCGGAACACGGACTGACAACCGCCCAGGTGTCAATGTTCATTCGTAACCGCATCAACGGCCTAGTTCCTTCTTACTATAAAGAAGAAGGGGAAGAGTATGACATCAAAATCCGTTTGGAAGAAAAATACCGGAACTCCATTTCTGATATTCAGGAAATGACAATTGTGACTCCGGCCGGACAAAAAATCAAGCTAAAAGAACTGGGTAAAATTGAAGAATACTGGTCGCCGCCAAGCATTGAGCATAAACGTCGCGAACGCTTGGTTACCATTTCGGCATCACCCGACGGCATTTCATTGGGTGAGCTGGCTAACCGTATTAAAACCGAGACCGCTCAGCTTGATACGCCTCCTGAAATTGTGGTTTCGGTTGGTGGAGCCTATGAAGATCAGCAAGAATCATTTATGGATTTGGCCATGCTTTTTGGCTTGAGTTTGATCCTGGTGTTTATTGTGATGGCTTCTCAGTTTGAATCGTTGCGGATGCCGCTGATTATCATGTTCTCAATACCGTTTGCTTTTACCGGGGTGATTTTGGCCCTGGTGGTTACCGGAACAACCCTGAGTGTTGTGGCTGCCTTGGGAGCGGTACTTTTGGTGGGTATTGTTGTGAAAAACGGTATTGTATTGGTCGACTTCATTAACCTGATGCGGGATCGTGGAGTGGAGTTGTATGAAGCCATTGCCCTTTCCGGAAGGTCGCGTTTGCGTCCGGTACTGATGACCGCTGCCACGACCATTCTGGGAATGCTGCCCTTGGCCATGAGTACCGGTGAAGGAGCTGAAATCTGGCGCCCCATGGGAATTACAGTTATCGGTGGTTTGATATTCTCAACACTGGTTACCATGGTTATTGTGCCCGTGATGTATGCTGTTTTGGCCAGCCGTGGCGAACGCCGCAAGAAGGAAAAAGTGAGACAGCAGTTTGTATTTATGGACAAGTAAAACGGAAAAAAATGAAAGCGGTATTTATAATTTTTAATCAGGCGAATACTGAACGTGTTGAGTACATGTTGGATCGCCTGGATGTTAGAGGATATACCTGGTGGAACAATGTACTTGGACAGGGCTCGGTTGATGGTGAACCCCGGATGGGTACTCACACCTGGCCTGAAATTAACTCAGCAGTCATGACGATTGTGCCCGACGAGAAAGTCGATGTTCTTCTGGAAAAAGTGCAGAAACTGGATGAGGTCAACAAAGAAGTTGGCGTGCGGGCCTTTGTTTGGGACGTTCTAAAATCAGTATAAATCACTCTTTGTCATGGCCCTTCCCAATCGCAGTTTTGTTGATAGGGGAGGGCCTTTTTTTGTCCGAATGCTTGGGGCCGGACTTCAAAAGCTATTGTTTGATGAAGTTGTGGCGCATCACCCGGGGAAACAAAAACGTTTGAAATACACCACGGCTAAGCATAAACAACATCATAGCCACCCAAAGTGCATGGTCGCCTAAAAAAGGCTGCATCAGAAAATACCCCGGAAGGAAGACTAGTAGACTGGCGCCAAGCATGCTGTTGCGCATTTCTTTGGAGGCTGTGGCACCAATGTAAATTCCATCCCAAATAAATGAGGCAAACGAAAGCAAAGGAAGCAGCACCAGCCAACAGCGAAAGGTAAGCGCTGTTTCAATCAAATCGGGCTGATTGGTGAGCAAACCCAAAATGAAACGGTTGGCAAACAGGTAAATCAGTGCAAAAGCAAAGGCCAGCAGGCTGCCCCAATAAAAGAGCAGACGGGTTAGCCGCAGGAATAAACCCCGGTTTTGTTCGCCTTTGTAGCGACCGGCTAGTGCTTCGCCGGCATAGGCAAAGCCGTCAATAAAAAAGGCAAAAAACAGTAAAAACTGTATAAGAATGGAATTGACAGCCAGCATGTGGTTGTTAATACTGGCCGATTTTGAGGTGAAAAAGGTAAAAACAAAAATGACACAGAAGGTGCGGATGAAGATATCGGAGTTGACCCGAAAAAAGTTTTTCATGGCCTTGGCATCGATAATGGCGGTCCAGTTCCAAGGCTGAATCAATTGACGATAGGATCTGAAAAACAAGAACAGCCCCAGCACAACACCCAGGTACTGGGCCAGCACCGTGCCCAGAGCTACCCCAGCCGAATTCAGGTGAAATGTTTTAACAAACAGAAAACTTAGCACGATGTTGAAAACATTGGCAGCAATCGATGTAATCATAGGTAGCCGGGCATTTTGCATGCCTAAAAACCAACCGTTGAGAACATACAGCCCGAGTGTGGCCGGAGCTGCCCAAATTCGAATGCGGAAATATTCGCGAGCCAGTGCTTCCACTTCATCTGTTCCGTTAATCAATTGAAAGCTCAGCCATTCAATCGGAAACTGCAGCAGAAGGATGAGTAGCCCGATAACGCTTGAAATCAGCATGGCGCGCAGCAAAATATGGTAACTTTCTGGTTTGTTTTTTTCGCCGTAAGCCTGTGCGGTAAACCCACTGGTGCCCATACGCAAAAAGCTAAAGCCCCAATAGATGAAGTTAAAGATTACGGTCCCCAACGAAACAGCGCCAATGAAGACTTCAGAATCCAGATGCCCCATTAGTGCCAGATCGACCAGTCCCAATAATGGAATGGTGACGTTGGCAACAATGTTTGGAATAGCTAAACGGAGAATATTTCGGTTCACAATTTTTTTTGTGCAAAGGAACAAAAAATAGTTTAGGCCACTAAATTCACTTTACGCCAGTCTTATGTAAGCAACGAAGAATGACAGAAAGCCTGTAAACAAAGGAGCTTTTCAAAGGAGGAGCCGCATTTCCTCTCATTGGCAGATCCTATTTGGGATAGATATTTTCAATAAAAATAGATCGAAACTAATTTGGTTGAAAACAATTTACCCCTTAGTTTTGTATATAAAGATAAAGAAATCCGAAAATCATAAAATAGAATTAATATGGCATTTGAATTACCAAAATTAAGTTACGCATACGACGCTCTTGAACCATTAATTGATGCGCGCACAATGGAAATCCACCATAGCAAGCACCACGCAGCTTACACCAGTAAGTTGAATGACGCGGTTAATGGAACCGAGCTCGAAGGAAAATCAATTGAAGAGTTGCTGGCCAATGTGTCATCGCACTCAACAGCCGTTCGTAATAACGGTGGTGGTTTCTATAACCACAATTTGTATTGGGAAATCATGACCCCCGGTGGGGCATCCCAACCTGAAGGAGATTTATTAAAAGCTATAACTGATTCGTTAGGATCAGTCGATAAATTTAAAGAAGCTTTTGCCAATGCAGCTGCAACCCGATTTGGTTCTGGTTGGGCTTGGTTGGTAAAGCAGGGTGATAGTTTGGTTGTTTCATCAACACCCAATCAGGATAATCCTTTAATGGATGTTGCTGATGTGAAAGGGACTCCAATTCTTGGAATTGACGTTTGGGAACATGCTTATTATTTAAAGTATCAGAACAAACGCCCCGATTACATTGAGGCTTTTTGGAAAGTCATCAACTGGGATGAAGTAGCCAAACGGTTTAAAGGTTAGTTGATTTTTGGTTTTTTTCCCCGAAGCAGAGGCTTCGGGGTTTTTATTGCCCTAAAGTTTGTAATCTCCTGAGCTTTTGAATATCGAGGAAATCCTCAATAGAACTTCTGTTTTAAGGGGCAGAGGTTGTTGCATACCGAAATTCGGGACTAACTTTTACTGGAAAATTCAAAGCCTTTTTTAAGCTCGACTCGGGCAGTTACAGCTGACCGTTTAACATCGCTTTCAATATTCTCCTTATTATTTCTCCCACCAATATTCGATCTTCACTCGATTTGTAAAAATTAAGTCAATTCAATCATTGTAATTTCAGGTAAGATGCCTAAACGACCTTGGTAACCAATAAACCCAAAGCCACGATTTACATACAGGTATTGGTTTTGTTGTTGGTATAGCCCTGCCCATTGGTCGTACACGTATTGAACCGGACTCCATTTAAAGCCGGGAATGTCAATGCCAAACTGCATACCATGCGTATGTCCGCTTAGGGTGAGTGTAATGTCCGTGAAATTTTGACGAACCTCAGCATCCCAGTGCGAAGGATCGTGACTCAGTAATATTTTTAGCGGAATGTCTTTGTTTTCCAATCCGGCAACCGCTTGGTTCAGATTTCCATATTTTGGAAAGCCAACTTTTGCTCCCCAGTTTTCAATACCAATTAAGGCCAGTTGTTGCTTATCCCGGTCCAGGAGCACGTGTTCATTGAGCAGTAATTGCCAGCCCATGGTTTCATGGTGTTGCTTGAGCGTTTCCAAATTTTGCTTTTTGGCTTCTTCAGAAGGCCAGGATACATAATCACCATAGTCGTGGTTTCCCAGTACGGAATATACGCCTAAAGGGGCTTTTAACTCTTTGAAAACATCCAGGTAGGGTTCTAGTTCCTCCGCTTTATCATTGACCAGGTCTCCGGTAAAAACAATCAAATCGGGTTTTGTTTCCATGATGGCAGCGACTCCTTCAGCCACGGCCTCCCGGTCATCAAAACTCCCCGAATGAATATCTGATATCTGAATAATACGCAAGCCTTTAAAGGCATCCGGAATGGAGGGAGCGTTTAGCGGGACACGCCTGATTTGGTATCGGTACCGATTGGTCATACCATAAAGCAAGCCTGAAGTAAGTGCAGCCCCCATCAGCAACGCTGTTTGAGAGATAAAGGTAAACCGGCTGATTAAGCGTGAGCCTTCAGCAGGAACATCAGCAGGGCTATTCTTAAATGACAGGAAAAATTTGACCGCATTGGGAAGCAGCAGTAGCAGATCGCCAAGTAACATGATCGCCGCAATTAGTACTTTACCTAGAAACACGCCAATAAGCCCGTTGACCAGGTACTTAAGAGCAACCGATGGCCATGCCGTTTTGCCCCAGTGTGGAAAGGCCCACAAACTCCACAAGGTAGCGAGCGAAAGCAGGACATAAAGTAAAAATACCCCCCATTGCGTGCTATTGTTTGTAGGGCGCAGAACGGTTCGTAATGCGACAAAAGAATAATACTCAACGGCCAGGATAAAAAGGCCAAATATTAGAAACTGTTTGCTAATCATCTTCTTGTTTTCTGGTTTGCTGCTTCTTTTGCTGACTGTGTTGACTTACTGGAGAATCATTAGAAAAGAAACTGTCAAATAATAACAAGTCGATCCGTGATATGGTTGTGGTTGCAACTTGAAACTGAAATATGACAGTGGGAATAGCGAACATTGAGTTTATGGCAGAGATATTGGATTTTTGGGAAGCTATTTTGAAAGGATGCTCAAATAGTTGTTCTCATCTTGTAAGCGCTTCATTGTTAGCATTCGGGCTTTGGACCCTTGCTTGGCGGGTTATCTGGAATCCTTTTAAATAGCTGGCGGCAGGTTTTTTCTTCAAACTTTTTAGACTTACTTCATGTTAGAATGAAAAAAATCAACCAAAAGTCTAACTTTTAAATTAAAGATTATGTCATTTGAATTACCGGTGTTACCCTACGCTAAAAATGCGTTGGAACCTTACATTAGTGAGCAAACGTTGGAGTTTCATTACGGAAAACACCATCAAGCCTATGTTAATAACTTGAATAATCTGGTTCCTGGAACGGCGTTTGAAAATGCCGATCTTGAAACGATTGTTAAAGAAGCCGAAGGCGGAATTTTTAATAACGGAGCACAGGTTTGGAACCACACGTTCTACTTCTTCCAGTTTTCAGCTACGCCGGTTTTAGAACCTGCCGGAGCATTAAAAACAGCCATCGAAGAATCATTTGGTTCAGTTGACGCCTTCAAAGAAGCTTTCAATAAAGCGGCGGCTACTCTGTTTGGTTCAGGCTGGGCCTGGTTAGTTAAAGATGAGCAAGGGAAATTGAGCATCGTTCAAACCAGCAATGCGGCCAATCCATTGCGTGATGGCTTAACGCCATTGATGACTTGCGACGTGTGGGAGCATGCGTACTATCTGGATAAGCAAAATGCCCGTCCGAAATACATTGAGGATTTCTGGAAAGTATTGGACTGGAAAGTCATTTCAGAACGTTTCTAAAGCCAATAGGATGAGTACAGAGAAAGTATTGGAGGCTTTGGCTGGCGCAGGCAAGCCATTAAAAGCCGGAGAAATTGCCGAGGCTTCAGGTCTGGATAAGAAAGAGGTGGATAAAGCCATGAAAGAACTGAAAGCCAGTGGACAGATCGTTTCTCCCAAACGTTGCTATTGGGAGCCTCAAAAATAGAAGAAGGGACCGTTAAGGTCCCTTTCTTCGTTTGCGAGTATTAACTATTAATCAGCCAGAAAATAATTTTCAACTTTATTACACCTAAATTAAAATCAACCAAAAATTATTTTTGAAGCAGGTTTTCCATTTCTTCCAGCGTTTTTCCCTTGGTTTCCGGAACCATCTTCCACACAAAGAAGAACGATAGCACACTCATCGCTCCGTAAAAACAGTAAGTCACGCCACTGCTAAATTCCATCATGGCCGGGTAGGTGGATGAAATGAAATAGTTGGCGGCCCATTGGGCAGCCACTGCGATGGCCACAGCTTTCCCTCGAATCTTATTGGGGAAAATCTCTGAGATTAAAACCCAGGTGATTGGACCCCACGACATCATGAACGAGGCGGTATAGATGATGATGAATACCAGCGTGCTGATGCCAATGATTTGCATAAAAGCCAGTGTTCCGATGGCAAACATGCCAATGGCCATACCAATGGATCCAACCATCAGCAAGGGCTTGCGTCCCCATTTGTCAACCGTAACAATGGCCACAACGGTGAAAATCACGTTCACCAGTCCCATAACCACGGTTTGCAGCATCGAAGCATCTTTTTCAGCCCCCATGCTTTCGAAAATGCGCGGAGCGTAATACAAGGCCACGTTGATGCCTACAAACTGCTGAAACACAGAAAGCAGGATCCCGATGATAATGATCACTTTGCCATAGGCGAATAACCGGGCTGAGGATTTTTCAACGGTATTTTTGATCTCCTGAAAAATTTGCCGTGCCTGTTCCTGTCCATTTATTTTTGACAGAATAGCCAAGGCTTCTTCATCTTTATGATTTAACGCCAGGTAACGTGGTGTTTCCGGAACGAAAAAAAGCAAGATCCCAAAGATACCTGCCGGAATCGCTTCCGAGGTAAACATTCGTCGCCAGCCAATGGTGTTGATCCATTCCAAAGATTGGCCATTCGCAATTCCCCAGTTTACAAAATACACCACCAACATTCCGAAGATAATGGCAAACTGGTTGATTGATACCAAGCGTCCGCGAATGTCAGCCGGGGCAATTTCGCCAATATACATGGGGCAAACAGCAGAGGCTAAGCCAACGCCAATGCCGCCAATGATGCGGTAAAAGTTGAAAGTATAAAGCAGACCCATGGTAGGCTCGCCTTTGGTGAAAAAGAGAAATTCCGGATTTCCGGAGCCCAGCGCACTTAGGAAAAAGAGCAAGGCCGCGAGCATCAGTGACTTTTTTCGTCCAAGGTGTTTGGCTAACAAGCCTGATAATCCGCCTCCGATGATACAGCCAATCAGCGCGCTGGATATGGTAGCACCATGCACCCAGGAGCTTAGGCCGAGTCCGTTGATCAGATAGGCTTGAACCGATTTTTCGGCTCCGGAAATAACCGCCGTGTCATATCCAAAAAGCAAACCTCCAAGCGTTGCCACCAAGGTGATGGCAACGATATAGAGTGAATTTTGTCCCTTCATATTGCTAGATGTAGCAGTTTATAAGCTGCTCGAACATTTCTTGTTTTCCACTACGTTGTTTCGGTTCGCCAATTTCTTGGGCTGCAGCATACAAGTCTTCCAGACTTAATTTGCCGGCATCAAATTCGGCTCCCTTGCCTGAGTCGAAAGAGGCATAGCGCTCTTTGCGCAATTTCAGATAATCTGATTCTTTCAGAATTTTATCTGCAATAATCAGACCGCGGGCAAAGGTGTCCATTCCGGAAACATGAGCAATGAAAATATCTTCCAGGTCCGTAGAGTTACGGCGGACTTTGGCATCGAAGTTAATGCCTCCGTGGGTGAAGCCTCCGGCACTGATAATTTCCAACATGGCTTCCGTTGTTTCGTAAATGTTGGTTGGAAACTCATCGGTATCCCAGCCATTTTGGTAGTCGCCCTTGTTGGCGTCAATTGATCCGAGCATGCCGGCATCGGCTGCCATGCGCAGTTCATGGGCAAAGGAGTGTCCTGCCAGGGTGGCGTGGTTCACCTCAATATTAATTTTGAAGTCGTCCGCTAAACCATTTTTTTCCAGGAAGCCCAAAATCGTTTGTGTGTCGTAATCGTACTGGTGTTTGGTGGGCTCCATGGGTTTGGGCTCAATCAGGAAAGTCCCTTTAAAACCTTGCTTTCGACCATAATCGCGTGCCATGCGCAGGAATTGCCCCATGTGCTCCAACTCCTTCTTGGTATTGGTGTTTAGCAGGCTCATGTAACCTTCGCGTCCGCCCCAAAAGACATAACCGGTTCCGCCTAATGCAATGGTGGCATCAATGGCATTTTTAACCTGAACTGCAGCCTGGGCAACAACATCGAAATCAGGGTTGGTAGAGGCACCATTCATGTAACGGGGATTGGAAAACACATTGGCCGTTCCCCAAAGCAGTTGAATGCCAGTTGCCTGCTGACGGGCTTTGACTTCATCAGTCATTTTAACCAGGCGTTTTTCAATTTCGAAAACCGAAGCGTCACCCACCAGATCCACATCGTGGAAGCAATAAAAAGGAGCCCCAATTTTTGAAATGAACTCAAAGGCGGCGTCCAAACGGTGCTGGGCTAAATCCATTGGGTTTGAAGCACCATCCCATGGGAAAACCTGTGTTCCTGGTCCAAATGGGTCTCCGCCATGATCACAGAAGGTATGCCAGTAGGCTACTGCAAAACGCAGGTATTCTTTCATGGTTTTGCCACCCACAACACGGTTTTCATCGTACCATCTGAATGCCAGCGGATTTCTTGATTCCGGTCCCTCGTATTTGATCTTATCAATACCCGGGAAATACTCTTTGTTACCTTTAAATACAGTCATGTTCTATTGTTTTATGGTTATTTATCTTTTATATCCAGCGCAAATAATTGGGGCTGCAACCAGTCGCATGATTCGTACAGACTACCAGAGGTTTTCGCCATAAGACCATCCCTCCCGAACAGGTTCTTTGATGTAGTCATTTAATTCAGGGCGGTTTGTGATCTTCATATTTTGAGCGTCATAGTCCAGTCGTCCTCCAAATCGTTGGGCCAAAACACCCACCTGCGCCATTTCCATCAGGCTGGCTGAATAGTCAAAGTTTGAACCGGGCAAGGTTCCGTTTTTTATGGCATCAACCCATTCTTGTACCGGTTTTTCTTCGCCTACGCGGGGGATCGTTTGAGCTGGTGGATTTTTCAGGAATTCCTTCATTTCTTCCTCAGGAACCAACAGGCGTGCGTCATTGGGTCTTCCACCTGTGATCAGTGTCTTTTTGTCTCCAATCATGATCATGCCACTTCCCGGCAGTTCATCGACGCCCCATTCGGGTCTGACGACTGGTTTTTCAAAACCTTCGTACCATTTCATGGTCACCGGAGCTTTGTTGCCACGCGCTGCAAACTGCCAGGTAACTAAAGATTCTTCGGCAACAAAACTGTGGTCGGGAACCGGGTCTGTGACAATGGCCTCCACAGTATGGGGTAATCCTAAATCTAAAGCCCAAAAAGGAGCATCGAGCGTGTGGCAGCACCAGTCGCCTAATTTCCCGTTTCCATAGTCGTAAAAGCCCCTCCATGTTCTTGGAGCGTATAAGTTGTTGAATGGACGTTCAGGAACCGGTCCTTGCCAGAGATTCCAGTCTAGTCCTTCGGGTACTTTTTGTTCTTGCGGCGGAAAAGTTGTTGGTTTGCCAAAATAGCTATCTTTTTCAAAGTTAATTTTGCCTTGCCAGGCAATCACTTCCTTGACTTCTCCAAGTACACCTGCTTCGTACCACTCTTTTGTCAAGCGAATTCCGTTGGTCGTATGTCCTTGGTTACCCATCTGTGAGACAACACCATAATGTTTGGCTGCTTTTTGCAAGGTGCGTAATTGCCAAATATTGTGGGCCAATGGTTTTTCAACAAACACGTGTTTACCTAACTCTATGGCGGCCATTGCTGCCGGAAAGTGAGTGTGGTCGGGTGTGGCGATGATGACGGCATCAATGTCGTTTGCCATTTCGTCAAACATCACTCGAAAGTCTTTGTATTTTTTCGCATTGGGGCGTGCTTCAAATCCTTTTGCTGACATCCGGTCGTCAACATCACACATGGCGACAATGCTTTCTGCTGGAACCTGGGTCCAGGATGCGGCACCCCGGCCTCCAACACCAATTACGGCAAAATTCAGTCGGTCGCTTGGAGAACAGCTAATCATGCTGGGAATGAATACAATGCCAGCTGCTGCTGCAGAGGCTGATTTCATAAATGATCTTCTCGAAAAGTTTTTCATAGGTATTTGGTTTAAAGTCGTTCGGATTAAATCATTTTTTCAAGTTCTGCTTTCCATGTTCTGTAGGCTTGCTGATAAGCTTCAGACTGGCTGGTGGCAGGTTCAATGGTTTCCAGTTTGGTCAGGTTTTCAAAGGCTTCTGCAGCGGATTTATAATAGCCTGATCCAATGCCGGCACCCCGGGCGGCACCAATTGAACCATCTGTGTTGTATAGTTCGATGGTTGCTCCGGTAACGCCAGCCAGCGTTTCCCGGAATATGGGGCTCAGGAACATGTTGGCTTTTCCGGCGCGAATGACTTTGGCATCGATGCCAATGGTTTTCATCACCTCCATGCCGTACTTAAACGAAAACACAATACCTTCCTGGGCTGCACGGAAAACATGAGCCTGAGAGTGAATGTTGAAGTTGATTCCGGCAAAGGAGGCACCCGGATTCTGGTTTTCCAGCACACGTTCGGCGCCATTGCCAAAGGGCAGAATACTTAGGCCTTCAGCTCCAATGGGGACTGTGGCAGCCAATTCATTCATTTCGGCATAGGATAAAGCACCATTGCCAACCTGGTGGTTAAGCCATGAATTCAGAATTCCGGTTCCGTTGATGCAAAGCAATACGCCCAAGCGGTTGGTTGCCGACGAATGATTGACATGGGCAAAGGTATTGACCCGGGATTTTGGATCGTAAGCAACTTGCTCGCTCACCCCATAAACTACGCCTGAGGTGCCCGCTGTTGTGGCAACTTCTCCCGGATTCAGTACATTTAGCGAGAGCGCATTGTTGGGCTGATCGCCTGCCCGGTAACTTATTTTTGTGCCTTTAGCCAGGCCCAGTTCACGGGCAACTACTTCGCTTACTTCACTCTGAACTGAAAAAGTGGGTACAATTTCGGGAATGAAGGAAGCTTCGAATCCGTAATAGTCCATCACCAGTTTGGAAACTTCGCTTTTTTGAAAATCCCACAAGATTCCTTCAGATAAACCGCTGGCTGTTGTATTGATTTGCCCGCTCAGTTTCATGGCAATATAATCACCCGGCAGCATGATTTTATGAATCCGGTTGTAGTTTTCCGGTTCATGGTCTTTCACCCATTTAAGCTTGGAGGCTGTGAAGTTGCCTGGCGAGTTTAACAGGCTTTGCAGGCACTGTTCTTCTCCAATTTCAAGAAGTGCTTGATGCCCGATGCTGGTTGCCCGGCTGTCGCACCAAATGATGGACGGGCGAATAACTTGCTGCTGCCTGTCCACCATGACTAAGCCGTGCATTTGGTAGGATATGCCAATTGCATCGATTTGGTGTGGTTCAACCTTCGATTGGTTGAGAACGTCTTTCAAAGCCAGTTTAAGGTTTTCCCACCATTGTTCGGGATCTTGTTCGGCCCATCCGGCTTGTTGTGCCACAATTTTCATTTCCTGTTTGGGATGGAACGAAGAGGCGAGACAGGCGCCATTTTCGCCCGCAATAAGGGAAACCTTGACAGATGAGCTGCCGATATCAAAGCCGAGTAGGTACATAGTTTTGTGCTTATTGTTAGGTTTTCTTCTAGGTCAATCCGTTCTGTTCTGGTATGGTTGCAAATTTAGAGATCGCTTGTTCGATTTCAAAGTACCCAAAAGATGTTGTAAAGCAGATTTCGTTAGAGTGATTGCCTTACCGTCAGTTTAGTTGGAACACAAAAGTGAATCGGTTGGCCGTTGGTGACAAATTCAGCAGCCTTTCGGCCCATCAATTCAAAGTCGGTTGAAAGGACCGTTATGCCGTTTTTGACATACTTTTTCATGGGGGTTTCGTTGTAGGAAATTACCCCCACCTCTTGTCCCGGTGTGAGTTCCTTTTGATCACATTGGTCCAGAAAACGAGCCAGCATGCGGTCGCTGACCATCAGGTATAAATCTCCGGGCTGAATATCCAGCTTTTTGGAATCCTTCAGCACCTCACCCGGAATCTGATGATCTTGACAAAACTGATTGAAGTAGGTGATGGAATCTTTTGGATGATAGGTGAATTCAGGATATAAATAAATGAATCGTTTGTATTTGCTAATGAGTGCGATGTTGCTTTTGAACGAAGTGTATAGAGTTTCTCCAAAATCCTGGTAAACGGCTGAGTTCGCTTCGTTGGCATGAATCCGCCAGTCAATGATCAGCAGTTTGTTTTTGGGAATCCGGTTGATGGTTTCCGGTACTCGTTCATGGTCAAAGTTCATCACAATGTAGTTGGTGTATTTGCCAATGCTTTCTTTCAAAATAGTTTCAAATACATTGATGTTGTAGTGATGAAAATGCAAGTCGACAGTAACATTCGGGGGCAAATTCTCTAAGAAGGAGCCGTACAAAACTTCTTTGTAGGCTTTAAAGGTGTCTAAAAACAGAAAGACTTTGGTGGTGGCTTTGGCCACAAAATAGCCCTTGTTCGGCACCGATTCAATGGTTCCCCTGTTTTTTAGCTCAGCATAAGCTTTAAAAACGGTATCACGCGACAATTCACTTTCCTTGCACAGCTGGTTTACTGACGGCAGAATATCGCCTACTTTCAGCAGGTTTTTGCTGATGGCTTCGGTTACTGCGTCAATCAGTTGTTGAAATTTCAATTGGTTCGAAGTTGGATCAATCCGGAAATGGAATTTACTCATGATTTTCAGTTCTTAAGGTGTTCTGTTCTGGTATGCAAACTTACAAAACAAATTCAAAAAAGGGCGGTGTTTTTTCTGTTTTTGTGCTGGTGAATCTGATTCCAACACACAGCGTGAGCTGGCTGACCGCTAGAAAAGGAAGTCTTGGATTCATTTGGGTGAGGTGATTTTTTTATCTTGTGGCTTGCTTTGCACAACTAAAAATCAAAGATCATGTTGAAAGAATTGATTCTGAAGAACAGAAGTTTTCGTCGTTTTAAGGAAGGTGAGCGAATCAGCCCGGAACAGTTGCGGAATTGGATTGATTTGGCGCGCTGCTCTGCAAGTGCACGCAATGCGCAATCGCTCAAATATGTTTTGGTGACTGAAAAGGCTGACTGTGAAAAGCTGTTTCCGTTGCTGGCTTGGGCGGGCTATCTGAAGGATTGGTCGGGCCCGGCAAAAGGAGAGCGCCCGGCGGCTTACCTGATCATGCTGAATGACCGGGAAATCAGCGATAACTATTTTTGTGACCATGGCATTGCCGCTCAGAGCATGTTGCTTGGAGCTGTTGAGGAAGGCTATGGAGGCTGCATCATCGCTGCGGTGAATCGTAAAAAGCTGAGTACGCTTTTCAATTTAAGCGACCGGTATGAAGTGGTGCAAGTGTTGGCCTTTGGAAAACCGGACGAGGAAGTTGTTTTGGAAGAAATGGATGGTGATGACTACAAATACTGGCGTGATGAGCAAGGCGTTCATCATGTGCCTAAACGTTCATTGGATGATCTGATTGTAAGCTAACAACTCACCAGGCGATCGCTTTTGAAACCGCCTTGTGAGTTGTTACCCGTTTTTAACTCCTGATAAACAAAGCCTTGATGATGTGGCTGGCTATTTGGGGATTTTCTTTCAACCGACGGGTGGAGTAGTTAAACCATTGTTCGCCAAAAGGAACATAAACCCGCATTTTATGGCCGGCCTGCACCACGGTGTTGCGCAACTCCGGGGTTACTCCATATAGCATCTGAAATTCATACATGGATGGAGGAACCTGATAGCGCTCAATGAGTCTAATGGCTTCTTTTACCAGGAACTTGTCGTGGGTAGCAATGCCGGCATACATCTTGTTTTTGAACATGAACTCCAGGTCTTCCAGAAAATGGGTTCGAACTTCCTGATAGTCTTTGAAGGCAATTTCTTTCGGCTCAACATAAATTCCTTTGCACAAGCGGAAGTTCAGGGGATAACCATTGCTCGGAAACTTACTGAAATCGGTTAGATCATCGAGGGTGCGCCTCAGGTAAGCTTGAACGACCAGCCCTACATGCCCACTGAATTCCTTTTTTAGCTTTTTGAAAAGCTGCAATTCAATGTCGACACATTGCGAGTCTTCCATGTCGATTCGGACGAAATTGTTCTTTTCAGCGGCTTTGGCTACAATTTCGCGCAGGTGTTGGTAGCAAACTTCCTGGTCAATGAGTAAGCCAAACATGGTCGGCTTCAACGAGAAGTTGCCTTTGATGTTTTCACGGGTAAAGCGATCAATAATTTCGAGGTACTGATTTTTGTTTTCTTCGGCTTGTTCCAGGTTCGAAATAAATTCGCCCAACAAATCGATCGTTACTTCAATATTTTGTGCATTAAGTTTGCGTGAAACCTCCAGCCCATCTTCAATTCTTGTCCCGGCGATGTATCGCTTGCTGAACTGCCAAATCAAGGTTTTTGGCATGTACGGGAGCAAGTTTGCAATCATCTTGTTCAACATGTTCTTTTGATTAGTTTAGTTTATACGGTTTTCAACTAACCTAAAATACGTATTCAGGGGCCTCTGTGTCAATGATGTTTGTCAGCGAAAAGGCATGACTTTGCGCATGTTTTTCCCTTGATGCCTTTCCAAAAAAATATTGGCTGAAAGCTGCAATCCTAATTTTAAATTTTTATTTTTGGCTCAAATTATTTTGAGAGTGAAAATTAGTTGAAAAGGGCCTGATTTGTTCTTTGCCGGATACTACGCTAACAAATACTGCTCGTTTCAATTGGTTTTGTCGTCTTTCTGAAAAAATAAAATCTAATTTGAACAAAATGAAAAATTCTTCATTGATCCTGAACTTGGTTTTGGCTGCTGCAGTCATTGTGATTTATGTGTTACATTTTAGTGGAAAAAGTGCCGGAGAAGCTAGTTTGAGTAATTCTACGGATGTGGGTTCAACTTCCGGGTTGAAAATTGCCTATATCAAAGTTGATTCTCTGATTTTGAATTATGACCTGGCTGAAGAATTGCATGATGAGTTCACCAAAAATCAGGAAGCCTATACCAAGGAATACACCGATAAGCGCTCGTCTTTTGAAAAACGTGCTGCTGCTTTCCAGGAAAAAGTACAACGGGGTGGTTTCCTGACTCAGGATCGTGCCATTCAGGAACGTGATCGTTTGGTTGGAGAAGAACAAGAGATTTTAACCTTGGATCAGGAACTTTCTACAAAACTATCAGAAATGCAGGCTGCCAACAATAAAGAATTAATTGATAGCCTGATGAACTACCTGGAAGAGTTTAACAAAGACAAAAAATACAACTACATTTTGAACGCTGGAAACGTGTTGATTGGCGATGATGCCCACAACATTACCAAAGAAGTTTTGGATGAAATGAACCTGCGTTACAAAAATAAGTAAGCAACAAAATACGCTTAAGCTTAGCGACTGAATCCGGACTTTGTCCGGATTTTTTTTATCCCTAACTTTCCTGCATGACTTTTGCCAATCGCTACATTCAACGCAATATTAACTACCCCGCATGGGTTTCAGAGATGCCCGCAGCAGACCTGGGCATGATTGTGGTAATCCCCTGTTTTGATGAGCCGGATATCCTGCGAACCATTCGTTCGCTGGCTGCATGTCAGCCGCCCAGGCAACAGGTTGAAGTGATCGTTGTGGTGAACCAGTCGGAACATAGCCCGGAGACGGTGACCCTTCAGAATCAACAAAGTATTCAGGAGCTGGAAGCCTGGCAGCAAAGCGAGAAACCGGCTTTCTTTCAGCTTCATGTTTTGGTTCCGCCCCCTTTTCGGAAAAAGCATGCCGGGGCCGGGCTGGCCCGCAAAACGGGCATGGATGAAGCCATCCGACGCTTTGCTGCAATCCATAATGCCGATGGGTTGCTGATTTCGCTGGATGCCGACACGCTGGTTGCCCCCAATTACTTGGTAGCCCTTGAGGAGCATTTTCAAAAGGCCCCCAGGGATGTTGCAGCAACTCTGAAATTTGAACATCGGATTTCGGAATTGGCAGAAGAGCGCCACCGGCAAGGCATGCAACTGTACGAAACCTACTTGCATTATTACAAGCAGGCGATGGCCTTCACAGGCTTTCCGCATGCGATTTACACCATCGGTTCAGCCTTTGCTGTGCGCGCCGAAGCATATGTGAAGCAGGGTGGGATGAACCGTAAACGGGCGGGCGAGGATTTCTATTTCTTGCATAAACTGGCGCAGGCGGGGCACATTGGCGAAATTAACCAAACCTGCGTTTATCCTTCGGCACGCATCTCGCACCGGGTTCCTTTTGGTACCGGGCCGGTGCTTAGGAAGTGGCTTGAGGGGGACGAAAGTCTGACGCAAACCTACAACTTTCAGGCTTTTCAGGATTTAAAGCAATTGTTCGACCTGTTGCCAGCGCTTTATGCCGGAAACAATACCCTGGCACTGTTGAACCAACTGCCAGCGCCTTTAAAGGCTTTCCTGACAGAAGATGGGTTTCTGGCCTCGCTGGAAGAAGTCCGCGCCAATGCTGCACGTTATAGCAGTTTTCAGAAACGCTTTTTTGCAAATTTCAATGCGTTTAAAATGCTGAAATTTCTGAACTTCACCCATCCTCACTGCTATCCTTTGCAGGATTTGGATGAAGCTTACCGGCAACTCAAGCAAACTTGAATGGCCTGATAAGCGTGTGATGTTTATTTCATTGCTATTCCTCAGGCGTTCAAGCCAGTTGTGCAGCTGTTTGCTGAATCAAGGCCCAGGCTCGTTCTACATGTTCTTGCCGGGTTTGCGTTTGCCCCACACTCATGCGTAGCCAGAATTGCCCATTCAGAACGGTATGTGTCAGAAAGATTTTACCACTTTTATTTAGCGTGTTCATCAGCTCCTTATTGAAAGCGTCTCCTTGCTTGTGCCGGAAACAAACCAGGTTGAATGGCGGTTGGTTCAGCAATTCGAAGTCTTCCGATTTATCAACCCAGGCAGCCAACTCTTGCGCCAGGCGGATGTGCTCGCTGATGTGGTAGCGCAGTCCTTCCAGGCCATAATGCCGAATAACAAACCACAGTTTTAATGCCCGAAAACGACGCCCCAGCTGGATGTGCCAGTCGCGGTAATCAATCACGGCTCCTTTTTCGCTTGCTTCATTTTTAAGGTATTCCGGCAGAATGCTTAAGGTTTTGATCAGTACTGTTTTGTCGGTAACATAAAAGCAGTCGCAATCAAAGTTGGTAAATAGCCATTTATGTGGATTGAAGGCGTAACTTTTGGCCAATTCAAGGCCATCGAATGCAGCGCGGTACTCGGGGCACACGGCGGCTGATCCGGCCATGGCGGCATCAATGTGAAGCCAAATGTCGTAACGGCGGCAGATTTCTCCAATGGCCCGAATCGGGTCAACAGCATTGGAGGAAGTGGTGCCAATGGTTGCGCAGGCAAAAAACGGGATAAAGCCTTCCTCCAGGTCCTGCTTGATCTGCTGTTCCATTTTCTCCGGATCCAAGGCAAAATTTTCATCCACCTCTACAATGCGCAGGTTGCGTTCACCAACGCCAATCACTTTAATGCCTTTCTCCAGCGAAGAGTGCGTTTGCGACGAGGCATAGGCTACAATCTTGGGGCAACCTCCCAGCTTGTTGGTTCCGAAATTGGTTTTCATTTCGCGGGCACAAAGCAAGGCGGTAATCAGCGCGTTGGAGGCGGTGTCCTGAATAACCCCGCCACCGTTGTTGGTGGTTTTAAAGGCCTGTGGCAGGCCCATCATGTCAACCAGCCAATCCATCACATGACTTTCCAGCTCGGTGCAGGCGGGGCTGGTGGCCCACAGCATGCCTTGAACGCCCAGTCCGGCCGAAAGCAGCTCGCCCAGAATGGATGGTCCGGAGGTGTTGGACTGGAAGTAGGCAAAGAAACTGGGGGATTGCCAGTGGGTGATTCCGGGCATAATGAATTGTTCCACATCCTTCATCATGGCATCAAAGCTTTCGCCTTTTTCCGGTGCATTGGGGGGCAGGTTCTTGCGAACATCACCGGGGCTTACCTGCGATAAAACCGGATAATTTTCGACTTGCTCATAGTAGTCGGCGATCCAGTCAATAAGTTTTTTGCCCTCCTCGCGAAATTGCGCCGGGCTCATATGGTAGTTTTGTGTTGTCATGGTTAATATCGGATGCTAAAATCGCTGTAATTGGCGTTTGGTTCTAGTTTACTTTGGTTTAATTGGTCGGTTCGGCTATAGCCGTTTCCTAGTTTCAGGTAATCGATAAAACAGTTCAAATCCTTTTCCCGGCCTTCTACTTCCAGTTCCACTTTCCCGTTGGGCAGGTTTTTTACCCAGCCATTCAACTGGCATTCCTTGGCTTTTTGATGAACAAAATGCCGGAATCCAACACCTTGAACCCTTCCGGAAAGTAAGATATGACGTCTGGATTTAGCCATGATTGACCGGTGCTTCTTCGGGAGCTTTCCCAAATTCAGTCACCACATCCGGATGTACCAGTGCCCAAATGGAATAGATGCCGACACCTGTTCCAACCGGGAAATTGAAAATAGCCAGAACCGACAGGATTAAAACCAGGATGCGGGCCCATTCTTTTCGTTTAATTAAGCCAAGTCCGCCAATAATGCCAGGGATAGCCACCAGGATGAAAAGAACGGCAATGACATTGGCCACAATTGATAGGACGAGGTTGGCTTCCGCGTCGTCGGAGAAATCTCCAACCAAATGCAGAATGGTATAAATTAAGAGGGCGAAAAGTATTCCGAAGATGCTGTAGCCAATTTGCAGGGCTGCAACAATATTGATGTGTTTTTGCATGATGTGATTTTTGCTTTAAAATTAGCAAGAATGTTTGAGATTTGCACGAGCTTGATGTGCTCTTCTGCTTTTATTTGACCTGCAAATGAGCAGTTTTCTGACCGAGTGCAATTTTTTAGGTCCAGCTCTTCCTCTCAAAGGGGCAAATCCTGCTTTTCCAGATAGGTCTAAAGCCAACCGTGGCTGGATCGGATTTGGAATCCATAAGGTCCAACTGTTAAATAGCCCATCTCCCCCTTGTTTGAGCGAAGCGGTAACAAGGGGTTCGCTTGGTGTCGTTTTTAACGACCATTAAAAAATCGGCTAACTTTTATTTCTCGCGCTGTAGAAATGAAAACTGATAGCTAACTTTTACTTCTCGTGCTGTAGACGTGAAAATCGGCAGCCAGCTTTTATTTCTCGCGTTGTAGAAATGAAAATCAGCGGCCAGCTTTTATTTCTCGCGTTGTAGAGATGAAAACTGACAGCAAACTTTTACTTCTCGCGCTGTAGAAGTGAAAATCAGCAGCCAACTTTTACTTCTCGCGCCGTAGAAATGAAAATCAGCGGCCAGCTTTTATTTCTCGCGTTGTAGAGATGAAAACTGACAGCTAACTTTTACTTCTCGCGCCGTAGAAATGAAAACTGACAGCCAACTTTTGCTTCCGGTGCCGCGGAAATGGAAATCAGCAGCCAGCTTTTACTTCCGGTGCTGCGGAAATGGAAATCAGCAGCCAGCTTTTACTTCCGGTGCTGCGGAAATGAAAATCAGCAGCCAGCTTTTGCTTCCGGTGCTGCGGAAATGAAAATCAGCAGCCAGCTTTTGCTTCCGGTGCTGCGGAAATGAAAATCAGCGGCTAACTTTTATTTCCGTAACACAACGAAAGAATTTAGCAACTATACGGCCTATCAGACTGTTATTGAAAATAGACCAGTAGTCATTACGATTAAACTGGATTTTTAAGTATTTTTGCAGCACTTATAAAGAAAGGAGAGAACCATGGAATTTTTGCTAGTATTTGGCGTTGCTGTAGCCTTGGTGGCCCTTGCTTTTGTTGGGTTGGCCATCCGCATTTTAGTTCAGAAAAGGGGGAAATTCCCGAACCTGCATATTGGAGCCAACAAACACATGAAGGAGCGCGGCATTACCTGTGCCCAGACTTTTGATAAGATGGAGCAGGCAAAAGCCAAACGTCAATTAACATTTAAACAACTTTCACTGATTGAGGATAGCCCCGGTGGATGTTGATAATTTGCAGCTCAACCGAGCTTAGGGTGCAATCAGCCGTCTTTTTATCATTAAAGGACGGCTGATTGTTTTTTTGTCGAGTTCTAAGTAGTCGGTTGTCAGTTATCGGTTTTCAGTTATCGGTTGTCCGATACTCACGACTTCTTTCCCCGTTCTCCTGTTTCCTTACTCCTTTCTCCCTTTTCCCTTCTTCGCTACTCGTATTCCTTTTTCAGCAGCTTTTTAAATCCCGGGCTTACATAGGTTTGGTAGTTCCCGTTTGGGTCTGAATAAATAAAGTACACATCAATCTCCGGGTCAGCTTCGGCTATGGCGATGGATTTTTCCAAACCACTCACCATAAATGCCGTGGCATAGGCGTCGGCCGTCATGCAATTGTCGGCCAGTACCGTTGTGCTCAGCAGGCTGTGCTGAACGGGGTAGCCGGTTTTCGGATCGATGGTGTGGGCGTATTTTATGCCATCTTCCACATAGAAATTGCGGTAATTGCCCGAAGTGGCCAAGGCTCTGTCCTGCAGTTCAACAATCGCTTTTAGCTTTTGCTGGGTGAAAAATTCGTTGTCATCGGGTTTGCTGATCCCAATTGACCAGTAGTTTCCTTTGGCATTTTTTCCTTTGGCAACCACTTCGCCACCAATCTCAGCCATCAGGTTTTTACAGCCCTGGCTATACAAATAATCCGCCACCATGTCGCAGGCAAATCCTTTGGCAATGGCACTGGCATCGAGCATGGTGTTGGGATGATCCTTCATAAGCTGACCGTTTTCGAGATGTACTTTTTGGTAGCCAACCAGCTGCTTGAGCGAGTCGATGAGTTGGGGGGTAACCTGTTCTTTGTTTTTGAACCCAAATCCCCAGACATTCACCATCGGAGCCACGGTTATGTCGAAGGCGCCATCGGTGAGTTCCGAAATTTTCTGAGCCTGCTTAAAAATGGTGATAAAGAGCTCGTCCAGTTCGGTGGGTTCATTTTTATTCACCTTCGAAATGGTTGAGGTTGAATCGAAGGTGGACATGGATTGGTTCAACTCCATCATAACGGCTTCAATTTCCGGCTGAAGGTCTTTCCCTTGCGGGCTTTCATAGGTAACATGATAAATTGTTCCGTAAATATACCCCTCGTTTGAAATGTACTGAGCCGGTTGTTGGCAGGATGCCAGCGCGAAAAGAAGGAGGGAAAGAAGGTAAAATGTTCTCATTGATCTTGTGTTTTGAAGTTGTCCTTTAAGCGGTTGAGCCTTTGTTTTGAGCTGATGGGCGCCACAGGGCTGTTTGCTGGTGTAAATATAGCGCATTCCTGTTTGTTGTGGTAATTTTTGAACTTCTTCCATCCAGATACCTTGCTTTTTATCGGGAGCACAATTTACGGGACAAGAAGTGTGCTTGCAGGTTGTTTTCCAGCTGATTGATGCTTTAGGGGCTTCTTTTTTGGCTTTTCAGAAACATTCTTGGATGATTATTTTTAATTTTGCGTTCGGAAAAATAAAACATTCACACTAAAATATTTGAACTGTGGGAAGAGCATTTGAATACCGGAGAGCAGCCAAGGAAAAACGCTGGGGGCATATGTCCCGAATTTTTCCAAAGTTATCACGATCAATCACGATGGCCGCCAAAGAAGGCGGGCCTGATCCGGATATGAATGCCAAATTGCGGACGGCCATTCAAAATGCGAAAGCGCAAAACATGCCTAAAGACAATATTGACGCGGCCATTAAGCGTGCGGCAGGAAAAGATGCCAGCGATTATACCGAAGTCAACTACGAAGGCAAAGGGCCTCATGGGGTATTGATTTTTGTTGAATGTGCCTCTGATAACACCACCCGTACGGTGGCCAATGTGAAGTCGTACTTCAACAAAGCTGGTGGTAGCCTGGTGCCTACAGGTTCGCTCGAATTTATGTTCGACCGCAAAGCGGTGTTTCAGTTTGAAGCTTATGAGGGGCTGGACCTGGAAGAACTGCAACTGGAATTGATTGACGCCGGACTGGAAGAAGTGGAGCAAAATGAGGACACGGTTTACGTGTATGGCGATTATACCAGCTTTGGAACACTTTCGCAGGCGCTGGAAGAGTTGAAGATTGATGTGAAAAAATCAAGTTTGCAGCGTATTCCAACATCGGCTGTCGAGTTTACCGAAGAACAACTGGAGGATATTGAAAAACTGCTGGACAAAATTGAAGAAGATGACGATGTACAGCAGGTATTTACCAACATTGCCTGATTTGAATTTGAAATAAATAAAACAGAACGAAAAGCTGTTGTCCGTTGGACAGCAGCTTTTTTTGTGCACAGAGGCCGGCAAATAGTTCTGCGATAGCTTAAAAACAATTATTTTTGTGGCATGAGAACAATTTATACCTTTTTGGTTTTGATCCTGGTAGTTGCTTCTTCCTGCCAGACCCAATGGACAAAAGAAGAACAAGCACAGTTGGAAACGGCTTTCAATAAAGCCGGAGAGAATCGGGTGGAGTTGGAGAAGGCCTTGGAGCAAGCACCCAAAGAGCACCGTAAGGCGGTGTTGTTTTTAGTGACAAACATGCCTGAGCGGGATTTGACCTCGTTGACTGCAGACTTTATTCTTGAAAATACACGGGTGGCCTATCAGGCGCGCGAGCAGTTTGCCTGGTGTCAGGCTTTGCCCGACTCCGTTTTCTTTAATGAGGTACTGCCTTATGCCAGCCTGAATGAGCGACGCGATAACTGGCGTCAGGATTTTCTGGACCGGTTTACACCGCTGGTGGCCAATTGCTCCACCATTTTTGAAGCCGTGGACTCGGTGACTCAAAATATCAAGGATGTGGTGAAGGTGGAGTACAACACCAAACGCCGCAAAGCCGATCAAAGTCCTTACGAATCGATGGAACAAGGGATGGCCAGCTGTACCGGCCTGTCCATTTTGTTGACTGATGCCCTTCGGGCTGTCGGAATTCCTGCGCGTATTGCCGGCACTCCGCTGTGGACGAATATGCGCGGAAATCATACCTGGGTTGAAGTTTATTTGGATGGCGAATGGTACTTTACCGAGTACTATCCGGATGAATTGAATAAAAGCTGGTTTTTGGCCGATGCCGGAAAGGCTGACCCCGAAAAACCGATTCATGGCGTTTATGCCACGTCGTTTAAACAAACGGGCTTGAGCTACCCCTGCGTGTGGGACGAAGACATTCAATACATTCCGGGCGAAAACGTAACGGCCAGGTACATTCGCTTATACGAAGAGCAGGTGAAGAACAGTGCGTTAAATGACGATGAGTTGTTGGTTGACTTTGTACTTTACCAAAACCAGGATACTACCAAGGGCGACAACCGCGTGTCTGATCGGGTGGAGATTTGGCAAGGCGATAAGAACATCGACTTTGGATATTCACCAAGCACGATTGATGACCTGAATAAGTTTCTGAAATTTAAGTTGAAAAAGAATTCAGCCTACACCATTCGTTATGCCGATGGCAAGGGTGGTCAGCTGGAAGAAAACATTGAAACCGGCAATCAGGCCGACCTGGTTAAACTATACCAGGAATAGACATTTACAGGCTTTTGGCCGAATCAGAAAAGGCGATCAAGACAGTTCATAAAACTGCTTTGATCGCCTTTTTTCGTTGGAGAACGGAGGCTTGTTTGCCAACTCCGGATCTTCTTCTTCCTTGGGCGAAGATTCCGCGCGAAACATGGAAACTACCCGCCAGCCCGTGCGAAATACTTCCTGGTTCGAGGAATGTACCCGCCCTTTGCTGGAATGATATCCATGACCGGCCGGACGATGGTGCTTGATTGTGCGAGGAACTCCACTATTCGTGGAATGAACTCACTCTTTGGTGGAATGATGTCCGCAACTGACCGGACGATGGTGTCTGGTTGTGCGAAGTACTCCACTTCCCGTGGAATCAACTTACGGAGTGATGCGAACAACCCAACCACCTGTGCGAAGCACTTGCTGCAGCTCCGGACGAACTGCAGGCCTCGGCAAACGTCATCCTGTTGCGGAAAAAACCTAAGCCGATCCGGAGTTCTGCACTTCATGTGTCAGTTGGTAAAATTATTCCTCAATGGTTACTGAACCTGGTGCCGAAAGCTCTGTGCGGACGGCTTCGTTCCAGTTCATTTCCTTTCCAAACTGGTTGTTGCTAATCTCAATGTTGTTCACCTTTTCAAAAAAGAACGGATGGGTATTCCAGTGGAATGGCTCAAACTCGTTGTTGTATTGAATGGTGTTGTTTCTGAAAATCAGTCCGTCCGTTGATTTGGCATACAAAATCGGTTGGTCGAACATATCGAAGGTGTTGTTTTCGATGACGATTCCCGAGTGGAAAAACTGCTGTTGGTCTTTCAGGTTCGGAATTTCGGGATAAATGGAAATAACCGCATTGGTAAACTGGTAATTGGCCGTCAACGCATTCACAAAGCGGTTGTTGCGGATCAGCACATCTTTACAAGCGCCTGTTTCGAACCAGCCATTGCAGTCGCCGCAAAGGAGGATGGCGGTTCCGTGTGTGTGGTCGAACAAGTTGTTTTCGCAAACCACTCTTCGGGGGGTGCTGAACAGCGTGCCCCGCGCACGGTTGTTCCGGATGATGTTGTCTGAAAAGATCACTTCGGGTGTCCAGCTCAGGTTTTCAATGCCAAAACTTCCTGCTTCCGAAATCTGTTCAGGAAGGTCGTTGGTGAAAACCAGCTGAAACTCTTTGGCCCCAAACTCCGTGGGCTGGTCAACAGCCTGAATCGATTGGATGGTATTGATGTGTTGGTTCACCAGTTCCATCTTTTCCGATTCCACAAACTGGACGCTGTCGCCAGGCTCGCCCCATTTAAATCCCCAGGCTTGCGGATGCATGTAGCGCCCCTGCAAGGTGCGGTTGTCAATACGTTTGGTTACTTTCAGGTAAGTTCCGTGCACGTTGATGGCATCGTCGGCCATGCCTTCATACAGTCCGTTTTTAGAAATAATCACCCCTTTGCAGGCCGAAAAGTGCGTGGCATCAGCCTGGGTCGTGAAAAAGCGTTCGTCATCCTTGCCTCTCAGGCGCACGCTGAACCCGTCCAGGGTAATGTTTTCGCTCATTTGAGCCACTAAGCCCATCCCTTCGGCGTAGTGAACCGTTACTTGCTCGAAGCTGGTATTGGTACACTCGCTGACAAAAATACCGGGAGTGGGACGATGATAGGAGCGAAGCACAAAACGTTCGCCGGGCGATGTGTGGGTGAGTTGTCCCCATCCTTTAATGCTCAGGGTGTTGGGTGATTGTTCTGAAACCGATGCCGGATTGAAGGCCACATCAGCACGCTGGTAAGCCAGTCGTTTGTCGGCCCGGAAAGGCATGCATACGTACGGGGTAAACTCGTAGCTTTCGCCTTCCACCACCAGTTTGCTGTCCTCAATGCGGTAGTTTCCTTTCGGATAAATTTCGGCAATCACTTCATCGGCCTCTTTATTCACCGCGGTAATCTTTAATTGGCGCAGTGCCGGAACTTCAAAATCAATATGCACATTTTTCAGTGTGACATTGGTGTTGTTCAACAAGGCAAAAGGAATCATCCTTCCGTGGAAGATGAAGTCAGATCCTTGTCCGTCCAGCGTAATGTTTTTCAAATCTTCAAGCGCAAATCCCACTTTCTTCGGGTTGTCCTGGTCATGATTGGAGATGTAGTACTCACGGGTAAAGGAGCCGTCCTCGTAAAAGTCGTACCGTCCTTTGGGAAAGGTAACGGTTAGCGGCGAATCATCTTCCCGCGACTGCAAATGCTCCATTAATTTTACGGCGGCAACCGATGCATTTTCCTTTGAATCGGGTTGAACGCCGAACGTGTCGAAGGAGATTGTTTGGTGCGACTGAGAGCAACTGAAGCACAAAAAGAATAAAGTCGTTAATAGTAATGTAGTCGTTTGTTTCATACCTGTTAATATGCTATTTATAAATGTAGATTGAGTGTTGTAAAATCTTTTGCTAAAATAGCTAAACTATTGCGATCGATGAACCAAGGAGAAGGTTGACTTGCTGTTTTGTGGTATTTGTTTAGTCGGACTCAGTTCATGAGCGGTTCGGGCAAATGCAGGCTGACGAATGGAAAAAGGAAATTACAGCCTGTTTTTTAAGCCTGCTCCTATTTTCTTTAATTCGCCGATGGTGGCGTAACGTATCTTTTCCTTATGGAGCAGCCAGCCTCCAATTGCTCCAATCAGACTGCCAATGACAATTTCCCAAAAACGTAAAGCCATCAGGGTATTCGGAGTGCTGAAAATCGGGTCAGCCGCTTCTGCCAGTAAGATGGTTAAAGGGGTGATGAAGATGACAGCCAGGGCATATTGACGCACCACAAGCACTTCAATAATAAACTGAAGCACGATGATGGCCAGACAAATGCTTAAGGGGCTTTGAATCTGGTTGACAATGATCCAAGAGAATCCAAGGCCCAGCAAAGTACCCAGAATGCGGTGAAAAGTTCTCTGTCGGATATGGTACAGGGAGGCCCCTTGCATCACCGCAGCACAGGAAATCGGAATCCAATAGGGATTGTCGTACTGAAGCCAATGGCCAACAGCTAACGATAGGAACATAAAGCCACCCATAATCAGTGCTTCCCAAAAGTCGGCGTAGCTATTCTTCTCAAATACCGGAATGATGGGGGCTCTCTTTTGCCCTTTTTCTTTGGAAGACAAGCTGAACAGGTAGATCAATGCCAGCGAACAGGTAAACATGGTACTTAAGCCCAGTAAGCCAATTTTTTCGGGGATGGCTTCCGGCACAAAGGGCTGGCAAATGGCCATGGCAGCAATCATGATGAAGAAGAAGCTTCTCGGAGGCGATGTTTTGTAGTATAAGATGATCCAGTGAAGCACCATCGAAAACAGGCCAAAAGCAATGGTTGACACGTATGGGTTGAAGCTGAGCAGAAGACCAAAAGCAAACGACACCATAAATCCGAATGAACTAACCAGCAGGGTGAGTATCCGGTTGGTGAATGAGCCGGACTCCGGGAGGTAAAGAATAACCATGCCTCCTAAACAAGCCGTTAAACCCAGTTTTAGGTTGTCGAAATAAAGCCCGGCTAACAACGGAAGCCCTACGCTTAGTGCGGCAATCAATGGGATTTGCCACTTCCTGCCGGATGGTTTCAGTGTAACCAGGGTTCTGAGCTCATTCTTTATTGTATCCTTAAAATTCATTCAGGCTGCATTTATTGCGTTAAACATTAAGCCCGGGGGCTTGCTTGTTCTTAGGTTTTAGTCAGCCTTTGTTTTTGCACCTTTAGTGCCGTCGGTTAGCTTTTCAGAAGAAGAATTCTCTGCTATTCCACTACAAATCCTACTTGCTTCAAATGTTCATAGTATTCCGGGTACGATTTAGAAACCACCATCGGATCATCAATGGCAATGGGCTGGAACAGTGCTGCAGGAGCAAAAGCCAGGGCCATGCGGTGATCGTGGTAAGTAGCAATGCACGGAATTGCTTCTTTCTCAAGCGGGAATGTGCCGTCCCATTTTAGTTCGCCATGCTTGGGTTCGGTAATTTGTGCACCAAACTTAGCCAGCTCATTCTGCAGGGCGGCAATGCGGTCGGTTTCCTTAATTTTCAGCGTTTCCAAACCGGTAAAGTGGAACGGAACTTTTTTGAGCACACACAGCATGGCCATGGTTTGTGCCACATCGGGGGTCTCAATGAAATTGAGCTGCAAATGTTTGGGTTGAATGTTGGCCGACTTGGTAAGAATGATGCCATCGGCGGTGGCTTTGCTGTCAACGCCAAACTCTTTAAACCAGGCGGCAATCTGACAATCGCCTTGCAAACTCATTAAGCGCAGGTTCTTGAGTTCAATCTCGGCTTCATCGGCCAAAGCGGCCAGCTGGTACCAATAAGAAGCACCGGTCCAGTCGGCTTCCACCGTAAATTCACGGGCTTGGTAGGGCTGTTCATCCACCCGAATTTCCTGTCCTTTCCAAACTGAGCGGACCCCAAACTGCTTCATCAACTTCAGCGTTAACTCGATGTAGGGGCGCGAGGTAATCTTATTTTTCAGGCGCAGCGTTAGCCCGCCTTCAATGCAGGGGGCAATCATCAACAGGGCCGAAATATATTGGCTGCTAATGCTGCCATCTAACTCCAGCACTTTCCCTTTGAGGTGTGAGCCCCAAATCTTCAGGGGCGGGAAACCTTCGTTTTCCAGGTATTCAATTTTGGCGCCCAGTTGATTCAGTGCATCTACCAGAATGTGAATGGGACGTTGTTTCATCCGGTCTGATCCGGTAATGGTCCACTCGCCAACAATTTGCGATAAGAAAGCGGTCAGGAAACGCATAGCCGTTCCGGCATGTCCAACATCAAACCGGTTGGTGTTGGATGTCAGTACTTTTTGCATCACGTCAATGTCATCGCTTGTTGACAGGTTTTTCAGCGAATAGGGGCTGTAACTGAGGGCATGAATAATCAGTGCCCGGTTAGCAATGCTTTTGGATGAAGGAAGGGCAATGCTTCCTTTGATTATTTTGTCCGCTTTGGAAAGACGATAGTTCATCATTGAATTCGATAATTAGAGTTGTTGATAAGCTTCAAGGGCTTCCAAAATGAGTTCTTTCGAACAATCCTGGTTGATTTCAACCTGTCCGATTGCTGAAATAAGGGTGAAATTGATACGGCTGCCCTCATTCTTTTTGTCATGGGTCATCAGCTCGTAAAGTTCGTCGTAAGTTGATGGCTCGATCTCAAATTTGCCATAGGTTTGAAGAAGCCACTGGTTAATTTCGTTCAGTTTAGCCTGGTCAAAATCACACACTTTTGCCGACAGGAACAACTCGACAATCATTCCGTAAACAACGGCAAATCCGTGCAGGATTGGTCGTCCGGCATGTAAGGCATAGCTTTCAAAAGCATGGCCAACCGTATGCCCGAAGTTCAAAGCCTTCCGAATATTTTTCTCGGTCAGGTCATTCTGAACATGCCAGTCCTTGACAGCTACTGAGTGTGCGATAATGTCAGCCAGCAGTTCATAGTTGATGTTCTCCAGGTCGTAGGCCATCAACTCTTCCCAGTGTGCCGGGTTTTTAATCAATCCGTGTTTGAGCATTTCGGCATAGCCCGACAGGAAGTTCGCCTGATCAATGGTTTTCAGGAAATTGGTGTTGATAATGACCGCATCGGGTTCATTGAATACTCCAATTTCATTCTTTAACCCGTTGAAGTTGATGCCTGTTTTTCCGCCCAACGAAGCGTCAACCTGAGCCAGCAAGGTAGTGGGGATGTTGACAAAAGCCATTCCGCGCTTAAAGGTTGAGGCTACAAAACCACCCAAATCGGTCAGCATGCCGCCACCAATGTTAATCAATAGCGATTTGCGGTCGGCTCCGTTTTTCGACAAAAATTCCCAAACCTGTTCCACCGAGCGGATGGATTTGTTGGTTTCGCCCCCGGCAATGCTGGTACACAAAATGCCATACTCCTTGATAAGCTGCTCAAGAGGAGGTAGACAGAGTTGTTTGGGCGTGTCTTCGGTCAGTAAAAAAACTTTACCGGCCGGGAATCGCTGTACGATTTTTTCGAGTTCTTCCGCTACGTTTTGGGAAAAGATAATATTTGAGTGTATTTTTGATGGTGTCATTTGCAGATTGATTAGAAGAAGGCAAAGTTAAACTATTTTTTTCAGCCCTTTAAAATCATTAATTAAAAGGGGGGAATATTTACGATTCATTAAAAGAACATGGAGATTTCAAACCAAAAACGATCACGGAAAATTAAACGCGCTTTTTACCTGGGAGGCCTTCTTTTGTTGATTCCGATATTTATTTTTTACTTGATGGATATGGATGTAGCTGCGCTGGTTAGTGGCGGGGTTTTGGTGGTTTTTGTTTTTGGGTTTCAGTTCATCGGTTTGAATTATGTCCATTACCTGTCCAAAGGCGACTTGCTTCAGATTCGGTACTACCCGATTGTTTCGTTTTTTGGAAAAGAATACAGTTCCATTGAGTTTCATAAAAAACGGTTGTTTAAAGCTGAAATTAAACGCTCCTTTCTCTTTCAGGACCTGCACCTTGAAATTCGAACCAGGGAAGGGATTGCCGAATTTCCGGAAGTGAGCCTAACAGCTATGAGTCCGGATGATATTCAGTCCATTGAGAATGACCTGGACGAGATCAGCCATTCAAAATAGCGCTTGCGAGTTTCGGGGCTATTCCGTAAATTGACTGTAAAAGCCCCTGCATGAGTCATTTCGAACAACTAAAGTATCAAATTGCACTGTCACTTATTCCGGGTATTGGCTGTGCCAATGCCAAGCGTCTGATGGCCTCACTGGGAGGGATTCCCGAGATTTTTAAGGCTAGTAAAAAGCAACTTTTAAAAGTGCCGAACATCGGAGAACTTAAGGCTCTTAAAATCTTGGAAAGCGATGTTTTGGGGCGGGCAGAGGCTGAAATCTCCTTTATTGAAAAAAATCACATTCAGCATGCTTTTTATTGGGATGATCATTATCCGGTGCGTTTGAAACGTTGTGTTGATGCGCCTTTGATGCTTTACTGGAAGGGAAACGTGAATTTCAATGCCGAAAAAATAGTCGCTATGGTTGGTACGCGTAATGCGACTTCCTATGGTCGTGCCTTTTGCGAAGAACTGGTTGAGGCTATGGCACAACGCGGCGGCTATACGGTGGTGAGCGGACTGGCTTATGGTATTGATGTTGCTGCTCACAAAGCCTGTCTGAAATATGAGGTACCTACGCTAGGAGTATTGGCACATGGGCTGGAGCGGGTGTATCCTTCTTTGCATCGTTCGGTGGCTGATCGGATGTTAAGCAATGGCGGTCTGGTCACCGACTTTATTAGTGAAGTGGAAATTGAACGCACCAATTTTTTGCGTCGCAACCGGATCATTGCCGGCCTGGCTGATGCCACCATCATTGTTGAGTCAGCTGAAAAGGGTGGTTCCCTGGTGACGGCTGATATTGCCGACTCCTACAATCGCGATGTGTTTGCGCTTCCTGGACGCAGCACCGATTCGTATTCTAAAGGATGCAACCAGCTCATTAAATCGAACAAAGCTTTGATGATTGAAACCTTGGACGATTTGGAATATGCTATGGCCTGGCAGCAGGCTATTGACCGGCCAGCCAAAATTCAGAAACAATTGTTTGTTGAGCTGACTGCCGAGGAGCAGCAACTGGTGGACGTGCTGGATGGGCAGGAAGTGTATATTGATCAGTTGTGCTCGAAAGTGAAAATGCCCATGGGGAAAGTGTCTTCTATTTTGCTTGCTCTTGAATTTAAAGGATTGGTTATTAGTCTTCCCGGCAAAATGTACAAGCTAAGCTAAAAGCAAACTCCGGATAAACAATTGTTTTGCCGACACGTTTTTCGAATGACTTTCAGTGGCCTGCCTTGAGACCTGATTCGCTGAGTGTTTGTTGAAAAAGTCATTAGAATTTTGAAATTTTTAAGCGTATCTTTGCGCCCTATGACAAGTTTCAGCGAATTAAAAGTTAATAAATCGATATTGAAAGTGTTGGATGAGTTAGGGTTTGAACACCCCACACCCATCCAGGAAAAAGCAATTCCGGTTATCCGTTCAGGAGCAGATGTGGTTGGAGTAGCGCAAACAGGAACGGGGAAAACAGCCGCGTACCTGTTGCCCATTTTTATGAAATTGGTGAAGGCTGAAGGGATGGACCCACGGGTGCTGATTTTGGTACCTACCCGAGAGTTGGCTATTCAGGTGGGGGAAGATATCGAGGAGTTGACCCGCTACAACAATATTCGGCATGCTGCCGTTTATGGCGGTATTGGGTGGACGAAGCACGCCGCCTTGATCGAGCCGGGGATTGATATCCTGGTAGCGACACCCGGGCGTTTGCGTGATTTGTACCATGCTGGTGCCGTTTCGTTGAAAAAGATTAAAACCTTGGTGATTGATGAAGCCGATCGCATGCTCGACATGGGCTTTATGCCGCAAATTCGGCAGTTGCTGGAGATTATCCCGGTGAAGCGTCAAAACCTATTGTTTTCAGCTACTTTTGATGAGAAAGTTGAGCTGATGACCGAGGAGTTTCTTGATTTTCCGGAGCGTATCGAAGTGGCTCCATCGGCTACACCTGCCCAACTGGTTAAACAATCGTATTATAAAGTCCCGAATTTCAAAACCAAACTGAATTTGGTGCGGCACTGGTTGCAGGATGAAGAAGTGTTCAACCGGGTGCTCATTTTTGTGCGAACCAAGGAGCACGCCGAAAATGTTTACAAAGTTATCAAGCGAAAGACGGAAGGTGAAAAGCGGATTTTGCATTCCAATAAGGGACAGAACACCCGCATGAATGCGATTCAGGCATTTAAAGATGGGGAGTTGAGGATTCTGATTTCGACCGATGTCTCTGCCCGTGGATTGGATGTGTCTCTGATTACGCATGTGATTAATTTTGACCTTCCTCAGCGTTACGAGGACTATGTTCATCGCATTGGACGTACGGCACGCGCGAACAACCATGGGGAAGCGATTTCGCTGATTGACCCTTCTGAAGAATTTCACCTGAAAAAGATTGAGGAAGTGATTCGGATGTCGATTGACGAAAAACCTTTGCCGGAGGATTTGGTTGTTGAGCCTACTGGAAAAGCGGAGCATCAGGAGCAAATGCGTGAAATCGATCGTCAGAAGAAGATGGAAGATCCGGATTACAAGGGCGCCTTTCATGAAAAGAAGAAAAGACCTGCCAAAAATATAAAGCCGGCAGAACGGGCAATGCTGAAACGTAAAAATAAAGGGAAACGCCGGCGCTAAGCACTTTGCGGAATTGGGTGGTGTGAGCCGGTAACCTTAGTCTTGCGGGAGGGTGAAGTAAAAGATGCAGCCTTCTCCCGGAATGGCATTGCTGATCACGCCCACATCGCCACCCAGTTTTTCAACAATACGTTTTACAATGGAAAGGCCCAGCCCTGTACCTTCAATTTGAGATTGGTTAAAACGCTCGTACTTTCTGAATAGCTTTTTCTGCTTGGCTGGACTCAAGCCGTCGCCATTGTCTTTGATCCAATAGCGGATTTTCTTTTCGCTGTAAAATTGGGTGGACCCCAACTCAATAACCGGCGGCTTGCCCCCATACTTAATGGCATTGCTCAAAAAGTTCACCCACACCTCTTCAATCCAGGGACCATAGCCATAGGCCGACGGCCAATCCTTGGGTTTGATGATGGTTGCCTCCGAGGTTTTAATCATATCCGCCAGCCGTTTTTCGCTTTCTTCAAACACCCGAAGCATGTCCACAGGTTCTGATTTTACATCCTGTTGCCGGACACTGGCCAGGGTTAGCAATTCTTTAATAACATGCAAGGATTTGTTGGCTGAAAGCTGGATGAGTTCAATGATTTCACCCAAGTCCTGAAAGTTTTGCTGTTCCACTTCAGACTGAATTAAATCCGTTGAGGTCACAATGGCGCCGATAATATTCTTTAGGTCATGAGCTACCGTATGATCAAAGGCATCCAAATCAGCAATCAGCTTTTCTTTCTCTTCAATTTCTTGTTTTAGCTGCTGGTTGGTTTGATTGATTTTTTGTTCGTAAACCGTTTTTTCGGTAATGTCACGCAGGGTGATTAACTGCCCCGAGAGGTTGTTTTTTGGATCGTAAAGGGGCGTAATCCGAAGGTCGAAATAGATGGTTTCACCATGAATTTCGGCATCCAGCTCAATGGGCTCAAGAATTTCCTTGGGGGCCAGCTGTTCCATCAACGATTTTACTTTCGGAAATGCGGTAACCAGTGACTTCCCAAGAATGTCATTCCGATCTTGCTGTGTAAGTCGTAAGAATGCCGGGTTGACATCAACAATTCGCTGGTGGCGGTCAACAACGGCAATTCCATCAGGAAGCATATCCAAAAATTTATTGCGGGCAATGGGAACAAGGTCGAAGGTGCCGTAACGAACATTCATAAAGGTGAGTGCCAGCCCTGAAAACACAAAAAAGATGGGCGTCCAGTCGAAGCCCGGTACCGGACTGACGTTGAAAATGTACATGAGGTTACCAACAACTGGAAAGATGCAGGCCATAGTAAGCAAAATAATCTGGGTATGAAAGTTCTCCGGAAATTCGAAAATCAGTGAAACAATGTTGATAATGCTTAAGAACAGCAGGGTGTAACAGAACATAAAAACCAGCCAAAATAAAATCCCATATTCATAATTGGTGGTGTTGAATTCCGGGTTGATGCTGTAAGATGCCCAATGCAAAAAGTGAAGATCATTGGTTAGTACCAACAGCAAAAATATTGAAGCCAAGCTAAATAGGCCAATTTTTAATTTTCGGGTTATAGCAGCGTGCTTGGAAGCAAAATGAAGGCTGAAGAGATAGAAAAAAACGGGTGTAAACACAATGCCCAAATAGGAGAGTTTGGACCAAAATATCTTCAAACTTAAAGAAGTTGCAGCATATTCCAATCCATAAAAAAAAGCCCACGCCGCTGTTCCGAATTGCATGAGTGCCAGGTAAATCAGTCCGGTGGATCTTTTGTATTTAAGTAGATATAGGCTGATAATCAGGCCAGCAATTCCTGAAAAAACAAGAACAAGTAAAAGTGGGGTGATAAGATATGGACCTACCTCGTGTCTCATTAGTCATAAATGAGCCACGAAGATACAAAACTTTAAAAGAAGTTAGTAAGGCAAGAAGAGGTGTTCAATCAAAATTTTAGCACCAATTGACAGTAAAATTAATCCGCCAAGAAGTTCGGCATAATGGGTAATATGCGGACCGGTCTTTTTGCCGATCAGTATTCCAGTCATGGAAGCAAAGTAGGTGGTTGATCCGATAATCAGAATGGCAATCAGTAGTTTTGAGAACAGGTTGGCCACGCTAAAACCTACAGCCATGGCATCCATGCTAGTGGCCAGGCCCAGGAAAAAAGCGACCCGAAGGTTTAAAGGGTTTTTGATGCTTTGGTTTTCCCGGTTTGTGAAACTGTCGTAAATCATTTTTAAGCCTATTCCGGCGAGAATAAAAAAGGAAATCCAATGATCAATGGGAGCAATGAGTTGGCGGACGCCGCTTTGAAGTCCCCAACCCAATAAGGGCATAATCGACTGAACGATGGCCAGGATAATGGCCAGGCGGGATGCTTGTAAAAACTGAATTTTGGGCAGGCTGAGACCACTGATAACTGACACAGCAAATGAATCAAGCGATAAGCCAATGGCTAGAATAAGAAGGGTTACGTAATCCATGTGTTCTCAAAATCGCCCCAAAAGTATAAAAAATCAGTCGTTAATCAACTGAAATAATTGGTTTCGGAGCTCAGCCTTTTGGCGCAGTAAGCGGGATGATTGGTTGGGATCTTTTCGGGCGAACAGGAAAAAACGAACATTGTTAATCAAGTCCAGAAGGTATTGCATGGCTTGGTAAGCTAATTTTCCCAGCAGCCAAAAGCCTAGTAAAAGGCAGAGGGTAAGGAGAGCATCCTGGGTGTACCGGTAAAACACAATGCTTAACACAAGCCCAATGACGGAATAAATGATTAGTCCGACCACGAATTGAACCGAGCCGTAAAACAGCTGATCTTTTACTTTGCGCTGAATGAAGTGACGCGGGATAAAAAATGGGATTAAGTGCAGGATGAACCCCAGTAAAAACAAGGGAAGGAGCAAGAGGGCACCGAAACTTTTTTTTACCAGGTACCAGGCCGAAAGCTTGGTTTGGCTGACTTGTTTGTTGTGAATATTGAGCTGATGCAATGTTTCGCGGTAGTTGGTTAGTTGTTGATGAAGCTCGCCAAACACCGTCGGTTGACTGGCTTCCTTTTCCTCCAGCAAGCTGATTAGCTTTTGGTCGCTGTAAAAACGGTTTTTCAAACGGTTTTTATCGGCCTTGGATTGGTGCGCATAGTCAGCACCAACCAATTCCCGCATCAACTCATAATTGTCATAATACTCCTTGCTTTTGATGTTGATGGTCAGGGCTTCAACGCGTTTTGAAATTTCGTTTCGCAAGGCCATATTGGCTTTGTGGCTGTCGCGTTTAAATTCAGCTTCATACTCCTTAACCAAAATTGGTTCACCATAATGTACAATCAGCTCCCGGTTCAGGTGCCAGTAGTGGCTGTAGTAAATTCCGACCGGAATAATGTGAAGATTGAGTTGGAAGTTGTTTTTCTCTTCGGCTAAAAAAGCGATGCGAGGAATGGCTTTTTTGTGAGCCAGCATTTGTCTTTTCCCCGAATGGGCTGCTTCTGGAAACAGGGCTAACTCCCTCTTGTTTTCCAGCACTTCAATGGCTTGTGCAAATACTTCTTCATTTTTCCCCAGGTTGTCTTTGCCATCGCGGAAGCGGTACACAGGCATGATCTTTAAAAACCGAAGGATCGGGCGGGCCGCCTTTAACTTGAAGATATCTGCCCGGGCGAGCCAAACGGGTTGGGTGCGGCTGGTACACAAAACAGCCAGCGGGTCCATCAGGGCATTTTGGTGGTTGGGGGCAAAGATCACCGGCGTGTCCGGGGGAATGTTCGTTTCGCCAATCACGCTTATTCGTTTGTGAACAAGCCACATGGCGGCACGTACTATTTGTTTGACAAAAGCGTAGGCAAAGGACCAGTGTTTCATATTAAGCCAGCATTGGTTTTTTTGCCCATAAACTGGCAACTGTCAATCCGCTTAAAATATGCCAGATTCCCCACCAGGCTGCAATTACAGCCATGCCTCCGAGTTCCAGTTCGGGCGGAAAAATTTTGGGATTAAACATGAGCGTCAGCGCCAGCCCGGAGTTTTGAATACCTGTTTCTATGGTGATTGTCCGCCGATCAATACGTGGACGTTTCATCAGCGTGCTAAAAAGAAATCCGGTTCCTAAAGCCAGGGCATTATGAATTAAGACAATGAAAAATACCAGGTGCACAAAACGCATGAAATGGTCGAAATTGGCTGAGAGCATGGCCACCACCATCACCACAAAAAAGGCGAGGGAGGCGATCTTTAACGGCTTGATGATTTTTTTTGTAATTGCCGGAAAACGAGAGGCAAAGAAAATGCCCAGAATGACAGGAACGCCAAGCAGGATAAAGACCGTTTCAAACATTTGCATCTGATCGATTTCCAGAGGACGAAGCAGGGCCTGGGCTGATTGGTTGTTGTAAAAACGCACATACATGCTTCCCCATACCGCAAAGTTAAGCGGGGTCATAAAGGTTGCGCTGAGGGTGGCAAATGCTGTCAGACTTACCGATAAGGCAGCATTGGCCTTGGCCATGGAGCTCATGAAATTGGAGATGTTTCCTCCGGGGCAGGAGGCGACAAGAATCATGCCCAGTGCAATTGTTGGCGCTGGCTTGAAGCTTATAACCAGCAAGAATGTGAGAAAGGGAAGGAGTAAAAACTGGGAAATGATGCCGGTAATGGCCGACTTCGGTTTTTGGATAATGTCTTTGAAATCCTGTAGTCTAATGCTCAAAGCAACGCCAAACATAATAAAGGCCAGGGCAATATTCAGAAAAAGTAAGCCTGAAGGGGAAAAGTTCAACCGCACATGATCCAATACATCCATGGAGGTATTCATAAACTTCAAATTTTAGTATCGGGGGCTAAAAATAAAAAACTATTGAAGGAAAAGGGCTTCCTTGCAATAGTTTTTTAGGTATTTGTCCTTTTCAGGAAAGTTATAAGGGGCTTATAAGCCCAGTAGTTTCATCATTTTTTTCGGGATGTCCGTATTCTGCATAATGCCGGTAAATTCCTCAGCACCCGGCCCAAAAGCAAATACCGGAACCATTACCCCCGTGTGACCTCCGGTTGTATAGCCACCTTTTACCGTTTGCTTGGCAGTGTTGCCGTTGTTAATTCCCATGCCACCAGTTTCGTGGTCTGCAGTCACAACAATCAGTGTTTCTTTGTCTTTGGCTGCAAACTCAAGAGCATGGGCAATGCATTGGTCAAAATCAAGCACCTCTTCAACAACATAAATGGTGTTGTTTTGGTGGCCTCCCCAGTCAATTTGTGAGCCTTCAACCATCAGGAAAAATCCCTCCTTACTTTTGCTGAGCAGCTCAATGGCTTTGCTTGTGGCTTTTGGTAGCATGCCGTTTCGTTCTGGCGCGCGCCCGTTGTGTTCCGGAGCTGTCAGCCCGGCCAGCTTGCCTGATTTGAACTTCTCAATTTGGTTGATGTCTTGCAATACCGTATAGCCTTTCTTCTCCAGATCAGTGGTCAGGTTGCGTCCGTCTTTGCGGTCGGTAAAATGTTTGTATCCACCACCAATGAAAACATCAATGTCTGTCTTGAGAAAGTCGGCTGCAATGGCTTCGTACATGCTTCGCGAAGGCTGATGCGCGATGAAAGAAGCTGGTGTAGCGTGCGTGATGGCCGAGCTGGATACTAATCCAGTGCCCAGCCCTTTATCTTCGGCTTTTTCTAAAATGGTTGGCTGAGCGATTGTATCGGTATCAACACCGATTGCGCCGTTGTAGGTTTTGTACCCGGAAGACAATGCAGTTCCTCCGGCGGCAGAGTCGGTTACGTAGTTGCTTGCCGAACTTGTTTGTGAAAATCCAACATGCTTAAAATTGGTCAGAAACAATTGTCCATCATTGGCCGATAGACCCGCTTGCACTTGCGAAACTCCCATGCCATCTCCAATCATGAAAATGATGTTTTTGGGCTTTTGGGCTTTGTGCTTTTCCACATAGGTTTTCACCTCGTAGGTTTGCTGTCCAATGTAAATTTTTAAAGAATCTTCCTTGGACAGGGTTTTGTAGTTTTCTTGAGCCAGCAGCGAATTGGCCAGCAGAAAGCTAACAACTATAAGAAGTAAGTTTTTCATACAAATGATATTTTTAAATGGATCTGAGTCAACATCAAAAACAAGAAGCCATAGAATTGGTTCAGGATTCGAGTTGGCGTTTTCTATTTCAATGTAACAAGTGGAACAAAACTAATGATAAAATGCAAAAGTGGATTCGGAAAGTGATTAATAATTGGTTAAACCTGTCTTTATTTGCCGCCATTGCCTTCCAGGTCTTGCAGGCATTGCTCCCGCAAGGAAGGGACATTCCCACCCGGAAAATTGACATAGAACAGACTGGTTGCTGCCGTATAATGCATCAGGCAGAAGTTATTTGAACAGTGGTTGTCATGTTGGGTGTCCAGGTGGTTGGTTAGCATGGGCGTACCTTTGTTGACCAGGCCTAGCAGATGTCCGAATAGGTGTTTTAGCACGGAGGACTCGAGCACATGGGGGGATGGCTGTTCCTCTCCGCCACTAAATTCCTGGATGCTTTTTCCGAATAAGGCGATTGAGCTTGTGGCGTAAGGGATGCCGAGCGTTTTTACGGTGTCTTTATTTTCGGCATAATCGGTATCAACAATGGCAATCCAGGCCGAAAGCGTTTTGTCTATAGGCAAATGCTGGCGGTATTGCACTTCAAGTGCTTGCAGGTCGGCAATGGCGTAGTTGGCTTTTCCCTCAGACGGAATGGCCTTGGAAATAATGGAGATGCCTCCGCTTTTGTGTATGCGCTCTTCCAGAAAAGAGGCCAGCAGGTAGATTGAATTGGCATTCAGCTTGAAGCCTTCCATATAAACGATTTCTACAATCAATTGGTCGTATTGGGCTTCGGACAGAAAGTCGACAGGTTCAACAATGATTTCTTGTGGCTCTTCCGTGTCGGTAGGTTCCGGCTCCTGATCGTTTGGTGAATGGTTGTTGCAAGTGGTTAAAAGTGACAGGCTTGCCAGTGCCAAGAGTGTATATATTATTGAGCGTTTCATTTCAGGCTGTTTCTTTATCAAGTAAACTGATTTTAAGATTAAAAGTTTACGTTTTGCGCCGAAATGATTGGCCGTTTTGCTTATGGTGGGTTTTGTGCCAGTGTCAGATGGATTCAGGCTGTATGGGCTGTGTCAGGAAGCTTTTGGACTAACTGGGATTTTTCGTATCCCATTCTTCGCGATCGAAATCTTCTGAAATAACATAGCGGATTTTATCATCCTCTGTATTGATCTCCAAAACACCCAATACAATCAGGTCTGAAAGAATGCGTACAGACTCGCGGTAGGTGATGCATGCCTGCTTGCTGAAAGCCGATTGGCTAATGGAGCCGCTTTTCTCCAGTAAGTCAAGCAACAGTTGTTCTTTTTTGGAATAGTGAAGCAGGATGCCTTGTTTGCGTTTTTGCTTTCTCCAGACCTCAATCATGACTTTGTTGGCCAGTTTGTTTTCATCCTTCATCCGGAAATAGGCAAGCCATTTTCCCTCCTCTGTTTTTGCAAAATGGGGTTTGTTTTGGCTGGATTCAATCGTTACTTCAAGCACCGTCTTGCCTTCCGCCTGATGTTGGCGAGTGGTAAAATCAATTTGGGGTTTGCTGAATACTTTAGCGGCCGCCTCCACCATGTAATATTCTTCTTCGGACTGCACACCTACGATATTGCCATTGTCCTTAACGCCAATCAGCAGACGGCCACCGTCGGTATTGGCAAAGGCAACCAATGATTTGGCGATCTTTTTAGAGTCGCTGATGCAGTATTTAAAATCCTGCTGCTGGTGCTCACCTTCTTGTATCAATTTGGCCAGGTAATAGCTCCCCATAGTCCTTCACTTTTTGAAATCAACAAGCCCGTGATGGGATTGTTTTATAGTTCAATCCCGAATGCAATTCGTACCAGATAACCCAATCCGAACGAGATGAGCCCGACGACAGTGCTTAAAACAACCATTTCGCCAAAGCGCTTCCGGAAAGGCTGATCGTTGGCAATGGAAATGTAGTAACTGTATAGAAACACCACAAAAATGGAATCGGCAACAGCTACGGCCAAGGCTACAAAGGGCGAGGTGAAAATTAAGTAAGGGGCCACCAAAAACACCACGGCAAACAAATAAGCAATGCCGGTAAATACTGCTGATTTGAGGGCTCCTTCGTCATTGCCTTCTGAACGATGAGAAAGGTACTCGGAAGAAGACATGGACAAGGCCCCGGCGATTCCGGCAATGATTCCGGTGAGCGCTACAATTTTAGTGTTTTGCAAGGCGAAGGTCAATCCGGCCAAGGTGCCTAGAATTTCCACTAAGGCATCGTTTAGTCCCAACACAATGGAGCCAATGTATTCGAGTTTGTCTTCTTTCAGGATTTTGATCAGTTCTTCTTCGTGGTCATTTTCTTCCTGGCTGATGGTGGCTGCTTCGGGAATTTCTTTGGCCAGCTGATTGTAGTTGATCTGTGCATTTTCTTCTCCTTTTTCCATCAGTTTAATCCCGAAGGTGATTCCAAAAATACGGGCGATCCAGTAAAATTTGAAAATCTCCCAGCGACTGGGGCTGACTTCACGACCGGTGTATTTTTGCCAGATTTTGTAGTGTTTCAGCTCATCCTCGGCAATGGCCTGCAAGACCCGACTGTTGTGCTCGTCTTTTATTTTTGAAGCCAGTCGGTGATATATGGCGTGTTCCGTAATTTCGCTGCGCTGGGCAATGATTAGTTGCCGGCGTGCTTCCGGAGAAATCGGTTTTCGTTCCATCAGTTAGTTTTTTAACCATTCAAAAAGTTGGTAGTGCTCGGCGGTCATACCCAGTTTTTGGTAAACCTGCTGGGCGCGGGTGTTGCTTTGGTCAACATACAACCGTATTCCCTTCAAGTTGGAGTCTTTTTCAACCAACTGCTGAATGTGCTGGTACATTTTTTTATATACCCCACTTCCGCGGAAAGCCGGCAACACATAAACAGACTGGATCCAAAGGACGGTTCCGTTGCGCCAGTCGCTCCACTCGTAGGTGGTAAGCAGGGAGGCAATGACCTGTCCGTTTTTTTCGGCCACATAGTAGGTTCCTTTGGCACGGTCATTAAACACGTGTTCAACACCAAGGGTAACCGTATTTTTATCGAGTTGAAGGTTCTCGGTTTCCATAGCCATTTCCAGCTGGAAGGCTGCTATTTGCCCGGCGTCCTCTGTTTTTGCTTCGCGGATAATCATTTTCGGATTGAAAATTTGATGTTTCTAAAATGTAAAAGTAGTTTTATTGCCTCAATAACAATTTAAACGATTCATTCGAATGAACATTCTCATTGCCTCGCAAAATCCGGTCAAAGTTAATGCCGTAAAAGAAGCTTTCAAAATTTGTTTTTCAGAGCCTGTTCAGGTTTATGGCCGGGCCTCTGAATCTGGTGTTTCCGCACAGCCACAAAGTGACGAAGAAACGCGGGAAGGAGCCAGAAACAGGGTGCAGGGCTTGTTGCAGAGTGGGGAGTCGGCTGATTATTTTGTTGGCATTGAAGGGGGCATTGAATTGGTGGATGGAAGCTTACAGGCGTTTGCCTGGATCGTGGTTTCGGATGGGGAAAAGCAGTCGCTGGGCCGATCCGGAAGTTTTGAACTACCGCCTGAAATTGCCCGTCTGATAGCCCAGGGGATGGAGCTGGGCGATGCTGATGACCACGTGTTTCAACAGCAGAATTCGAAACAGCAAAATGGCGCGGTTGGATTGTTGACCCAGGATCGGGTTACGCGTCAAAGCTTATACCAGCACGGCTTGGTGCTGGCTTTAATTCCATTTATGAATAAAGGGCTTTATCCCTGATTGAAGCGGGAGATCAGAATTGAATTTTCTTGACAACCTGGCTGATTTTGATGCGCTCTTCTTCGAGCATAATGATCTGGATGTTGTTTTGTTGCAGTTTGGTATGCGCCTTAGGACCAACTTCGCCGGTAATTATGCGGTCCACTTTTTCTTCAGACAATAATTTAACCACCCGGGGGGCTACATCATGCTCTTCCTGACAATAGGGGTTGACGATAAACCGCGACTCTTTGCCGTCAGTAAGGTAGAAATAAGGGGCGCGTCCGAATCGTAAATCCATCGGAGCGGTCAGTTTTTTGTCAGTAGCGCTGATTGCGATCATGTTTTTTTATTTTAAGTATTCATGTTTCCGGGCAAAGCGGCTTATTGCTGTTGAAGGGCTTCCCAATACTCCACGGCTCGCCTGGTATGAGGAATAACAATTGTACCTCCCACAAGGTTTGCAATACTGAACACTTCAAAAATTTCTTCGGTGGTGGTGCCTTGCTCAAAACATTTTTCCAGATGGTATTTAATACAATCGTCGCAGCGCAAAACCATAGATGAAACCAGGCCCAGCATCTCTTTGGTTTTTACGTTTAAAGCACCTTCCTGGTATGCCAGCGTATCTACGCTGTAAATCCGTTTCATGACTTTATTGTCTGACGAAAGTATTTTGTCGTTCATTTTTGAACGGTATTCCTGAAATTCATCGATTAAGTTGCTCATCGTCATTTATTCTATTATAAGTTCCAAATTTGAAGGTTTCAAGTAACCGGCTTGGCAACAAAAACATTTGCTGCCAAGCCGGCTTGTGCTTAGCTGCCGGTTTTAGTCAACCAGTTCGCCAATCAGGGTTGTTTGTGTGCAACGGGTTACCCTGACTTTTACCAATTCGCCCTTCTGAAAGTTGCGGTTTGGGAAAACGACCACTTTGTTGGTTGAGGTTCTTCCAAAAAGTTCCTCATCGCTTTTTTTCGAAGTGCCTTCAACCAGGGCTTCTACCACCTGCCCAATGTCTGCCTGGTTACTTTCAAGCGACAGCCGGTTTTGAAGTGCAATGATTTCGTTTAAGCGGCGGGTTTTGATGTCTTCCGGAACGTCGTCATCCAAGTGCTTGTGGGCATAGGTTCCGGGCCGTTCAGAATACTTAAACATGAAAGCCATGTCGAATTTTGCCCATTCCATCAATGAAAGTGTTTCCTGATGATCTTCTTCTGTTTCGGTGCAGAAGCCAGAGAAAACATCGGTTGAAATCCCACAGTCCGGAAGAATGGTCCGAATGGCTTCAATTCGTTTCATGTACCACTCGCGGTCGTACTTACGGTTCATCAGCTGAAGTATTTTCGAGCTGCCCGACTGCATGGGCAAGTGGATGTGACGACAAATATTGGGATGAGCGGCTATAACTTTCAATACTTTGTCCGACATGTCTTTCGGGTGCGAGGTGGTAAAGCGGATGCGCATCTCCGGGAATTCGGTAGCAACCAGCTCCAGCAAATCCCAAAAACGTACAGGTTTGCGTTCGCCTTCCGGCAAGTATTTGTAAGAGTTTACATTTTGCCCCAGCAGGGTAACTTCCTTATAGCCTTTTTGACTCAGGTCACGAACTTCATTGATAATATCCTGCGGAAGGCGGCTGCGCTCACGTCCGCGGGTATAAGGAACAATACAATAGGTGCAGAAATTATTGCACCCGCGCGTGATGCTTACAAATCCGCTAATGTTTTTGTCTCCCAACCTTACGGGAGTGATGTTGTCGTAGGTTTCGTTTGTGGAGAGCTCTACATTGATGGCAGGTTCATGATCCAGTGCCTTATCCATCAGGTAAGGAAGGTCGCGGTAGGCATCAGGTCCGGCAACCAGATCAACGGTTTCATGTTCCAAAAACTGATCGCCTATGCGTTCGGCCATGCAACCCAAAATACCCACCACCAGGTTTTTGTTTTTCCTTTTAAATGCTTTCAGGTGGTTGAGTCGCCCCCAGATACGTTGCTCGGCATTATCACGAATGGAGCAGGTATTGATGAAAATGGCATCAGCCTCTTCTGCTTTATCACACAATTGATATTGGCGGTCTTGCAGAATTGCGGCCACCACTTCGCTGTCGGCTACATTCATTTGGCAGCCATAGGTTTCTATAAATAGTTTTTTCTCTCTCATCTCTTTCAAAATCAGTTGGCAAATTTATTGATTTTAAGCAGAATCAGAAATGCAAAATTTTTTCTTTGTACAGGCGTTATGAGATAACAAGGGAACAGAGGAGCCGAAGCATCTGATGTTAATGTAAAGTTTTTTGATTTTTTGGAATGATAAAAACCATGTGCCCTTGTTTTCCATCAATTAAATATATATTTGCACTTTTAAAAGACACCTGTTATGAAATTAGTATTTGTAGGGATCTTTTTTATCCTTTTTGGCTTGACCCTCAGCGCTCAGGAATCTTCTTACAACCCCAACCCAAATGCTTCTTCAAACACCACCGAAACAGTTTATCAACATCTTCCGGTGATGCAAGATGCTCGAATTGACACCCTGTTGGAACGGCATATTGAAATGAATAAGCGGCTGAATGGTACCGATGGGTATCGTCTGGAGATTTTTTTCAGCTCGAGCCTGCGGGCCCGGGAAGAAGCGATGGAAGTAAAAACGGAGTTTTTGAAGAAGTTTCCCGAAGAGCAGGCTTACATGATTTTTAGAAGCCCGGATTTTAAAGTGCGGGTCGGAAATTTCAGGACAAAAAATGAAGCATTGGCTTTGAAAGCAAAGATTAAAAAAAGCTACCCCAATGCCTTTATAGTGAAAGATATTATTCAGTTTCCAAAATTATTTACTGACAAACAGAGCAATGAGTGAATCGATAAAACACGAGTGTGGAATTGCGCTAATCCGACTGAAAAAACCGCTAAGTTACTACCAGGAAAAATATGGCACCTGGCAATACGGGATCAACAAGCTTTATCTTTTGATGGAAAAACAACACAACCGCGGGCAGGATGGTGCCGGGGTGGTGAGTGTTAAAATGAACCTGAATCCAGGACAGGAATACATTAATCGGTATCGTTCGATTGAGCAAAACCCCATCAAAGATGTTTTCGATAAGATTACCAGAACGGTAAAAAAAGCCATTGATGATGGATGTGACATAGATGACACCCAGTGGGCGTATGAAAATCTGCCATATGCCGGTGAGTTATATCTTGGGCATTTGCGCTATGGTACGTTTGGCCGGAACAGTATTGATTTTGTGCATCCGGTGATGCGTCAGAATAACTGGAAATCGCGCACCTTGGTTTTGGCGGGCAACTTCAACCTGACCAATACCGATGAGTTGTTCCAGAAGTTGATTGATTTGGGACAGCATCCTAAAAACTATACCGACACGGTTACAGTACTCGAAAAAGTAGGACACTTTTTGGATGAGGAAAACCAGTTCCGCTTCCGTCAATATAAAAACGAAGGTTACAGCAACCGCGAAATTTCGCCCTTAATTGAAGAAAACCTGGATGTGCAAAGTGTGCTTGAAAATGCCAGCAAAGACTGGGATGGCGGTTACGCCATTGCCGGAATGGTTGGGCATGGCGATGCTTTTGTGACACGTGACCCATGGGGAATTCGTCCGGCTCATTTTTACGAGGACGATGAAATCGTAGTGGTTGCATCCGAGCGTCCGGTAATCCAGACGGTCATGGATGTAAAGGCTGAGCAGGTGCAGGAAATTAAGCCTGGTGAGGCGATGATTATCAAACGCAATGGAGAAGTGTCGCATGAAATGGTTCGGGTGCCACACAAGCGGGTGTCCTGTTCATTCGAGCGCATCTATTTCTCGCGTGGTAGCGATAAAGATATTTACCAGGAGCGGAAGCAGCTGGGACGTTTGTTGGCTCCTTCCATTTTAAAGTCGATTGATTTCGACATTGAAAATACCGTGTTTAGCTACATTCCGAACACATCGGAAACGGCTTTCTACGGAATGATGCAAGGCGTGAACCAGCATTTGCTGGAGCGTAAGAAAAAACTGATTCGTGCCGGTAACGGAACCATGACCGAAGAGGAATTGGAGGATATTATTTCGCTGGAACCCCGGGTTGAAAAAATTGCGATCAAAGACGTTAAGCTGCGTACGTTTATTGCAGATGATGCCAGTCGCGATGACCTGGTAGCTCACGTATATGATATTACCTATGGTGTGATTCGTGAAAACAAGGACACGCTGGTGATTATTGATGACTCGATTGTACGGGGAACGACACTTAAAACCAGTATCCTGAAAATTCTGGATCGTCTGAATCCAAAGAAAATCATCGTTGTCTCCTCGGCTCCGCAAATTCGCTACCCCGACTGCTATGGAATTGACATGGCTGTGTTGGAGCGGTTCATCGCTTTTGAAGCGGCTATTGAATTGCTGAAAGATAAGGGGCTGCAGTCGGTTATTGATGATGTTTATGCGAAGTGCAAGGCTCAGGAAAATCTTCCAAAGGAAGAGATCATGAACTATGTGAAAGATATTTACCGCCAGTCTACTGCCGAGGAAATTTCGGCTAAGATTGCCGAGCTGCTTAAACCGGAAGGATGCAAAGCAGAAGTTGAAATCGTATACCAAAGCATTGAAAACTTACATGAGGCTTGTCCGGGCGATAAGGGCGATTGGTATTTCACCGGCAACTATCCAACTCCGGGAGGAAACAAGGTGGTTAATACCTCGTTTATTAATTTCGTTGAAGGCAAGGAAGGTCGTGCCTATTAAACAGGCGGGACGCCCTTACCTTAATTCGTGATGACTTGCTGACACCGCACCGGGCTTGAGACCCGGTCATTGAATAAGCCGAAGGCCATTGAATACACGTATTCAATGGCCTTTTGTATAATGCCGCATTTAAGAATACAACTACTCCGCAATGATTATCCTGTCCAAATTTGCAGGCGGCCTGCTTGCTGTGCTGCACCACAGGAACCTTTGGCGGGGCGTTATCTGCCCGGCAACTGCATAACAATCAGGCAACATTTGATTAAACCCATGGGAGCTATTGACAATTTCCTCAGCAACTATTAATTTTATATTTTAGGTCTTGGAGTAGTAGATCCTAGGTGATAATATAGTAAGACCTATAATATAGTATGTTGTGACTTAGGTCTTCAAATTAAATTGACGGCAGTTTTTGCTTAGCCCAACAGAGCCTTGAACTTAGTTGATGGGCTGAAATTCACTAAAACGAAAAGCATCATGAGTATTTTTTACCGTTTAGATGAACAGACCGATAATCTGAATCCGGAAGAAAAGCGAAAGCGTGGCCTGTATCCTCGTGTTATTCGTCAGCGAACGGTGGGGCTTCGCGAATTGTGCGAACGCGCCGCCAAGGGGACAACCTTCAATGCAATTGAATTGGAAGCTGGCGTGCAATTGGCTGTTAAGCGGCTGGTCGAAGAATTAGCTGATGGCAATCATGTTTGTATTGAAGGCTTTGGGACCTTTTCGGTAAGCGCCAAGTCCAGCCGTCCCGCCACGAAGCAGCACGACATCCGGGCCGAATCGATCAGCCTGAAGCGAATCGTGTTCAAAACCTCAAAGATATTGATGAAGCGTTCCATCTTTCAGTTTCGGCGAAAGTCATAGCAAAATCAAGTTCCGTACGAGCGATTGGGTTGAAATTGATACGGCATAAAAAAAGCAGGTCGTTAAACCTGCCTTTTTATTATCGAATTATTTTTTGCTTATTCCGGCATTGGGAAGTCGTCTTCTTTTCCTTTGATGTAAGTCTCGATGTGACGGTCTTTCTTTGCTTCGTAGATGTCTTTAATGGTCAGGATAATTCCTGTTTCTTCTACATCGCCAAACCGGTCATTCAAAACTGCTCCAAAGGTTTTCATCGAAGGACTCAGGTTCATGTATGCATTAATCAGTGGTGGAATGTTTTCACCATGCTCCCGAACCTGTTGCGTTAAAATTTTGTAATCTTCTTTGTACGATCCACCATTGAAAATCTTTCCCAGAGCTTCCATGTCCATGTGCATTTCCAATGGTTTCTTAGGAGTTACCAAGTTGTCATGGTCGCGGAAATACTTCAGAAAGAAATACTGGATCAAGTTTCTGGCATCCGACTGGAAGTGCGAATACATGGTTACCTTTCCAAAGAAATATTTCATTTCCGGGTGATCCACGATCAGGGCGCCAAGACCATCCCACAGGTTGTCCAAAGCGAAAAGCGCTTTGGCTCCGGCCTTGCTCGATTGGTAAGCTGGCTGTACAAACGAACGGCCTAGTTCCAAGGTATAGGGCAGGTACTCTTTTTTAAACTCTTCTGAAAAATGAAACAGGCGGGAAGTCGCCAGAATTACATCTCCATTTTCGTCAACAGGAAGGTTGGGGCACATGATGTAGCGATAGCCTCCAAGGATTTCCTGCGCGTCCGGATCCCAAACAATTAGTTGTTTGTAAGGGTTTTCACTCGTGTCGTATTGGTCAATGTCGATCTCTTTCCCTGTTCCGCCTCCTGCATCGCGAAATGTAATTTCACGCAGGCGGCCAATTTCATGCATAATACAAGGAGAATCGTGATGCGTAATCACGTAGATCTCATTGGCACCTTTGTTAGTTTTCCGTAAGAGCTTCTCGGGTGTTAACTCCGCGATTATCGCTTCTTTAGGCATCGGTGCAACAATATCTTTCATACTTCGTTCGCTAATTTTGTTGAGGTACAAAACTATAAAAATTTATTGAAGAAATAGGTTATGGAGTTCTTTAAATTCAGTGGTTTTGTGATTCGGACATGGCATATACTTTGTCACGAACAACATCGGCCCATTGCTTGTGATTCTTGCTCTTGTCAAAGCTTGTCCAAGGGATTGGTTTTCCAAAGGAAATGGTGAATTCCTGGCCACGATGTTTAAAGGTTTCATCGGGTAGAAAGAACTGCTCCAAATTCCATTTCAGGTGTAGGTGTTTACGCAAATTGGCCAGCCGATAGAAGAAATTTGAATTCCGTCCACTAACATGAACCGGGATGATATCGCGCTGGTATTGAATGGATTTTTGGATGAAGTGTTTTTTCCATTCCATGTCGGTAATTTGTCCCTTAATTTTTCGGGATGCATAACCCGAGGGAAAGATCAGAATTTGTGCATCTGACTGGTATTGTTCGTGGACAATTTTGGCAATGTCGCGGCTGTGGCCTCCCTGTTTGTTGATCGGCACAAATACGCCTTCAAGTTGAGGGATGTTCATGAGTACATCGTTCACCAGGAAGCGGACATCTCCGAGCAATTTGTTGACATTGGACATCAGTAGCAGTCCGTCGAAGCCTCCGAGGGGGTGGTTGGCTGCAAAAATAAACCGTCCCTGACTGGGGATGTTTTCCAGCCCAATTACGCGTTCCTTGACATCAAAATGCTTGACAATTTGATGGACAAATTCAATGCCCTCAAGCTCTCCGTAGTTTTTCAGAATTACATTAATATCGTTGATGTGCACAATGCGCGTGATGTAGTTGTACACAAAGCCAGGAATAAATCGGGCTAGTTTGGGGTTTTTTTCATGAAAAACTTTTCGAATGTCAATAGGCTTTACTTTCTTTGGACTCTGATCATCCATGCTCTTTTATTTTTAGGGTCGAAAAATAGAAAATAAAATTGAGCTCCGCGTCGTTTGACCTGATTTTGTATTTTTTTAATCTTTGCACTTCCATTTTATTAACCGCTGTTGAAAAGTTTTTCTTTTGATGTTTGCTCTTGGTTACTAGGGGTTTGTGTTGTTGTGTTTTGATTTGACGTCAGATTATCAACAAGATATAAACAGCCAGTAAGTGCTCTCAAAGTGGAGAGAAGTGACTTAAAGTGACTTGAAGTGGTATTTGGACGGAGAAATTACTATTTTTACAATAGGAAAATAGACGTTGAACACTATGGATTTCTCAGCAGAAAAGAAAGCAACATTTGATGAAAAGGGACGTGTTGTGCTGCCTGTCGACTACAAAAATGAGATGGGTGGACGGGTTCCTAATGGGCAGCTTGCTGTGGAGATTGATCCGTTTGAGAAATGTCTAAATATTTATCCAATTGAGGCTTGGGAGAAAAGACTGGCCTCGTTTAAAGCAAAATTGAATCGAAACAATCGCCGGCAAAGTCGTTTGCTGGATATGATTTACCGCAACTTTAAGATCATAAGCGTTCCGGAAAATTGCCGCATGAATTTCCCCAATAATTTTTTGGAGGAGGTCAATATCACCAAAGATGTGGTCTTTGTTGGTGTTGGTGATCGGATTCGTTTGTGGGATGCCTTGGAATACGACGCTTACCTGGATTCAGGTGGCGACTACGGAGAATTGTTTGCAGAGTTTTTTGGATCAGAGGAGGAATAATAGTGGAGCAGCCGTATCATATACCGGTTTTATTGAATGAAAGTGTCGAAGGACTAAACATTCAAAAAGAAGGTGACTATGTAGATGTCACTTTTGGAGGGGGAGGTCATTCCCGCGAAATACTAAAGTTTATTGAGTCGGGACACTTGTTTGGTTTCGATCAGGATGAAGATGCCGCCAACAATGCGTTTGACGACCCGCGTTTCATTTTTGTAAGACACAATTTTAAATATATCCGCAATTTTTTGCGTTACCATGGAGTTGAAAAGGTTGATGGCATTTTGGCCGACCTGGGAGTTTCATCGCATGATTTTGATGTGGCTGAGCGCGGTTTTTCTTTCCGTTTTTCAGGCGCGTTGGATATGCGCATGAATCGCGATGCCAAAATAACCGCAGCTGATGTGGTGAATGATTACAGTGAGGAACAGCTGATTAAAATCTTCCGGGAATATGGTGAAGTAGACAACGCTTACCGGCTGACCAAACAGATCGTTGCAGCTCGCCAGCAGCAGCGCATTCAAACCATCGATGAATTTAAAGCGGTTATTGCCGAATGTGTGTCGAAAAAGAATGAAGCCAAGTACCTGGCCAAGGTCTTTCAGGCGCTTCGGATTGAAACCAACCGGGAACTGGATGTGCTGAAAGACTTTTTGGAGCAGAGCGCAGAACTGCTTAAGCCAGGTGGCCGGCTGGTAGTAATAACTTATCATTCGCTGGAAGACCGCTTGGTGAAGAACTTTATTAAAGCCGGAAACTTTGAAGGAAAGCAGGAGAAAGACTTTTACGGCAACGTAAGCTCGGTGCTGAAAGCAGTTAATCGGAAGGTCATTATTCCGACTGACGAGGAAATTGCAAGAAATCCGAGAGCGCGAAGTGCCAAACTTCGAATAGCGGAAAAGGTATGAGTGTAGAGGAGCCGAAATCAGGAAAAAGCAAAACCCGCCGGATTGGGTTGAAATCGTTTTTGGGCGGCAGCTTGTTGGCCAGCGAAAAAGCGTTGAAGCACATGCCTTTTGTTTTTTTTATTGCATTTCTGGCCATTTTAATGATTTCGAACCGTTACTGGTCTGAAAAGACTATCCGGAAGATGGAGGCGGTTCAGGATTCGATTAAAGAGTTGCGTGCCGAATCGGTGACTTACGAAACGGAATTGATGAAGATGAACCGGCCATCGGAAATCGTCAATAAAGTTAAAACCAGTGGTTTGGATTTGTTGGAGCCAACAGAACCGGCCCGGAAGCTGAATGTTGAAAAATTGGAAGAGGAGTAATGGAGATTAGAAAAGACATAACTGCCCGCTTTGGGATTATTTATTTTCTGGCTGCGTTGATAGGAATTATCATCGTGGTAAAAATCTTCATGATTCAAAATATGGATACCAACAAATGGAAATCCATTGCGAAGAATCTGAAAAACAATACGGCTGAAATTCCGGCGAAGCGCGGAAATATTTGTGCCGACGACGGAAGTATTTTGGCCACCTCTGTGCCGAAATACGCATTGCGTCTGGATTTGGCAGCACCGATGGTTAAGCGTGTTTATCAGGAAAAAGCCGATGCTTTTGCGCTGGAAGTTGCTGAATTCTTCGGCATTTCCAAAAGTCAGTTTAAGCGAAATATGGATCGGGCGTTTAAAAAAGGAAGCCGTTGGTTTTTGATTTATCCGCATGAAGTGAATTACAACCAGCTACAGCGGTTCAAGCGTCTGTCCATGATGGAGCGCAGCAGCTTTGGGTCGGGGCTGATTGTAGTTACCGATAACGAACGGGTCATGCCGCACTCTGATTTAGCTAGCCGTACGATTGGCACCTTAAATAAAGGTGCCTTTGGTGGTATTCATGGTAATGTTGGTTACTCCGGCATTGAAGGATTGATGGAGGGGTACCTGAGTGGCGAGAACGGGAAAGCGGTAAAGCGCAATTATTCCGGACGCTGGATCAATGTGCCGATTGTTGAACCCAAGGACGGCAGCGACGTAATCACAACGCTGAATGTCAACCTGCAGGATTTTGCCAGCAATGCATTGCATCGTCAAATGAAGACTTCACAGGCGGAATGGGGAACAGCCATCGTGATGGAAGTAAAAACCGGCGAGGTAAAAGCGATTGCCAATTTGGGGAGACGCAAGGACGGTGAATATGCTGAGATATATAATTATGCCTTGGGTAATGAAGGATGCAGTGAGCCCGGTTCAACCTTTAAACTGATGTCGTTGATGGTTGCCATGGAGCATGGTTTTGTAGATACCTCCGATGTGTTTGATACAGGCAATGGTGCCTGGAATTACCACGGCCAAACCATTTACGATAGTGACTATCATCACGGAGGTCATGGTAAATTGACCATGAAACGGATATTTGAGTTGTCTTCCAATGTGGGGGTGGCTAAAATTATAACGAAGTATTACGAAGGACGCGAAGAAGAATACATCGACCGGATTTACAATTTTGGCTTGAATAAACCGCTGGGATTGGGGTTTGCCGGTGAAGGTGTTCCCTATATTAAATATCCCACCGACAAGGTTTGGTGGGGGCCGTCGCTGGCTTGGATTTCCTACGGCTATGAGATTAAACTTACGCCCCTGCAAACGGCCACTTTTTACAATGCGGTTGCCAACAACGGGAAAATGGTGAAGCCGAAGTTTGTTAAGGAAGTGCGTCGAAATGGGCTGTTGGAGAAGGAGTTTAAAACAGAAGTGATCAATCCGGCTATCTGTTCGAAAGAAACCCTGGTGAAAGCTCAGGAGCTTTTGAGTGGGGTGTGCAGTGCCGGAACCGGACGCTCGCTAAATAACCCCTATTTCCCCATTGCCGGGAAAACGGGAACCGCGCAGGTTGCCTACAACGACCAGGGGTACACCAAAGATGGTCGAAAAAATTACCAGGCTTCGTTTGCCGGCTATTTTCCGGCCGACGACCCGCAATACACCTGTGTGGTGGTGATTGTTGGGCCCAAGGGCTTGTATTATGGAGGTTCTGTGGCTGGGCCGGTATTTAAGGAGATTGTTGGGAAAGTGTATGCCAGTTTTATGGAACCACGCAAAAACGAGGAAGAGCAGCTGGCCAAGCTACCTGATGTGAAGTCGGGTTTTAAAGATGAGATTGCCCTGGCTGTTGATGAACTGGACCTGGATGTGGATGCGGATGATGTTGACTCGGACTTGATTCGGGTGAAGCCGGATCAGGAAAAGTTCAGTGTTGAAAAACTGGCTGTGGGAGAAGGTTTGGTGCCTGATGTTCGCGGAATGGGCGGAAGCGATGCGCTCTACTTGCTTGAAAGTTCCGGATTAAAAGTAAAAATGAAAGGAATTGGCAAGGTGAAAAAACAATCGCTGAAAGCAGGCCATAAGATTAGGGCCGGACAAACTATTTATATTGATTTAGGCTAATGATGAATTTAAAGAAAATATTAAACAAGCAAACCTATGAGTTGGTCGCAGGCAACTTGGCTATTGAAGTCGGAAGCCTGCATTTTGATTCAAGACAGGTAAAGGCGGGCGATGTTTTTGTTGCCGTTGCCGGCACGCATGTGGATGGGCATCAGTTCATTCAAAAAGCCATTGATCAAGGTGCTGTAGCAGTGATTGCCCAGCAGTTTGAGGGCGTCGAAGCAACAGGTGTTAGTTTGATTAAAATGGCTGATACGGCACTTGCCTTGGGCCAATTGGCTGCCAACTATTACGACAATCCTTCTGCAAAGTTGAAGGTGGTTGGCGTTACCGGAACCAATGGCAAAACAACTATTGCGACTTTGTTGTACCAGCTGTTTCAAAAGCTGGGCTACCAGGTTGGTTTGATTTCTACCATTAAATATTATGTAGGCGACCACGACTTGCCTGCGACACATACCACTCCTGATGCTTTGCAAATTCAGTCGCTGATGGCCAAAATGGTTGATGCTGGCTGTGAATACTGTTTTATGGAGGTTAGCTCGCATGCGATTCATCAGGAACGGATTTCAGGCGTGGCGTTTGACGGCGGAATTTTTACAAACCTGACCCACGATCACCTGGATTACCATGAAACCTTTGCAGAATATCTGAAAGCCAAGAAGAAGTTTTTTGACCAATTGCCACAAACGGCCTTTGCGTTGACCAATGCGGATGAAAAGAACGGTATGGTCATGCTTCAGAATACAAAGGCTGTGAAAAAAACATATGGATTGAAGTCTTTGGCAGATTATAAGTGCAAGGTGTTGGAAAAACATTTTGATGGCATGTTGCTGCGGATTGACGAACATGAAGTTTGGACGCATTTTGCCGGGGTATTTAATGCTTACAACCTGATGGCTGTGTATGCATCGGCCTTGTTGCTTGGCGAATCGGCTGAGTCTGTTTTGCCTGTTATCAGTGACTTGAAGCCTGTGGCAGGGCGGTTTGAAATGTTGCGTTCGCCCGAAGGTAAATATGCGGTGGTGGACTATGCGCACACACCCGATGCCTTGAAAAATGTGTTGAACGGAATTACGGAAATCCGAACCGGAAACGAACAGGTGATTACGGTGGTTGGTGCCGGTGGCGATCGTGATAAAACCAAACGACCGATAATGGCGCAGGAAGCTGTTCAGCAAAGTGATAAAGTGATTTTGACTTCGGACAACCCGCGTAGCGAGGTGCCTGAGCAAATTATTGCAGATATGCAAACTGGTGTTGAACCGCACCAAACCGGCAAAGTGCTGGCTATTGTTAATCGTCGGGAAGCAATTCGTACGGCATGCATGCTGGCACAACCCGGCGATATTATTCTGGTAGCCGGCAAAGGGCATGAAGATTACCAGGAAATTATGGGTGTGAAACACCACTTTGACGATAAAGAAGTGATTAAAGAGGTATTCAATTTAATATAGGAGAAGCAGATGGTTTATTTTCTGTACGAGTGGTTAAGAGATTTAGATATTCCGGGATGGGGGATGGTTCCTTACATTTCATTCCGGTCGGGAGCTGCGGTGATCACTTCGTTGCTGATTACAATGGGTTTTGGCCGTAAATTGATCAATTACCTGCAGCGGAAGCAAATTGGAGAAGAAGTGCGCGATTTGGGCCTGGAGGGACAATTGCAGAAAAAAGGCACGCCTACCATGGGGGGCTTGATTATTTTGGCATCGATTATTATCCCCACATTGCTGTTTGCACGCTTGGACAATATTTACATTCTGCTGATGTTGGTAACCACCGTGTGGCTGGGGCTGATTGGTTTTGCCGATGATTACATCAAAGTCTTCTTAAAGGACAAAAAGGGATTGGCAGGCCGGTTTAAAATTCTGGGGCAAGTGAGTCTCGGTATCATTGTGGCGTCTACCCTTTATTTTTCAGAGGATGTGATTGTGCGTGAGAAAGTGCTTTCGGTGACCGGCGATTATAAAAAAGAAATTGTTGTGGATGTTGAAACAGGCATGCAAGAGGTTCGTGTCATTACCAATGATGTGAAGTCGACTCGCACGACCATTCCATTCATTAAAAATCATGAGTTTGACTATGCCTGGCTGGTTCCTTTTGCCGGAGAACGTGGTGAGTTCTGGCGCTGGCTGATCTATGCGTTGGCCATCATTCTGATTATTACGGCAGTTTCCAACGCCGCCAACCTGACGGATGGCATTGACGGACTGGCAACCGGAACTTCGGCGATTAGCGGAGCTACCTTGGGTATTCTGGCTTATGTAAGTGGAAACATTATTTATTCCGATTATCTGAATATCATGTATATCCCCAATATTGGAGAGCTGACCGTGTTTATCTCTGCTTTTATTGGGGCCACCGTTGGGTTTTTGTGGTACAACTCGTATCCGGCCCAGGTATTTATGGGCGACACCGGAAGTCTGGCCTTGGGAGGAATCCTGGCCGTTTTTGCGGTGGTCATTCGTAAGGAAATTCTGATTCCGCTTTTGTGCGGCATTTTCCTGCTCGAAAATTTATCGGTCGTTATTCAGGTGGCTTATTTCAAGTACACCAAGAAAAAATACGGTGAAGGTAGACGGGTTTTCCTGATGAGCCCGATTCATCATCATTACCAGAAAAAAGGAATTCCCGAACCCAAAATCGTTACCCGGTTTTGGATTGTAGGAATTATCCTGGCTGTATTTACCATTGTGACTCTTAAAATGCGTTAACCATGGCAAAGCGGCTTGTCGTCATAGGTGCTGGTGAAAGCGGTGTGGGATCCGCCATTTTAGCTCAGAAACAGGGTTTTGATGTCTGGGTCTCGGATGCCGGAAAGATTCAGGATAAATATAAAGACGTTCTAATCAAGTATACGATTCCTTTTGAAGAAGGAAAACATTCGGAAGAGCAACTTCTGAATGCTGACCTGGTGGTCAAAAGTCCAGGGGTGCCTGATGCGGCTCCCTTGATAAAGAAGCTCAAAGCACGGGGAGTTCCCGTGATTTCGGAAATTGAATTTGCCGGTCGTTACAACCAGGCAAAAACCATTTGTATTACCGGAAGCAATGGCAAGACCACCACAACCATGCTGATTTATCATTTGCTGCAAACAGCTGGCTTAAAGGTCGGATTAGCCGGAAATGTGGGGCAAAGTTTTGCCTGGCAGGTGGCCGAAAAAACGTATGAGTACTATGTGCTTGAGTTGAGCAGCTTCCAGCTCGACGGCATGTATGAGTTTAAAGCAGACGTGGCCATTCTGTTGAACATCACTCCGGATCATCTGGACCGATATGACTATCAACTGCAGAATTATGTGAACTCCAAGTTCCGGATTCTGCAAAACCAAACAGCAAATGACTTTTTCATTTACGGAGCAGATGATCCAATCATTCAAAAGGAGCTGGATAAAAGATCCATTTCAGCTACCTGCCTGCCATTTGGCTGGGAAAAAGCTCCGGGAAATGGAGCGGGAATTGAAGGCGAAGATTTAGTTATCAACTGGAAAAAAAAATCATTCAATATGTCCATTTTTGATATTGCATTACAAGGAAAACATAACACCTACAACTCGATGGCCGCAGGCTTGGCGGGTATGGTGTTAACCATAAAAAACGACAAGATCAGAGAAAGTTTATCTGATTTTAAAGGAGTCGAACACCGGCTCGAACGTTTTTTAACCGTACATGGGATTGAGTTTATCAACGATTCTAAAGCGACCAATGTGAATTCGACCTGGTATGCTTTGGAAAGTGTCAGCAAACCGATCATCTGGATTGCCGGCGGTGTTGATAAAGGGAATGACTATGAGGCGTTAAATGATTTGGTGAAAGACAAGGTCAGGGCCATCATTTGCCTGGGGGTTGACAATCAAAAGATCAAGGAAGCTTTTGCCGGTTTAGTGCCTGATATTATTGAAACTGAAGATATGACCGATGCGGTACGATCGGCTTATTACCTGGCTAAAAATGGCGAGACCGTTTTATTGTCGCCGGCTTGTGCCAGCTTCGATTTGTTCGAGAACTACGAAGATCGTGGGCGTCAGTTTAAAGACGCTGTTCGCGAATTGTAGGCACATCCATGTGACGATGGATTGTTGATTTGATTTTTTTGTGTAGCATATAAAACTGGAAACAGGACTAATAATATAGAAACTGGAATGAATTTCTCCTTGGGAAAATTATTGAAAGGTGACCGAATTTTGTGGGTGGTACTTGGTCTTTTATCACTCATTTCACTGTTGATTGTCTACAGTGCAACCGGGCGTTTGGCTTATCGCGAAGCAGGCGGTAATACCTTTTATTACCTGGGACGACAGCTCATATTTTTGCTATTGGGATTTGGGCTCATTGCTTTTCTGGTCAATGTTATTCCGGTCAAATTTTATACGTACATCGCGCCCTTGCTTTTGGTGGTTACGGTGGGTGCGCTGGTGGCAGCCTTTGTCCAGTATAAGCTGAGCCCGGGCAAAGCCACTCCGCGTTCGCTTGACCTGGGCTTTCTGAGCTTTCAGCCGGCTGAACTGGCCAAAATATCGTTGATGATGTTTGTGGCTAAGGTGCTGGCCAAGAGACAGAAGTCGCGGGAAGAACTGAGAAAAGCTTTTTATTGGGTAATGGGTGCTAGCGGCCTTGTTTGTGGCATTATCTTTTTGGGAGATATTTCCACCGCAGGACTGATTTTCATGTGCATCATGATTTTGATGCTGATTGCCCGTATTCCTGCCAAATACTTATTGATTACGGTAGGCGGAGGCTTGCTCTTATTAACGACAGTGTACTTTACCGCTGACTTTATTCCGGCCTCGGTTGGACGTGTTCACACCTTCAAGGAGCGAATCGACGACTTTATCTTTGGCGATGATCATGCTGAATTGGGAACTACCCAGGCCGACTATGCCAAGCTGGCCATTTATGAAGGAGGAATGCTCGGGAAAGGACCGGGACAAAGTGAAGTGAGCAATTACATGGAAGCGGCGTACAATGACTTTATCTATGCCATCATTATTGAGGAGTATGGCATTTTTGGAGGTTTTTTTGTTGCCTTGCTATACCTGATTCTTTTGTATCGGGGAGTGGTTATTGTCCGAAGGTCCAACAGGACATACCCCGCATTTTTAACAGCGGGGCTGGTTTTGTTGCTGGTTTTTCAAGCCATAATTAATATGGCGGTTTCCGTGGGAGTTGCTCCGGTAACGGGGCAGCCGATGCCCTGGGTTAGTATGGGAGGTACTTCCATGCTGTTTACCGCTGTTTCTTTTGGCGCAATTTTATCGGTCAGTTATCACAACCAGCGAAACAAAGAAGTTGTAGAACCACCGGTCATGATTGACATGCCGGATGAAGATGAGGAACTGTAAAATGGAAAAATTAAAAGTAATAATCAGCGGAGGAGGAACCGGAGGGCATATCTTTCCGGCCCTGGCCATAGCCAATGAAATTAAGGCGCAAGTTCCTGAAGTTGATATCCTGTTTGTAGGTGCGCAAGGCAAAATGGAAATGGAGCGTGTTCCGATTGCTGGTTACCCAATTATTGGTTTGCCGGTCATTGGCTTGCCGCGTAAGTTGTCCTTGAAACTGTTCAGTTTTGTGTGGTTCTTATTTGTAAGTATGCTTAAAGCCCGCAAAATCGTTCGGGACTTCAAGCCGGACGTGGTGGTTGGTGTTGGTGGATTTGCCAGCGGACCGGTATTGAAAGCGGCCTCACGAAAAGGCATTCCAACCATTTTGCAAGAGCAAAACTCGTATGCCGGAAAAACCAACAAGTGGCTGGCTAAACGGGTAAAAAAGATTTGTGTGGCCTATCCCAATATGGAAAAATACTTTCCCAAATGGCGGATTGTGCTTACGGGAAACCCTTTTCGTCAAACCTTGTTGAACAAGGTGGACAAACAAGTGGCCTATAAAACCTTTGGCCTGAGTGAAGGGAAGCCGGTGATACTGGTCATGGGGGGAAGTTTGGGAGCCCGCACCTTGAATGAAAGTATTCTGAAAAACCTGGATTTGATATCCAAATCAGGAGTACAGATTATCTGGCAATCCGGATCATTTTATTATAAAGAAATATTGGAGCGGTTCAACGGACAACTGCGTAAGAATATTCACCTCTATGAGTTCTTGTCGCAAATGGATTTGGCTTATGCCGCCGCTGATCTGGTTATTTCGCGGGCAGGAGCAAGTACAATTTCTGAAATTTGCTTGTTGGGAAAAGCTTCCGTGTTGGTGCCTTCACCCAATGTAGCTGAGGATCATCAGACTAAAAATGCCATGGCTTTGGTAGAAAATGATGCCGCTGAAATGGTGAAAGATTTTGAAGCCGTTAAAAAATTGTTCCCGGTGGCCCTGGAGCTGGTTCAGAATGAAGAACGACTGAAGACATTGTCGGAGAACAGCCTGAAAATGGCAAAACCGAATGCCACGGCCGATATTGTCGAAGTGATATTAAATGAAGCAAAGAAGTAAATGATTGGGTTAACACATATTAAGCAGGTTTATTTCCTTGGAATTGGAGGAATTGGGATGAGCGCCTTGGCTCGCTACTTCAAGCATGCCGGCTATGCCGTGTCGGGCTACGACCGAACGGAGACCAAGCTTACCCAAACCCTGCAGGCCGAAGGCATCGATGTGCATTACGAGGATCAGCCTGACTGGCTGGCTGATCATTTGCAAAAAGAAGTTTGCCTGGTCGTTTATACACCTGCTGTTCCCGCTGATTTGGGAGAGCGGACTTTTATCGAAAACCATGGTTTTGTGATGAAAAAGCGTTCGGAAGTGCTGGGCATGATTTGCCATGAATTGCAATGTTGTGCGGTGGCTGGTACCCATGGAAAAACTTCCGTTTCGACGATGCTGGCGCATATCCTGCATCGCTCGGAATTGGGGTGTACGGCTTTTATGGGGGGCATTTCCAAAAACTACCAAAGCAACCTGCTGTTGGATGCTCAGAGTGATTGGGTCGTTGCTGAAGCTGATGAGTTTGACCGTTCGTTTTTGCAGCTGTTCCCTAACCTGGCGGTGATCACTTCAATGGATGCCGACCATTTGGATATTTATGGAACGCAGCAGGCTTTACTGGATTCGTTTAATGCTTTTGCCGGTCAGGTGAAAGACGGCGGAGCCTTGGTCGTTAAAAAAGGTCTGGTAGTCGATCAGAAACCGGAAAGTAAGGTTCGTTACTATACCTATTCGCTTAACGAGAAAGCTGATTTTTATGCCGAAAATATCGAGCTGGTTGACGAAGCTTACCAGTTTGACCTGGTTCATCTGAAAGGGAAAATTGAAGGAGTACACCTGAATTATCCGGGACTAATGAATGTGGAAAATGCGGTTGCTGCTTCATCGCTGGCCTTGCTGGCCGGAGTAACTTCTGAAGAGCTACTGATGGCACTGGCCGCTTATCAGGGGGTGAAACGTCGCTTCGACATACAGTACCGCAGCAAACGGTTCATTCTGATTGATGATTATGCACATCATCCGGCAGAATTGAAAGCGACGATTGCTTCGGTGCGCGACATGTTTGCCGGTCGTAAGGTAACTGGTATTTTCCAACCGCACCTGTTTAGTCGCACACGTGACTTTGCTGACGACTTTGCCCGCGAGCTGGACCAATTGGATGAAATCATTTTGCTGGATATCTATCCGGCGCGTGAAAAGCCGATGGAAGGCGTGAGTTCAGCCTTGATTTTTGATCAGCTTAAAAACGAAAACAAGCAACTGGTTACCAAAGCAGCATTCCCCGCCTGGGCTGAAAAGCTCGACGACGGGGTGATTCTGATGATGGGAGCCGGTAATATTGACACCTTGGTGGAGCCTGTTAAAGCTATTTTGAAGGAGGTAGAGCATGTTTAAATCAGTCATAAAAATAGGGGCTTTGGGACTGCTGGTGGTTGTGGTTGCCATCACCATGGCATTCTCTTCAGGTAAGTTGGCACGGGTCAGCTGTCAGGACCTGATCGTGCGAATTCACGAAGATTCGCCCCGTTTTATTGACGAAGAAGAAATTATGCGGCTGGTGAAAAAGGCTGATGACAAACTGTTTGGAAAAAAGTTAAATGAAATTAACACCGAGCAGCTTGAGCGGGCTTTGAAAAAGGAAACCGCCATTAAAAATATTGAGATCTACCGCCGGGTGGTGGGGCAGGATATGGATTTTAAAGGCAAACTGATTGTGGAAGTGGCGCAGCGAGAGCCTGTCGTGCGAATCAGAAATGCCAAGGAAGATTTTTACCTGGATAGCGAAGGGGTGCGTATTCCGGCAAGTGGTGCTTTTACCAGCCGGGTATTGCTCGTTAGCGGACAGCCAAGTGAAAAATATGCCCGGGAGGAATTGTTGTCGCTGATCAATTTTATTCATGGCGATGAATTCTGGCATGCCCAGATTGAGCAGATGCAGGTGAATGCCAATGGAGAGCTGATTATGTCAACACTGATTGGCGATCAATTGGTTGAATTTGGAAAACCATCCGATTATAAAATCAAACTGAGGAATTTGAAAGCCCTTTACGAGCAGGCATTTTCTTCAACAGGATGGGATCATTATTCGAAAATAAATTTGAAATATACGAACCAGGTCGTGTGCACTAAAAAATAGAGTATATGAGCAAGAGTGGAAAAATAGTAGCAGCCGTTGATGTCGGTACCACCAAGGTGGTTGTAGTGGCCGGCAGGAAAAATGAAGCCGGTAAAATTGAGATTCTGGGTTACGGAAAAGCGCGCTCCATGGGAGTGAAGCGTGGTGTCGTGCTGAATATCGATGAAGCCTTTTCTGCTATTCACGAAGCTATTCGTCAGGCTGAAGATGCCTTTCAGGGAGATATTGAAGAGGTTTACGTCAACATTGTTGGGCAGCAGCTGAAGACTTTGACCAACAAGGGGGAACGGTACATCGGCGAGCGTCGGATTGTGTCGGAAGAAGATGTGGATGCTCTCTTTCAGCAGGTGAAAAAGGTTGACCTTCCTGCCGGATACAAAATTTACCATACTTCTCCCCAGCTTTTCACCATTGATCATGAGGCGGGGATTCCGAATCCCGTGGGCATGGCGGGCGAAAAGATGCAGGCTGATTTTAAATTGCTTGTTGCTCCTGAAGTGTACGAAGAGAACCTGAAACTTTGCTTTGAGCGGGCGGGAATTACCATCCGTAAAACGATGATTGATCCGTTGGCTTCCTCGGAAATGCTGCTTTCGGAGGATGAAAAGGAAGCGGGCGTTGTGCTGCTCGACATCGGAGGCGGAACCACCAAAATGGCTGTCTACCGGGATGGCGTTTTGTGTTACTCAGCCCTGATTCCTTTTGGAGGCAATGTGATTACACACGATATTAAAGAAGGCTGTACGATTTTGGCGCGTCAGGCCGAATCGTTGAAAGTACAGTTTGGACAAGCGATGGGCGATTTTGCCCCGGAAGATAAAGTGGTGACCATTCCCGGTATTTCGGGTTGGGAGCCTAAGGAAATTTCATTCAAAAGCCTGGCTTTTATTATTCAGGCCCGCATGGAAGAGATTATTGAAGCCTTTTTCTTTCAGCTCGAAAAATCGGGTTACATGGATCAGGTTGGAGCCGGCATTGTGCTTACCGGTGGTAGCGCACTGATGCCTAACCTGGGGCAACTGATTAAGTTTCAAACCGGGTTGGACGTTCGCAAAGGCATTCCGCGCTTAAAACTGGGCGACCAGTATAAAGAGCTGGAAGACCCTCGGAATGCGACGGTTTTAGGCTTGCTTCAAATGGCATTGAATGAAACAGAACAAGAACCGACTAAAGAGTTTTTCTTCAAAGCGAAGAAAAAGAAAGTACGCTCCACTCAGCCTGGCTTCTTCTCGCAAATGAAAAAGGAAGTAACGCGCCAGGTGACGCTGTTCTTCGATGATGAACAGGATACGGAAATGTTTTAAAATCACGAAAAATCCCCGAATATGACGGAGGACATCTTAAATTTTGGATTTCAGGAATCAAAGTCGTCTATCATCAAAGTGATAGGTGTGGGAGGTGGCGGATGCAACGCAGTCAACCACATGTTTGGAGAAGGCATTGAAGGTGTTGACTTTTTGATTTGTAACACGGATGCGCAGGCCTTGCGGACAAGTCCCGTGCCGATAAAAATTCAATTAGGTGTCAGTTTGACGGAAGGACGGGGCGCCGGAAACATGCCTTTGCAGGGAGAACAGGCGGCCATTGAAAACCTGGATGATATTCGTGGGGTGCTGGAAGGCACGACCAAGATGCTGTTTATTACGGCGGGACTGGGTGGCGGAACCGGTACCGGAGCGGCGCCGGTGATTGCCGGACTGGCCCGGGAATTGGATATTCTGACAATTGCTGTGGTAACTATTCCTGCTCCGGCCGAAGGGAAACGACGCTTCCAACAGGCTTTGGAAGGGGTGGAAAAACTCAAGGAGCATGTGGATAGCTTGCTGGTGATTAGTAATGAAAAGCTACACAAGATTTACGGCGATTTGCCGGCCTCTCAGGCGTTCAAAAAGGCTGATAATATTTTAGGGACAGCTGTAAAAGGAGTCGCCGAAATCATTACGCTTCACGGAAACATTAACATTGACTATGCCGATGTGCATACCGTGATGGCCGGAAGTGATGTATTTATTATGGGAACCGGAGTGGCCGAAGGCGATGGTCGGGCTATGGAAGCGGTGCTTAAAGCGCTGGAGTCACCTTTGCTGGACAGTAATGACATCAAGGGGACGAAAGATATTTTGCTGAACATTACCTCGGGAGAAGAGGAAGTCAGAATGGGAGAGATTGGCGATATCATCGAATTTCTGCAGGAAAAGGCGGGGCAGGATGCGAACATTATTTGGGGAAACAGTCTGGATAAACGGCTCGAAAACAAAGTTAGTGTCACCTTGATTGCAACTCGGTTTGACAAAAACCCGAACAGTTTGTTACAGAAAAAGGAACCCAAAGAAGAAGTGGTTTTGGAAGAACAAGCCTGTGAAATTAACCTGGAAGATGAAGAAGACCAGCTGATTCTTGAAAATGAAGTACATCAGGTGCAGCCCCAGGCAGCATCTCGCACTCGAAAAAACCAATCCGGCAAGTCGAAAGCAAAACGAAAGCAGGAACTGGTCTCTGAAGAAAACCAGGAAAATGGAACAACTGACAGCTGGTTTCAGCGCCAGTTTAACCGTTTTTTTGATGATCAGGATGAAGAAATTGAGAATTAACGATTAAGAAGAAAAAGTCTATGGCAAGCGATATCATAAACTTCGATTTAAATACAAGCTCAGAAGAAATTATTAAGGTAATAGGTGTAGGTGGTGGAGGTGGAAACGCAGTTAACCACATGTTTCAGCAAGGAATTAAAGATGTGGGATTTATGCTGTGCAATACGGATGAGCAGGCGCTGAAGAACAGCCCTGTGCCGTTGAAACTTCAGCTTGGAGAATCGCTGACGGAAGGACGTGGTGCGGGAAACAAGCCGCAAGTTGGCCGCGAAGCAGCAATTGAAAGCATTGAGGAGATCAAAAATACCTTGCAGGCTTCCACCAAAATGGTGTTTATTACCGCCGGAATGGGGGGCGGAACCGGTACCGGAGCTGCTCCGGTAATTGCCGAAGCCTGCAAAGAACTGGACATTCTGACCGTGGGCATTGTTACCCTTCCGTTCCGCAACGAAGGGCGCCGACGCATTAAGCAAGCCATTGACGGGATTGCAGAAATGGAGAATCATGTGGATTCGTTGCTGGTCATCAACAATGAGCGTATTCGCGAGATGTACGGTGACTTTAAAATCTCGGAAGCGTTTGCCAAGGCGGATAATGTGCTGACTACCGCTGCTAAAGGTATTGCCGAGATTATTACCGTTCCGGGCTATATCAATGTGGACTTTGCCGATGTGGAAACGGTGATGCGTACCAGTGGTGTGGCCATCATGGGATCGGCCAAAACCGAAGGTGAAGACCGGGCCCTGCGTGCCGTTGAAGAAGCCCTGAACTCACCCCTGCTGAATAATAACGACATCAATGGAGCCCGCAATATTTTGCTGAACATTACTTCAGGAGAAGAAGAAGTGACGATGGATGAAATTGGTCAGATTACGGACTATGTGCAGGCCAAAGCCGGACATGATGCGGATTTGATTTGGGGGAACGGGCATGATGAAAAGCTGGGAAAAGAAATTTCGGTCACCATTATTGCCACCGGATTCAGCGTGAGCAGTATTCCGGAGATGATGGCTGCCCGCAAAGTGGAGAAAACCTACCATACCCTGGTGGATGAGCCGCAATCGGTAGCGCCGCCACGCCCCAAGGCAGAGGCCCGGGTGCCCTTTACCGGGGGTGAGCCCAAACGGGCAAGCATTAACCAGCAGGCAATTGAGTTCGAAATCAATAAACCCAAAGATGAATTTGACGAGCTGTACGGAAGCTCAACGTCAGTTGATCCTGCGAAGGAATATTCGGTGAAGCTGGATTATTCCTCATCCTCCGATGAAGAAGTGGACGAGCTGGAGAACATACCGGCCTACCGTCGGAAAAAGGTGAATCTTCAGAATGTGAAAAAGAAATTTGAAGAGAAATTGTCGCGCTTTTCCTTATCGCCCGATGAGGAGGATAACACCAAATTGCGGGACAACAACTCCTACCTGCACGACAAAGTCGACTAAGGGTTAGAACACACGAATTAATCATTTTAAAATTACCAAGCAATGGGATTATTTGATCAGATTAACGAAGATATGAAAGCGGCCATGAAAGCCCGCGAAAAGGATAAATTGGAAGCGATCCGTGCGATTAAGAAAGTTTTGCTTGAAGCACGGGCGGCCAAAGGTGCCAACGCCGAACTGGACGACCAGGAAGTGGTGAAGGTGATTCAGAAACTGGCCAAGCAAGGACGCGACTCGGCTACCATTTACAAAGAACAGGGTCGCGAAGATTTATACGAGCAAGAGATGAAGCAGGTGGAGGTATTTGAAGTGTACCTGCCCGAGAAAATGAGTGATGAAGTGTTGGAGGCAACCATTAAAACCATTATTGAATCAGTAGGTGCCAGCGGCATGAAAGACATGGGGAAAGTGATGGGAATTGCTTCGAAACAACTGGCCGGACAGGCCGATGGAAAAGACATTGCCGATAAGGTGAAAGCTTTGTTGGCTTAATCTATAGCCAGGCAGTAACCGAATTAAGTCACGGAAGAAAGTTTACAAGAACTTCCGTTTCGATAAAAGCTTTGGAAGGCGGAGAGAAACAGCAGATACGCTGGCTTCTTTCCGCCTTCATTGGTTTGGGGTGAAAAGCCTAAACGGGAACGCTTCCAGCTTTGCGGATTGGCCGCCCACGCCATGGGGACGCTTTCCGGGCTGACGGATTGGTCGCCCATGCCATGGGGAAGGTTTCCAGCGTTACGGATTGGCTGCCCATGCCATGGGGAAGGTTTCCGGGCTTGCGGATTGGTCGCCCACGCCATGAGGACGCTTTCCAGCGTTACGGATTGGTTGCCCATGTCATGGGGAAGGTATTCCAAGCTTCTGATTGTGTCGCTCATGAGGGGAGGGATCCTTTTCGGTACCAGAAAGGTGTAGAATACGGATTCGAATACTTGATTATCACTCCAAGCTTTGTGGTTGTGCATGAACAACGATGCTTTAAGCTGATTGGATGAAGAGCGAATGGCCTGGTACAAATGTCTCTCAATAAGGAGACAAGGTTACTGGCAAGACGGATGCTTTGGGCTACGGTGCAATGCACGAAAGATAAGCTTGCCGGAAACACACTCATCGGACTTCATCGCTGTACCCTCCAAAATCAGGGAACCCAAAGCGCCTAAACCCCCAAAATGGGTTAACGCTGTAGCTGTCTGCGCTTCAATTTACCTAAGCACTCCACTTGTTGTCGGTATACGTGAAATAGGTGAGCACCATTTCTATTGCGCGTTTGATGGCTTGGTTGATCGGCAGGCTCTCGTTGGCCAGCTGCCAGTCGATGGAAGCCAGCTGCATGTAGTAATCCTGAAATAAAGGCGCCTGCTGAAGGGTGTCGGGCTGCATGGTTTGGTACTCGCGCGTTTCCTTCAGGGGTTTGCAGCTTACCATGCGCCTTTGAGCCATTTTATCCGAGGTGGTTGAATAGCCAAACAGCCGACAGATCAAGCCGCGGTATTCGTATTCAATACATCCCCAGCCATCGGAGCTGAGTGGGCTGAAGAGGGCGCATATGGTTTCCGTGCGGCTTTCCAACTGATCGTAAAAAGCATCTGCCTGCTTGGTTTCATACAGGTGATAGGCAAAAGGGAGAAATTCCAGCGGGCTGGCGTAAATGTCTTTTTTAAGACAACACTTGAAGCATCCCGACAGGCAGCTTATTTGACTTGTTTTTTGAAATTGCTGGGTGTGCAAAGCAGCTTCTTCGAGTACTTTTTGCACTTGCTTTATTTTCTTGATCATCCTTTTTGTGAACCTTGGAAAGCGATTTTAATTTCCAGAAACAAAAGTAATTATTTGAATAATAGGTTGATTCAAAAAAATGCACTTCAAATATTTTTTTTTTCGGTCTGGCGTTTGCCCTTTTTTTATGCGCCTTTCAGGGCTTTGGAATTAATTTTTCGAGTGCCGATTTGTAGCTGCGGCCCACCGGAATTTTGAATTTGCCCAGCTCAACCAGCCCCGGCTGGATGGCTGAAATCTTGGTTGTGGCAATAATGAAGCCGCGATGAACGCGAAGAAAGCGGTCTTGTGGTAGCTGCTCTTCCAAATGACTGATACGTTCTTTGGTGGTTATCTTCCCTTTTTCAGTGTGGGCAATGACGTAATCGCCAAAGCTTTCCAGGTAAATAAGTTCTTCAAACAAAACCTTGTGCAGTTTCTTGTCTGCCTTCAAAAACAAATGGTCTGGTTTGTGAGCCGAGTCGGTGGGTGGAACTTCAGCAGGGCTTGTTTCGTTCATTCGTTGGTAGAACCGGTTGATGGCTTTGGTGAAACGAAGCAAGGAGATGGGTTTCAGCAGGTAGTCCACCACATCCAGTTCAAAAGCTTCGATGGCATAATCGCGGTAAGCCGTGGTGAAGATGACCTTAGGCGGATGATTCAGGTTTTTTAGCAACTCAACGCCGGTAATCTGGGGCATCTGGATGTCTAAAAACAACAGGTCTACCCGGTGCTTCGACAGCACTTCAATGGCTTCAATGGCATGGTTGCATTCGCCTACCAGTTTCAGGTTTTTAAATTCCTGAAGGTGATTTTTGATCACCCGAATGGCAATGGGTTCATCGTCAACAATCAAACAGTTATAAGTTAGTTCGTCCATAGGTTTTCTTGTTGAGGTGCGCTTAGCGCGTCCAGTTTTAGCTGAAGCTTAATTTCAAAGGTATTGGCTTCGGGTTTGATTTCCAACTGATGGGTGTCTGGATAAATCAACTCCAGCCGCTTTCTGACGTTCTTCAGGCCGATACCCTGGGTATAGTCTTCGTTTTGAGTGGTTAGCGGGTTGCGGCTGTTTAAAATCCGAAGTTCAAACTGCTGGCCGGTAATGCGCAGGTCAATTTGGACAAACGGATTCTGAATGGACTTGCTGACCCCGTGTTTAAAGGCGTTTTCGAAAAAAGCCAGTAAGAGCATGGGCGCAATCTCCAGGGAGCTGGGATCACCTTCCTGCCTGAAGTCGATTTTCAAGTGCTGCCCGTAGCGTATCCGCTCAATTTCCATGTAATTCTTCAAATGATTCAGCTCGCTCTCCAGAGGAACTTTGGGGCGGTTGCATTTGTAAAGCATGTAGTCCATTAAATCGGAAAGTTTGAGTACCAGCTCCGGTGCCAGCTCCGATTTTTCAAGCGTTAAACCATACAGGTTGTTCAGGGTGTTGAATAGAAAGTGGGGATGAATTTGTGCCCGAAGCACTTTTAGTTCAGACTCCCGCAGTTTGAGTTCGGTTTCCAGCTGTCGCTTTTCCAGTCGGGTGTTTTCTTTTTTTATATCGAAGGCCCGCTTAACCTGCTCAATGGCAATGAAGGCCAGGATAATAAAATACAGCCCAACCAGCAGAAAGACCATGTCGAAGGAAGTGGGGTCGAGCTTGTAAAACTGAAAATCGCTGACAATGACAAACACAAACATGCTGATGATGAGCTCGGCCCAAAGCGTGAATACGATGGTATAGCCCAGGAATAGCACGAACTTACCTGTCTTGTTTTTGTATAGAAAATGGGGAATCAGAAAATAATTCAGGAAGTAGCTGGTGACGATGGCCAATGGAAACAGGAGTGAGGCAAAAATAATCGTGGTTTGGTAGTCGCGGTTGGCGCGTCCAAAAAACAGGATGAAAAACAAATACGAAACAATCCAAAACAGCAGATGCTGGCCGACTTTCATAATTCCGATCGGTCGCATCGTTTCTGCTATTCGTTTTTGGAAGATCTTCATGAGCATCAAATCTGAGGATCAAATTACTGAAAAAAAGGGCTGAGATGAAAAGAATGTCGATGAATAACTTCAAAAGGTGGTTGAAAGGTATTGGGCTTTGGGCTGAGGCTGAAAAATTCAGGTCGGGTCGAATCCTTGCCTTTTGGTGCTGTTGGTCGATAAAATGAGGTGAAAAAATGCGCCGTTCCTAACTTCGTATCATGATATTAACCTTAAATTTAACGATCATGAAACTGTTTGATTTATTCTACATGGGAGGACCAACGTTTATGTCACTTGTTACCATCTGGGGAATTGGCATGCTGGTCTTTACTGTACAAAAGCTGGTTCATTTTTTTGTACAGGGAAAAGTTACGAAAAGTGGCCTTGGATTGATATTACTCTTTGGAAGTTTAGCCATGGTTACAGGTTTTTTGGGGCAAGCTATTGGCTTGATTATGGCCTTTGATGCCATTGAGGTGGCTGGCGATATATCTCCGTCGTTGGTGGCCGGTGGCTTAAAAGTGAGTATGATTACCCCGGTTTACGGAACCATTCTCTTTATTCTTTCACTGATTTTTTGGGGGGCGCTAAAGGAAGTGTACACCCGTAAAAGTGAACAGGAAGCTTAAGTTGGAAATGGGTTTGTTCCGATCGTTCTTTCGGTCGGAACAAACCTATTTTTGTTAGCTGGTGTGAAGCTGGCGGTACCAGTTCACAAAGTTTTTAACCCCTTCTTCAAATGAATACTGCGGATTGTACCCCAGCATTTTTTTTGCTTTTTCAATATTGGCAAAGGTAATGTCCACATCGCCGGGCTGCATGGGCAACTGCTTGATGTTCGCTTTTACCCCGCAGGCTTTTTCAATGGCCGCAATCATTTCGCTGAGTTTTACCGGTTGGTTGTTCCCCAAATTCAGTGTCTCGTAAACTCCCTGGTTGGTCTGCAGGTAGTCAATAGCCCCTTGAATTCCGGCTACCGTATCTTCGTAATACGTATAGTCGCGTGAGGTACTGCCATCGCCAAACATCGGAATTTCTTCCCCGTTTAAAATCAGCCGGGTAAATTTGTGAATGGCCAGATCGGGCCGTTGGCGCGGACCAAACACGGTGAAAAAGCGCAGGTTGATGATGTCCAGTTCATACAAAGAGTGGTAGGTGTAGTTGAGCAGCTCGCAGGCTTTTTTGGTAAAAGCATAGGGCGAAATGGGACGGCTTACATCCTGCTCTTCATGAAAGGGGGTTTCCTTGGTGTTGCCATAAACCGACGAGGACGACGCAAAGGCTAATTTTTTGATGCCTTTGTTTTTCATGACATCTAAAATGTTTTGGGTGGCTGTAATGTTGGCCCGAATATAGCCCTGCGGATCTTCAATGGACGGACGAACCCCGGCTTTACCGGCCAGGTGAACAATCACATCAATCTGCTCCTGAGCAAGCTCCCGGCTCAAGTCTTCCTGGTTGGCCAGATCCACTTCGATGAAGCGAAAGTGGGGATGGTTTTGAAAACCTGACAGGTTGCGTTCTTTGACCTGGCGGTCGTAAAACGGATCGAAATTATCGATACCGATGACCTGATTGCCCGCTGCCAGCAGTTTTTCACTCAGGTGAGACCCTATAAATCCGGCACATCCGGTAACAACGATGGTTGATTGCATAAGCTTGAATATTCTTAATACGATGCCTGCAAATTTAAGGAAGATCAGGCAATAGTCATTTCTTTCGGTTAAAAAGATTGAAAAGACTGCTGTCAGTGGTTGCCCCTTTGGGTATTAACCGAACGACAATTGAGATTCACGACCAAAGAACCCATGAAGGTCAGCCGGGGGGAACTTTTCGGTTTGAAATGTATGAGCTACTTGATCTTTCCCGAAACAAAGGCAATGAGCTTCTCCAACACCGGGATGTTCAGCCGGCTGAACAGGCTGCGGCGGTTATAGTGAATCAGGATGTTACGCAGGTAAACAAACATGCCCAGACTGTGTGCTGCCACCAGAACCGGGTCGAGCCGATACACCCCATAGATAAAGTTCATGGCTGATCCAACAATGCTAATGATCCAAAACCCGAGAGGCAGAATCGATTCTTTACGGTTTTCCGAGTAAAGCCATTGGTAGAAGAAGCGGGAAATGAAAATCAGTTGCGCCAAAATTCCCCAGATCATGAGTAACAGCGGGTTGTTTTCATTCTTGAAAAAGGTAGCCAGCGAGTAGTCGGTTCCTAAAAACAGAAAACTCAGAATAATTGCAGGCATTATCAGAATGCCCCCGCGCATAACGGGCGACATGGTTTTCCAGTCGTTTTTGAGCTGGATATTTCGCACATAGATAAAGTAAACCAGGATTTGCCCGATCAGAATGGCGGCATCGTTGCGCATAATGCCGTAGATCAGCATTAAGATTGAAGCCAGCAGGCTGATCTTCCAGAACAGGGTAGGCGATAATACTTTGCCTTCGTGCTCCGACTTGAACCACTGGATGATGGTGCGCGCAAAAAACAGGATCTGGCTTAAAAATCCGATACTATAGATCAGGTAATCTTTCATGTAAAATCATTATCAAACGGTGCAAAGATAACTGAATTCTTGTGGATTTTAATTTCCCGCCGACGCATTTAGGGAATCGTCGGCGGTGTGGGCCTGCTAAAGCTTATTTACGGTAAGGGCCTTTCCGGAGGGCATATTTTTGCTCTTCGGTGAGGGCGTTGTACAGGAAAAGACAGGTGCCATCAAGTTGTTTGAGGCGGCCCAAGTCAATTTCTTTGACCAAAATTTCGGGTTTCATGCCTTGAAAAGGTCCCAGGCCGGCAATGCCCCGGTGTTGGTCATCTGTTTGAGCTACCATGTAGTCGATATGACTGGCCACCAAATCCACATCCGAAGAGTAAGACATGATGTAAACCGTGTTGAGCCAGTTGTTGTCAAGCCATTTGCCCCAATCCTGTTTTTTGTGCTTAAGCGAGGCTTCCCGGTCGGGCACCACTGCAGCCGAGATATTCACCCCGGGAAGCAGGTCGCTTACCGCTTCTACAAAACGATTGACATTGGCCTGCCTGTATTTATCCCATTTCACCCAAAGTTGTGGATTGGCCTCAGGGCTAATGTCAAGCGGGTCGACACCATCGTTTTGCTCGGCAAACTTTTGGCGGCATACCTCACAGTAGCAATAATCATTGGTCCACGGCTCTCCGGGGTAGCGGATGTAATCCAGTTGAAGATCCTTGATTTGATATTTTTCATGCATGTGCTGGTAAACCTGCAGCCAGTAGTCTTTTACTTCATCGCGGCTTGGGCAGAAGTAGTAGAATCCGGCTTCGACAACCGACGGGTGTTTGCCTTGGCGTGATACGGCCAGCCATTCCCTGCGGTTGTTAATCAGATCAGGGAAATGATCAACCCCAATAAAATACACCCAGACCCAAGGGATTACCTTAATGTTGTATTTTTCACCCAGCTCAATCATTTCCTGCATCGGATCGCGGCCAATGAAATCGGGGTATTGGTTTAAGCCATTGGGGGCATCCGGAAAGATTGACCAGCCCCGGTAAATCACCTCCGGGCAAACGGCATTAAATCCGATTTCTGCCAGGTCTTTAAATACCGCTTCCAGTTCTTCCTTGCTCATTCCGTGTATTTCCAGCCAGGCCGATCGCTCGTCATTCTCAAGGGCCGGAAAGGTGTAATAGAAATAGTCTTTTCCAAGCAATAAACTTTCTTCGGCCAGCTGTTGCACTTTGGACGAATCACCGGCTTGCTTGGCTGCTTTAAAGGCTTCAAGGGTGGTGTTAAATGTTTGTTCAAGCGCAGTTAGATGTTCCGAATTGATGGACGGGTGCTTGATTTCCGCGCTTCTGATTTTTCCGTTACGGATGAATACCTGGGCCTGGTTGACCAGTGAATTTTCAGACGAAATAACGCGAATGATGTGGCCGTTTTTTTCAACCTTGTCGCCCACTTCAAGGTGATCATTAATCCAATTGGCTGCTTTTCCATGACCCGACAGAACCATTCCGCTTGAGGGAATCGGAGAGTCATTTCCGCCTACATTAACCACAATGCCATCTTCAATGATGGCTTCCACGCCCCAGGGGTTGGTGTTGGTATGATCGCCATAGGCTGCGGTGTAAATTATCATTTGATCGGCACTTCGTCCGCCATTTTCTGCATAAGGTGGGTTTACCTGATCGGCCTGGTAGGTTTCTTCAGACGCAAAAAACGGTTGCTTCCAATGATCTTCAACGGCAGGAGCCGTGGGTTGATTGAGGTCATTCGTGTTGTCATCGGCACAGGCGGTTGCAAACGGAACCAGCAAAAATAAAAAGAGATGAAATAAGGGTGAAGTGTTCATGTTGGTTTAACTAAGTATTCCTGTGAAAGTAGGAATGTTCTTGAATTGGGATGATTAGGTTGCCAAAATAGCCCTTATTTTTCAATTTCCACAATATCTTAAATCGACATTAAACTTTCTTGCGGGCTTGAGCATTGTATTATTGTTATCAAATTTTAAATATCTTTGCGCGGAATCGATCAGGAGTAATTGAAAGAAAGGTTTTTAAATACATGAAGAATATACGTAACTTTTGCATTATCGCACACATTGACCATGGGAAGAGTACCCTGGCTGACCGACTTTTAGAAGTGACCAAAACCGTGAGCGAACGGGACATGAAAGCACAAGTGCTTGATAATATGGACCTGGAGAAAGAACGCGGGATCACCATTAAAAGCCATGCCATTCAGATGGACTATGAGCAGGATGGGCAAAAGTATGTGTTGAACCTGATTGATACTCCGGGACACGTTGACTTTTCGTACGAGGTGTCGCGATCGATTGCGGCCTGTGAAGGTGCCTTGCTGATTATTGATGCCACGCAGGGAATTCAGGCGCAAACCATTTCAAACCTTTACCTGGCCATTGAACACGACCTGGAAATTATTCCGATTCTGAATAAGATGGACTTGCCCAATGCCATGCCGGAAGTGGTGGAAGACCAGATTATTGATCTGATTGGTTGCAGTCGCGAAGACATTATTCGTGCCAGCGGAAAAACCGGTGAAGGCGTAGCCGATATTTTAAACCGGATTGTGGAAGTTATTCCGGCACCGAAAGGCGATGCGGAAGCGCCACTGGAAGCACTGGTATTCGACTCTGTGTTTAACTCGTTTCGCGGGGTGATTGCCTATTTCAAGATTGTCAACGGAACCATCAATCAAGGTGACTTGGTGAAGTTTGTCAACACCAAGAAAGAATACAATGCCGATGAAATTGGGGTGCTACGCTTGAATATGGAAAAGCGTAAAACGCTTAGCACGGGCGATGTAGGCTACATTATTTCGGGTATTAAAACCGCCAAAGAAGTGAAGGTGGGAGATACCCTGACCCATAAAGCTCGTCCTTGTCCGAAAGCCATTGAAGGTTTTGAAGAGGTAAAACCCATGGTATTTGCCGGAGTTTACCCCATCGACTCGGATGACTATGAAGACCTGCGTTCGGCCATGGAAAAGCTGCAGCTGAATGATGCTTCGCTGACTTACGAGCCCGAATCATCGGCCGCTTTAGGGTTTGGTTTCCGATGCGGATTCCTGGGAATGCTGCACATGGAAATTATTCAGGAACGGCTGGATCGGGAATTCGATATGAACGTGATTACCACCGTGCCCAACGTGTCGTACAAAGTACACACCACCAGCGGCGAAACCATTACGGTGTATAACCCGTCGGGCTTGCCGGCATCCACAACCATCGAAGAAATTGATGAACCTTATATCCGGGCACAGATTATTACCAAGTCTGATTTTATTGGGCAGGTAATGACTTTATGCCTCGAAAAACGGGGAACCCTGACCAAACAGGATTACCTCACCGCCGAGCGTGCTGAGTTGACATTCGACTTGCCACTGGGCGAAATTGTGTTTGACTTCTACGATAAACTGAAGTCCATTTCGAAGGGCTATGCCTCATTCGACTACCACATTATTGGATACAAACCGGCCAAACTGGTGCGTCTGGATATTTTGCTGAACGGCGAAATGGTTGATGCCCTGTCTTCGCTGATCCACTTCGACAATGCTTACCCCATGGGACGTCGCATGTGCGAAAAGCTGAAAGAGCTGATCCCGCGTCAGCAATTTGACATTGCTATTCAGGCGGCTATCGGCGCTAAAATTATTGCCCGCGAAACGGTGAAAGCTGTTAGAAAAGATGTGACCGCCAAATGTTACGGGGGTGATATTTCGCGGAAACGCAAGCTGTTGGAAAAGCAGAAAAAGGGTAAGAAACGGATGAAGCAGGTTGGTAACGTTGAGGTACCGCAAAATGCCTTTATGGCGGTATTGAAGCTGGATTAGCAGATTGGGTGCAGGGCTTTGTGCATTCGTGATCGGGTGCGTCCTTTTCTTGGCGTATTGGCGGTTAAGAGGACTGTTGTCGGTTATCAGTTGACAGTTCCAGTTCCGTCATTGCGAGTGTAGCGAAGCAATCTGTAGGCTATGGACAGTCGTCAGTTATCGGTTTTCAGTTGTCATTGTTTTTGCTCTGTGTTACGCTGTGAATTACTCCTGGTCACTCTGTGTTTACAATTGAGAATTTGTCATTGATGGTCATTATTCGTCAATGATGGTCATTGGTTGTTAGTCAACAGTTATTTACGTGGTGCCCAGACAGTCAGATTTTCGGATGCTAAGCTAGTCAGCTATTCGGATTCTGCGTGAGTTCGTACGTTCATGCGTTCGTGACTTCGTGCCTTCTTAACCCATCCGTCCCGGTTCCCGGGCCACCTTCCCTTCGAGAATGGAAGGAAATCCAACCACTAGCGTAAGGAGCGGCCTATTGGTTTCCTACTTTAACCTTTCTCCTTGATTCTTTAGCCTTTTCAATTAATAATTGATTGTCAGATTTTCGGATGCTCAGATTGTGCGTGAGTTCGTGCGTTCGTTTCTTCGTGCTTCTGCCTTCTTAACCCATCCGTCCCGGTTCCCGGGACACCTTCCCTTCGAGAATGGAAGGAAAGCCAACCACCCGTGTAAGGAGCTGCCTATTGGTTTCCTACTTTAACCTTTCTCCTTGATTCTTTAGCCCTTTCAATTAATAATTGATTGTCAGATTTTCGGATGCTCGGATAGTCCGATTGTTCGTGACTTCGTGCGTTCGTTTCTTCGTGCTTCTCCCTTCTGCCTGTCTCATCCACTCCCTTTTCCTTAACCCGACTTCAGTTCCCATTTTGATGACTTGTTGCCTATTTTTGCCGACTTCAGTTTGCGCAGAGCTGACTCCGCGCACCTTTTTACCGACTTTAGTTCCCTTTTTGATGACTCAAGTCTGTTTGGAGCTAACTGCAGTCACCTTTTTGATGAATTGAGTCAGGTCAGAACCGACTGCAGTTACCCCGAAGGTAAGTCGAGTCAGGTCGGAACCGACTGCAGTCACCTCAGAGGTAACTCGAGTCATGTTTGAGGTGGGGAGGGGTACTTCCGAAGTACCCCCCTGAAGTGTTAAATAGAAAATGCCCGAGAGTGTTCAACAAACTGTGTCAACCGGTTAGAACGAGAATAAAATGGGGTTACTGACATATACCTTTTGTAAGGTTCAGTAGCGTTGTTAATAACGCAAACGGCGTTAACTGTTAAAAACAAGCCTTGAGGAAGAAGGCAATAACCAGTAGCCTATAACGTCAATGAGCACGTCCAACTCTATTTTATCTATCATTCGTTTTTCAACCCAATAACTAACTAGCAATATCAATGATTATTGCTAACTTAACTGCACATGATGACGATGGGTAAAATGATTGAGTGTTATATGCCAAAAAAAGTCAACAATGAAACAACATACAACACCCATAATAATAAGTGATAGTGGGATTCAAAAACTTGATAGAATCTCTCTTAATTCTAAAGTTTATAATGAGGACTGGATACAAGAGATTTGTTTTCAAAGTCCTAACTTGTTGCCATTTGAAGAAATTGAACCAATTTTTAATGGCATGATTCCTATTTGTAGAGAACTTCTTGTTGAGTCTGGTTCTGTTGATTTAATTTTCATTAACGAATCTGGTTTTATAACAATAGGAGAATGTAAACTTTGGCGAAATCCTGAAGCAAGAAGAAAAGTAATTGGTCAAATTTTGGATTATGCAAAAGATATCGCAAAATGGAATTATTCAAAATTTGAGCAAGAATGTTTAAAGGCAAGAAAAGGAAATGAAAAATCTCTTTTTGATTTAGTTCAAAATTTTTGTCCAGATATAGAAGAAAGTTCTTTCATTGATAATATCCAGAAAAATCTTTCAAAGGGTCGTTTTTTGCTTACATTGATTGGTGATGGGATACGTGAAAACATGGAGGAACTGGTTAAATATATACATAGAGAGGGTAATTTAAACTTTACACTTGCCCTTATTGAGATTCCTGTTTTTGAAAATCAAAAAAATAGCGAAATAATTGTTACCCCCCGGATTTTAGCAAAAACTAAAGAAATCGAAAGAATAGTATATAAGTTATCAGATGATATACAACCTGACGAAATTGAACACCAAAAGGAAGAAAATACGAGTAAAACAATTTCTGAAAAAGTTTACTTTGAGAGGTTACAAAAATCAATAGGGAAAGACCAAACAAAGTCTTTTCAAACGTTTATCGAGACTTTAAAAACTGAACTCAATATTATTCCTAAATTAGGTAGAGGTAAAACTGTTTCGCTAAACTTAAAATCTGCCAATGGGATATACAACTTTGCATCTATTCAAGAAACAGGGGAAGTATGGTTTTATGGGATTGTATATAATACCGAGTTGATTGGAGATAAGAGTATTGGAGTCGATTACCTAAAGAAATTGGCAAATATTGTTAATGGCGAATTTTTTGATACATACAAAGTGTGGAATTGGTGTGTGAAGAAAAATGGTATGTACATAAACATTACTGAATACTTAAAACATCAGAGAGAGTGGGTTAATTTAATATCAGAAACTCTTGAAAAAATAAACAGATTAGAAGAAGATAATTAAAATCGGCACATCAAATGCAGGATCGGATTCAGAATTCGATCAATAACGAACCATCCGATGAGTCGAAGAAGCAAAAGATTCCCCTGGCCCCACCAAAGAAGTTACCGTGTTTTTTCGTTGGTAGTTACAGCTACCAGTGAATGGTAGTTACCGTGTCTTATTGCGGGGAGTTATAACTCCCGGTTGCCGGGCTACTCTTCCAGGTATTTCTGAGGCAGCTCTTTGTTGGCTTTCGATCCGAGTTCGCGGAGTTTTTCTGCTGAGCGAATCAGGTTGCCACGACCATCATTCAGCTTGTTCATCGCCAGGTCGTAGTTTTTGCGGGTTTGCTCAATGTTGTTTCCTACTTTTTCGAGGTCGGCTACAAAATTGACAAACTTATCGTACAGAGCGCCTCCCTGCCGGGCAATCTCCAGGGCATTGCGGGTTTGATTTTCCTGTTGCCAAATACTGGCAATGGTGCGCAAGGTAGCCAGTAAGGTGGATGGGCTCACCACCACCACTTTGTTGTCCCAGGCATAGTTAAACAAATCCTGGTCGGCCTGAATAGCCACACTAAAAGATGATTCGATGGGGACAAACAAGAGCACAAAATCGGGGCTGTTCATGCCCGCAGCACTTTGGTAATGCTTTTCGCTAAGCAGCTTGATGTGTGTTTTCAGGCTCTGCAAATGGTCTTTGCTGTGCTTCAGCCGGTCGGGTTCGTTCTCGGCGTTAACCAGCCGCTCGTAGGCTACCAGCGATACTTTGGAGTCAACCACCAAATGTTTCTGGTCGGGCAGGTGAATCACCACATCGGGTTGCAGGCGCGAGCCGTTTTCGCCGATTACACTAAACTGCTTTTCGTACTCGCGCCCTTCGGTTAAACCCGAGCGTTCCAGAATACGTTCCAGCACCACCTCGCCCCAGTTGCCTTGTTTTTTGACATCGCCTTTCAGGGCTTTGGTTAAGTTGTTGGCCTCGTCGCTGATTTTCAGGTTCAGGTCATGCAGCTTCTTCAGTTCGGCCCGCAAATCCGTTTGATCTTTAAGCCCTTTTTCGTAGGTGTCTTCCACTTTCTTCTCAAACAGCTGAATCTTCTCCCGGAGCGGATCGAGGATTGCCCCGATGTTCTTCTGATTGGCCAGGGTGAATTCTTCCGAATTTTGTTTCAGGAGCTTGTGGGCAATGTTTTCAAACTCGGTGGTGAATTTCTTCTGCAATTCTTCCATCTCCTGCTTTTGCGAGGCCAGCTTGTCCTTCAGGTTGGCTCCTTCCACTTCGGCCCGGGTAAGCCGCTGTGCCTGCTGCTCCAGTTCCACCTCTTTCACCTCCAGGCGAGCCGTCAGCTTGTCCTTGTCTTCCTGCAGATAACTGAGTCGTTCCAGCAACTGAACCTTGCCTTTTTCGTACTCCTGACGAGCCAAAAGCCAGGTGTTTTCCGAATTTTTCGATTTCAATTTAGCCAGAAGCGAAGCCACAACAAAACCAACAGCCAGGCCGGCAAGCAGATAGATGATATTCATGTTTTCTTATTTTGAAGGCTAAAAGTACAAAGAAGAACCAGAAGACGAAACAAGAAATTGAGCGAAGGCGGGATGTTCAGAACTTGTTTACACGGACTGTCTGCTTCGTCTTGCGTTTTGAAACAATAGTGCTATTTTAACGCTTCAAAATTAAACCCTGTTGAATGGATGTAAAGATGGAAGCCAGTTGGAAGAACGTACTGGCCGATGAATTTGAAAAAGACTATTTTGAAAAGCTCAGCAGCTTTGTGCATGAGGAATACCGGTCGCAAAGCATTTACCCGCCGGCCAAACTTATTTTTAATGCCTTTGACCAATGCCCTTTTGACCAGTTAAAGGTGGTGATTTTGGGGCAGGATCCTTACCATGGTCCCGGACAGGCGCATGGCCTGTGTTTCTCGGTGAACGATGGCATTCGGTTTCCGCCCAGCCTGCGCAACATTTTTAAAGAGCTGCAGCAAGATGTTGGTAAAGACATCCCCACAAGTGGCAACCTGACCAGCTGGGCCAAACAAGGGGTGTTGCTATTGAATGCCACCTTAACGGTTCGTGCCGGGCAAGCGGCTTCGCATCAGAAAAAAGGTTGGGAAACTTTTACCGATGCGGTCATTCATCGCATCAATGAAGAGAAGGAACACGTTGTGTTTATTTTGTGGGGAAATTATGCCATTCGCAAAGGCGAATTTATCGATCAAAGCAAGCACCTGGTGCTGACTTCGGTGCACCCGTCGCCGCTTTCGGCCAGTCGGGGCTTTTTTGGCAACAAGCATTTTAGCCGCACCAATGCGTTTTTGGAACAACATCACTTATTACCAGTGAACTGGTAATAATGCCCTGTTCATCGTTTGGGATGAAGGCAATAAAAAAGCTGCTTCGAATTTTCGAAGCAGCTTTTTTTATACGGTTGTTTGCGGTATTACCACTTATAAACAATGGAGTTGATATTCATTCCGGCTCCAACAGAGCACAAAATGATGTAGTCGCCTTCCTTGATTTCCTGATTTTCCATTTTTCCTTTCAGAATCAGGTCAAGCAAGGTGGGCACCGTCGCTGTTGATGAATTCCCCAGCTTATTGATGCTCATGGGCATGATTCCTTCCGGAATGTTCTTCTCATCGTACAATTTAAAGACGCCTTTCAGAATTGCTTCATCCATCTTCTCATTGGCCTGGTGGATCAATACTTTCTTCACATCGCCCAGGGTGATGCCTGCTTTGTCCAGGCTGGCCTTGACCACTCCCGGCACAAAATTCAAGGCGTACACATAAAGCTTGTGTCCTTTCATTTTGATGAACAAATCATCGCTTTCATAATCCGGATTCATTGATTCGCCCATTGTCAACAGGCTGGCATAAGGAATTGAATCTGAACGGCTCGAATGAGCCAGAACTCCGGTAGGCTCGTCAGACCAAACGCCCTGTACAACCGTAGCGCCAGCACCATCGGCATAGATCATGCTGTCGCGGTCATGGGGATCTGAAATACGCGAAAGCACGTCGGAACCAACAACGACTCCGCGCTGGTGTGTTTCGCTGCGAATATAAGCATCCGCAACAATCATTGCCTGCGTCCATCCCGGACATCCTGCAATAACATCGTGGCAGATACAGGCTGGATTTTTAATTTTCAGGATTCCCTTGACTTTGTTAGCCAACGAAGGAAGCACATCGGTATGGGTGCGTCCGGCTTCCACATCGCCAAAGTTGTGCCCAATGATGATGAAGTCCAGCTCGTCCAGTTCAATGCCGGCATCCTGACAGGCATTTTTAATGGCTTCAGCAGCAATGTCCGAATTGACTTGCTCCTCTTTTACCCAGCGGCGCTCTTCAATATTTGTAATTTCATGAAATTTCTTGATGATCTCTTCGTTGGTCTTGTCAAAAGGTTGCTTTGAAGACGGATCATAGAAATTGTATTCTGAAAAGTGATCGTTTTTTATTACTTGCTCGGGAATACAGCTTCCCGTACCAATAATTTTTGTGTATAACTTTTTAGCCATAACTATCTATTCGCAGGCTTGTCGCCCGAATCTTTATAAGTTTTCAATTCAAATGTTTTGCCATCAAAAACACCATAGGAGAAATGAGTAATCCAATCTCCAAGATTGATGTAGCGGGTATTTTTTTCAAGGGGCAAATCTAATAACAAATGCCGATGCCCGAAAATAAAATAGTCAACTTCTTCATCTTCAAGCACTGATTTTGCAAAAAGATAAAGCCCTTCCTTGTCTTCGCCCTGAAATGGGAAGAACATTCCTTTGGATAAGCGGCTCTTTTTGGACCAGGCCAAAGCCAACGATACGCCAATGGTTGGGTGCAACCAGCTAAACAGCCATTGCAGAAACCGGTTGGTAAACAATTTTTTCAGAAAATGATAGCCTTTGTCGTAAGGATCAAGGCCATCGCCATGCGCCAGAAAGAATTTCTTTCCCGAAAAGCTGGCCCGCATTTCTTTTCGGTGTACCTGAATACCCAATTCCTTGGAGAGGTAGTCGAACACCCAAACATCGTGGTTGCCGGTGAAAAAATGAACCGGAATGCCGGAGTCGGCCAGTTCGGCCAGTTTTCCTAAGGTGCGGGTAAAGCCGCGGGGAACCACCGTTTTGTATTCAAACCAGAAATCAAAAATATCACCCATCAAAAAGAGTGCTGCTGCATCCTGCTTGATTTCGTCCAGCCAGGCGACAAACAGCTGCTCGCGTTCCCGGTTGTTGTTCAAAGCCGGAGCGCCAAGGTGAATGTCTGAGATGAAGTATATCTTACCTTGATAATCAGTCAACTTACTTGTATTTTATAGTCCGAAAAAACAGGGCGAAGATACCGATATAAATTCAGTATTGCCGTTTTTTTTGCCGAAAAGAAACCCGAAAAAGCCGGACGATTAGTTCAATGCTTTACTCAATAAACGGTCTAAGGCAGGTCCTTTCAGGTCTTTTCCAATGATTTTACCTTCTTCGTCCAGCAGGTAATTGAAAGGAATGCTTTGCACGTTGTAGTTCATTAATGCAGTACGGCTACCTTCCATGTCACCTACATTAATCCAGCTCAGCTTGTCCTGGTCAATGGCATCAAGCCACTCGTAGCGGTTTTCATCCACACTTACCTGGTAAATTTCAAAGCCCTTTTTGTTGTATTTCTTGTACAGTTCAACCAATACCGGATTCATAATCCGTGAGCCGCGGTCTTGCGAAGCCCAGAACTGAACAAGTACATGCTTGCCCTCCAAAGAGGAAAGTGCAATTTCTTTTCCGTCAGGATCTGGCAATACAATATCCGGACTGTTTTTTCCTTGCTCACGAATTAACTGGTTGATCCGGGCATTGCGCTCATCGGTAATGAGTTTGATGGTGTTGGCGTAAAGCGCCTGCACGTGTTCCGACTCCGGGTAAAAGGAGTTAAGGGCCGAAGCGGCAGTTTTTAACGACTGGAGGTCCTGAACGACAAAATTCTGATCGTCAAATTTTTGATACAGGGCCAGTACGTTAGCCATGGAAAAGGGGTGGGTGGTCACAAAATTCTGAGAATATTTCATTTGCTTTTCAACTACCTCTTTGTACTCCTCTTCCCACTTCGTTTTCAGGGTCGGGTAGTTGGGATCGTTCCGGAAAAGCACATGCAAAGAGCTTATCGAATCCAGTTGGTGCTTGGTGTGACTTAAATGTTGGTTTAGCTCCTGAACCAATGTGGAACCTTCAGAGCCTGTTACCAGATAATCGCGTGAAAAATTAGCTGCATCACCCGAAACATAAACCTGCTCAGCAGAATCAACCAGCAGGGTAATGAAGTTCTTTTCGCTGAGTTTTAAAAGGAAGAAGGTGGGGTGCTGCACGGTGCCATCAAACTCAAACTCTCCGGATTTGTTGATTTTTACGGAATCTACATTTTCGGATGAGCTTACCTTGAGTTCGTCCAGGTAAACGTACTGTCCTTCGGCATTGGTGATTTTCCCGGATATTTTGTATTGGGTAGAATCATCGCAGGCGACCATGATCGCTGCCAATGAAATAGCTAAGGCAATTAATCTTTTCACGATTCGGATTTTTTTATCAATTTTTTAACGGTGGGTAAAAATAATAAATTACCAATCAAATCACGGGCTCGTGTAAAATCTTTTAGCAGGCCTTGGGGTTTTAACCGGCAAGAGTGGGGCTAAAATCTAAAAATGTGCTACATTTGGCACTGCAAAATGAAACTTGAATGAAAGTTTATCGTGACGTTAGCCAATTCAATGTAGCAAAACCGGTTTTAACGGTTGGTTCCTTTGATGGCGTTCATTTGGGGCACCGCAAGGTGATTAAGCACCTGAATGAAATTGCCAGTCAGCAAGGAGGTGAATCCGTAATTTTCACCTTTGCTCCCCATCCCCGATTAGTGCTCAAAAAAGATCCGGGCAGCCTGCGTTTGCTGACCACTTTGGAGGAGAAAATTGAGTTGCTGGAGCAGGCTGGCGTTGACCACCTGATCATCTACCCCTTTACCCAGACTTTTTCTGAATTGAGCTATACCGACTTTGTGCGTATCCTTTTGGTAAACCAACTGCAAATTGACAGTTTGGTGGTGGGCTATGACCACAAATTTGGGAAAGACCGCAAAGGCGATTTTGACATGCTCCAAAGCTTGTCGCTGGCTTTCCAGTTCAAGCTTGAAAAGCTCGACGTTTTGCTTTCCGACAATGCCAACATCAGTTCAACCAAGATTCGTAAAGCTCTTCAGGAAGGCGACATCACTAAGGCCAACCGCTACCTGGGCTATCCTTTCAGCCTGCACGGAACGGTTGTTGAAGGGCAAAAGCTGGGGCGTAAAATTCAGTTTCCTACGGCCAACATTGAAGCTTCAGACCCGCATAAAATTATTCCGGGCTATGGCGTTTATGCCGTGCTTGTCAACCTGAACGGGGTGACCCACCGAGGCATGCTGAATATTGGAACCCGGCCAACCATCAATAAAAATGCCGACCATCGAAGCATTGAAGTTCATATTTTTGACTTCGACAAGGATATTTATGGCCAACAACTTGAGCTGAAATTTATCAAAAAAGTAAGGGAAGAACAGAAGTTTGGCTCCATTGAAGGGTTGCGCTCCCAGCTAGAGGAGGACAAAGCGAGTATTCAGGGTTTTTTTAGGAATGAATACCATAAAACAAAAATTTAAGCTACCCCGTACTTCCATGTATTAATCTGCGCTTAGACAACCGCAAACAATCTGGTTTCATTTGAGTTATTAAATGGAATAACTATCTTTGCGCCACAAAAATTGCACACATTATGACGATGATGACAGAGAAGAAAATTGATTATAAAGTAGCCGATATATCGCTGGCCGATTACGGACGTAAGGAAATTGAAATTGCCGAAAAGGAAATGCCCGGCCTGATGTCTGTTCGCAAGAAGTTTGCGAAGGAACAGCCACTAAAAGGAGCACGTATTATGGGCTCTTTGCACATGACGATTCAAACGGCTGTTTTGATTGAAACCCTGGTTGAGCTGGGGGCCGATGTTCGTTGGGCAAGCTGCAATATTTTCAGCACCCAGGATCATGCTGCTGCTGCCATTGCTGCTGCCGGTGTTCCGGTATTTGCCTGGAAAGGCGAAACCCTGGCCGAATATTGGTGGTGTACGGAAAAAGCACTTGACTTTGGAAACGGATTAGGTCCTAACCTGATTGTTGACGATGGGGGAGATGCTACCATTATGATTCACCAGGGATATGCCGCTGAGAAAGATGCATCCATTTTGGATGTGGAACTGGAAGCCGAAGATGAAATTGAACTACACAATACACTAAAACGGATTCTGCAGGAAGATCCACAGCGCTGGCACCGTACCGCTCCAGAAATCAAAGGGGTTTCGGAAGAAACCACCACAGGGGTGCACCGTCTGTACCAAATGATGGAAAAAGGAAGCCTGTTATTCCCGGCTTTCAACGTAAACGATTCGGTGACCAAATCGAAATTTGATAACTTGTATGGTTGCCGCGAATCATTGGCTGACGGTATCAAGCGTGCCACCGATGTAATGATTGGTGGAAAAGTGGTTGTTGTTGCAGGTTACGGAGACGTAGGTAAAGGATGTGCCCGCTCCATGCGTGGATATGGTGCCCGTGTCATTGTAACTGAAATTGATCCTATTTGCGCGTTGCAGGCTGCCATGGAAGGTTTTGAAGTGAAAACCATGGAAGAGGCTTTGGATGAAGGAAACATTTTTGTGACGACCACCGGAAATAAAGATATTATTACGGCCGACCATATGGCAGGTATGAAAGACCAAGCCATTGTGTGCAACATCGGTCACTTCGACAATGAAATTCAGGTTTCCCGTTTGGAGAAATGGGCCGGAATTCAGAAAATAAATATCAAACCTCAGGTTGATAAGTATTTGTTCGAAGATGGGCATTGTATCTATTTGTTGGCTGAAGGTCGTTTGGTGAACCTGGGATGTGCCACTGGTCACCCATCGTTTGTGATGAGTAACTCATTCACCAACCAAACGCTGGCTCAGATTGAGTTGTGGAAAACCGATTACCCAACGGATGTTTATCGCTTGCCGAAGCACTTGGATGAAGAGGTTGCACGCCTGCATCTGGAGCAACTGGGTGTCAAGCTGACTAAACTCTCGAAAGAGCAAGCCGATTATCTGGGCGTTCCGCAGGAAGGTCCTTATAAACCCGAGCATTATCGTTATTAATTGATAGTACAGAAAGCAGCTTACGAGCTGCTTTTTTTTGTATCTTCGGACATGCCCGACAAAAAAGAACATGAAAACCAAGTTCTGCAGATCTTTCGAAATCTGATTTCCGACTTTCCAAAAGGGAAGGTGGTGCAAACAGAATCGCCTGATTTTTTGATTCGGCTCAACCGGAGAAAAGTCATTGGGATTGAACTGACCGAACTGCACGGTCAGATCTTCTTCGACAATCAAGGGTATTACAACCAGCCAGAGCTTTTGTTCCAAAATATTGAGCGTACCATATCGGCCAAAGAAGAAAAAATTTACTTGTATCAGAAAGTCAAACCGGTTGAATTGTGGTTGCTGATTCATCTGCGCTCGTTTCAGAACCAGTTAAGCTTTCACTATCGGAACAAGCTAAGCAACTGGGACTTTAACTCTTCGTTTGACCGCATTTTTCTGCTCGAGGAAACGAGCCGCGAACTGCACGAAATAGATACCTGATTAATTGGTGATATGCAGCCTGTTATTTGAAATAATGACTCGGTATTGTTTTAGCGGTTCGGCAGAGGGGCCATCTGAAGCATAACCTCCTTCCATGAGATTATAGTTTGTTCCACAGCAGGGGCAGACCACTACAATATCACCACTTTCTTTAAACCTACAGTCATAGTTCACCTCCACATCGTAAGGGCATGCTGCATCATAAGCATAATAGGAATAACCAGTGTATATAACTATAATTCCTCCATAACCACCTCTGAAAAATTGTGGGTTTGCAGGTATATACAATCCATTATTATTAACGAGATTAATGGAAAGGCTCACATCAACGTATGGAATGGAGGATTTAAAATCATCCTTACAGGCCGGAGCTGCCAGCAACAAAAGAAGTAGAAAAAAACTAAACCGGAGGGAGAGCCATTTTATGCCATTCATTTTTTATATCTTTATAAACCTAAACAAACGAAATGGCAAACTTATTTTGTCATTCCGCCAACAAAATTAAAAGAAAATGGAAGATTATATATTTATACTTATCGCCATCGTGCTTTCCATCTTTGGGGCTATGAACAAAAAGAAGAAGATGGCCCAAATGCAAGAAGAGGAAGAAACAGATGATCATCAGCCATCTTTTTTTGAACATGTTTTTGATGATCCTGTTTTTAGAGATGAGCCTAAGCCAAAACCCAAACCGCAGCCGGTGGTGGTTGAGCAACCCAAAACAGTGACTCCGCCAAAGATGAAGGTGGAAAGGATTGAACGTCCTACATTACGGCCGACAACATTGAAAAAATCGGAAATCGGAGATGCGATTCATCGAAGTAAAATTGCTTCGGGTCCCATCACCGATGAATTGGACCCCGATGCCGAGAAGGACTCAATTTTGAATGATTTTTCACTGCGAAAGGCAGTTGTTTATGCTGAAATTCTGAATAGAAAGTACTAGAACGTTTTAGTTGATAGGTTTTTACGGCCTATTTCGGGTCGGAGTGCTCGTAAATACCAAATATTTTATATAGCTTTGCATAGCTAAAGAGTTCCGCTCGTTCGGAATTCTTTTTTCTTTTTATGTAGTCACACTAAAAAAGTGAATAACAATGGGAAAAGTGACCTTTATTACTCAAGAGGGCTTGAATAAATTAAAAAAAGAACTCGAACACCTCATGACTGTTGAGCGTCCTGCAATTTCAAAGCAAATTGGGGAAGCTATTGAAAAAGGTGATATTTCGGAAAATGCAGAATACGATGCGGCCAAAGATGCCCAAGGTATGCTGGAGGCAAAAATTGCCCAGCTCCGAGGCAAGATTGCCAATGCGCGTATTATTGATGAATCAAAAATTGATACGTCAGCCGTGCAGATTCTGAACAAAGTAACCATCAAGAACAAGAAAAATAATGCCATCATGCAGTACACCATCGTGTCGGAGCATGAAGCAGACTTGAAATCAGGAAAAATCTCCATTGAAACACCAATTGCTAAAGGATTACTGGGCAAAAAGGTGGGCGATGTTGTTGACATTCAAGTACCATCAGGTATCATTCCGTTCGAAATTATTGACATTGCACTTTAAGCTATGGCAAGCCTGTTTACAAAAATCATTTCAGGAGAAATCCCAGCCTATAAAGTAGCTGAGGATGAAAACTATTTAGCGTTTTTGGATATTTTTCCAACCGCCAAAGGACACACTCTGGTAATCCCCAAGAAAGAGGTGGATTACTTATTTGATCTGGATGATAACACCTACATCGGGCTAAATCAATTCGCCAAGAAAGTAGCTATTGGTCTGAAAAAAGCAATTCCTTGCCAAAAAATAGGTGTGATGGTGTTGGGCCTCGAAGTGCCGCACGCTCATATCCACCTGGTGCCGATGCAATCCGAGAAGGATTTGCTTCATTTTTCAGAAAAAGTGACAATGACTCCGGAAGAGTTTGAAGCCCTCCGGGAAAAAATTGCAAAAGAAATTGATTGAAAGAATCAATTAAAAAGATTGTACTGCCATTCTGTTTTCAGAATGGCTTTTTTTTGTCCCGAAGTAGAAGCCACATTGGAAGAAAAATGGTTGAAAACAAGAACTAATGGCAGCTGCGTTATTTTATCCGACCGGGATTCTTTTTGACAAAATCGCCCCAGCCTTTGTATGATTTTCCTTTTGTCGGGCTGTTCAGTTGAAGGTAATGGCAAACAGCCACCGCTAAGGCATCGGTTGCATCCAGTTCGTCGGGCAGGTCATTTTCTTTAAACATATTCTTCAGGAAAAAAGCGACCTGCTCTTTCGAGGCCCGTCCCATTCCGGTAATCGCTTGCTTTACCCGAAGCGGCGCGTACTCAAACACCGGAATGTCTTTTTCCAGCGCAATGCCCATCACAATGCCTTGTGCTCGTCCCAACTTCAACATGGCCTGAATGTCTTTCCCAAAGAAGGGAGATTCAATGGCCAGTTCATCCGGCAAATATTCATCAATCAGATGTCGCGTACGAATAAAGATTTGCTTTAAACGCAGGTAGTGATCCTTGAATTTTCCGGTTTTAACCACTCCGGTTTGAAGAATTACAGGCTTTTTATTTACAATTTCAATTAAAGCATACCCCATGACCACTGTTCCCGGGTCAATTCCTAAAATCCGTTTCGATGTAACTCCCATTAATAAGCTCCTGTAATTTCTTGCAACCCACGTTTAAGTGGTAAGCCTTGCGGTTGTGTTTGTGTTGATTTGAGTGCGATGATCTCGTTGCCTGCAATAATATCGAGTGCTGTTTTTAAACAGGCTTCCGCCGGGGTCCCCCAGCCATGAAAAATGTCGTCGGCCACTTCATAGTTGACCGGAATGCCATTAAAGTAGTCGCCTTCGTTGTTGGCGTTGAGTATTTTTAAGGTAACCGGTGCCAGGGCCATGTTATATTCTTCGGATTCGAAAATATTCATGCCTACCGGTTTGCCGTATGTTCTTGAGCCGATGATTATCACTTCTTTGTAAGGAAACATGCCATTGATCACCATTTCGCTGGCAGAGGCCGATGCATCGGTCGTAATAAAGAAGAGTCGGTCAACATCAACCGATAAGTCGTTGCCACGGGTGCCGAAATTGAAATTGTCGTCGCTGTGCTTTTCATTGTAAATAACCTTCCCCAGGAGTTTATCTTCAACGGCAGATCCGCCTATTAATTCTTGCAGAAGAAAGGCAATTCCTGAATCGCCGCCACCGTTATAGCGCAAATCGACAACCAGTTCGTCAATCCCCTCAGCATTAAAAAACGTAAATGCCTCGTTCAATTCTTCTTCGGAGGGACTCAAGAAGCTTTCAAAAACCAGGTAGCCCACTTTCTTTCCGGCTGTTTCCTGAATACTGCGATGCAGGACGGTATTTATTTTATAATCGGTCCGGCTCATCGTGTGAGAAACAGTGCGGTTATCAGGGGTCGCAAAGGTAAATGTAATGGGGGCATCGGTATCAAAAGCAGCTCCCAGGTTGGAAATATTAGCAATCGGTACATCATTTATTTTCAGAAATTCCCAGCCGCGCTCAACGCCAGCCAGGCCCATGGGGGAGTTTTTGTAGGTGAAACGGACCATTAACCGGTTATCGGCCGTAAGGGCCATACCCACGCCAAATCCTTTGGTTTGCGCTTCTTCAAAAAGAGCCCGATAAGCATCGAGGTCGGTTACAAAACTCCAGCGGTCAAGTTCCTTGTAAACCAAGGCGTCAATCAAGCTTTCGTTGGAGCTGAAACTGTTTGGATCAAGTTCAGGAAGTTGGTCTAACCAAAAATACCAGTCCTGAAAAATATCATAAATAAACGTTTTGCTGTTTTCAGTTGTCAGCTTCTCAACCGGTTCTATTTCCAGTATGGCATTTTCCTTGGTACAAGATAGCCCCAGAAGCAGCGCAACGACCAGAAAGACGCTTAGCAAACGCTTGATTTTTACAATTCTCATAAGATGATGTCTTTTGTTGATAAAAGGCAACCGGATTTTGCAAGTTGTACCCTTGCAGAACAAAGATGCCAAAAATTATTACGCCCCGTCCAGAAAAACAAACCAATAATCCGACTTGCTTTTAAAAACAAGTCCCAAGCTGGATTAGTTGAGTTCCTGTCCCTCCATCAAAAGCGTTTCTTTCGAAACTGACACATCGCCGCGCAGGCGGCGGTAACGCTCGCGGGCATCTTCCAAATAAATACTGCCGGGATACTGAACAAGCATTTGTTTGTAAAGTGCCGCAGCATCGCTCGCCCGGTTTAAGTGTTCCTCATACAGTTCAGCCAACAAAAACATCGCATCATCACCGAGCAGGTCGTAGGCAAATTCTGTAGTAATTTGTTCCAGCAAGCCGGCAGCTTGTTCAAAATCGCCCCGTTCCATCAACATGCTGGCCTTTCTGAAATACAGATCATCCAGCAGACTGTGATAGTTGTATTGGGCTTCAATGCTGTCCAGCACAGCCCATGCCAGCGAATCCTGTTTTCTGAATTGGTATAAATCTGCCCGGGCAAAAAGCTGCATGGGCGCTTCGGTGGTGTCCAGGGCGGTGTTGTTGCTGATAAAAACCGAGAGTTCCAAGGCATCATTGGCGATCAGCTTCGATGTGCTTGCTTTCAAAACATCCAGTTGCGCCTGGGCCCAACTCAGGTTTCCCATGTAATAGCCCAGCTTGGCTTTTTTCAACTTTACCTCATCTCCCAGCGGATTGTTTTTATTTGCGTCAATGATCTGCGAATAAAGTAAAACCGCTTCCCATAAGTCATCTTTCAATACATAAATGTCAGCCATTTCATTTTTCAACTGATCGCGCTGCAAAGGGCTGATGCCGTTTATGCCCATTTGATTTTCGATTAAGCTCAGGGCTTGCTCTGTGTTTTGCTGGTAGAAAGCCAAAAAGTGCGCATAATCAATGACTAGTGACGTGTTCTCGGGATGAAAGCCAATGATTTTAAATGTCGTTTCAAATTGGGTGGCGAGTTCGCTGGCATCGTGGAATTGGTTTGTCCGGCTCACAAATTGCTGATACTGCATTTTCATTTTTCCTTGATGAGCTTTGGTGTAAAATTCACCGGAAGAACCTTTTTCAATCAGGTAATCGTAAGCTTTGATTGCTTCTTCAATCCCATCATTGCCGGCAGCAATGCGCGCCAGGCTTGCAATTTGCGCATCACCCGAGCCAATCCGTTTGTCGAGCGCAATGGACTGCCGTAAAGCTTGGGAAAACTTTTTTTCCTGAATGAACAACCAAATCAGCAAATGATTGTAGCTCGTTATCTTGGGTTCCTGCTGAATCTGCCGCAGCAAAGCTACTCGAAATTCATTGCGAAGGGAGTTGTCCACATCCATCCGGAAAGCGGTTAACAGGCTGCTTTGTATTCTCCCCAGGTTGCTTTCATCCATTTTCAGTAAATCCAGGTATTCCTGAAACATCCGGCCATAGTTGCGTTGATACAGGAAAATGCGTGCCAACTCAAAATGAAAGGATTCTTCGGGCAAACGTTCTCTGCCCAGCAGGTATACTTGTTGGGCATACTCGTATTCCTGACGACTTAAAAAGGCATTGGCCAGACGAATGTAGTCGCCCTTATTATTGGGTACGAGCTTCAGAGCCTGTTTGAATTTTTGTTCGGCCTCTCTGGCTTGGGCTTGCAGGGAAAGCAAATAGCCCCATTGCACCCAGAGGGACGGATCATTTTTTCGGTTTTTCAGTTGCGTTTTGATGGCTTTTTCAGCCTGTGGGTAATCCTTCAGTTCCAGCAGACAGTTCAGAAACATGTTGAAATAGTGATCACCGCCCGACACTTCATAGATTTCGAAGTACAAAACAGCGGACTTGTCAAACTCCTGGTTCCGGTAGTATTGGTTGGCTAGCTGCAGTTTGTTAATATCCATCTTGAGTTGTTGCCCCAAGCTGGATTCGGGAACAAGCAGCATCAGGAAACAGCTTAAGATCAGTCCGTATTTGATTTCCTTCACTTTCATTACTTACAAAAATAATAATCCATGGGGTATTGTGTTATTAAATCCGGAGTTTCTCTGCATTCTGCTTTTCAGCTCTTCAGGAAATCGCTAATTTTGAGCGAAAATTACCCAAAGACATGAGTGAATCAAGCCAAGCCCGGCCTCGTTTGCCGCGGTGGATGAAAATGAACTTACCCAAGGGGGAAAGTTATTCAAAGGTGAAAAACCTGGTGAACAAACATGAGCTACATACCATTTGCACCAGCGGAAACTGCCCCAATATTGGAGAATGCTGGAATCGGGGAACGGCCACTTTCATGATTTTGGGCGAAATTTGTACCCGCAACTGTAAGTTTTGTGGGGTAACCACCGGCAAACCATTACCTCCTGATCCCAATGAGCCGCAGCGTGTGGCGCAATCCATTAAACTGATGCAGCTGAAACATGCGGTGATCACCTCAGTTGATCGTGATGACTTGCCAGACTTGGGTGCTGCAATTTGGGTTGAAACGATTCGGACGATCAAAGAACGGAATCCGGATACACGCCTGGAAGTTTTGATTCCTGATTTTCAAGGGAAGAAAGAATTGGTTTTACAGGTGGCAGCAGCCTGCCCTGAAGTTATTTCGCACAACATGGAAACCGTGGAACGCCTCACGCCTGCTATTCGGAGTGCGGCCAGGTATCGGCGCAGCCTTGATGTGATAAGCGGCATTGCCGAAAGCGATGCCGTGCCAAAGTCTGGAATCATGCTGGGGCTTGGAGAAACGGAAGTCGAAGTGCTGCAAACCATGGACGATTTGCTGGCTGCCGGATGTAAGGTGATGACCATCGGCCAGTACCTGGCGCCAACCCAAAATCATATTCCGGTGGTGGAATACATTCAGCCCGATCAATTTGAAAAGTACCGAACAATTGGGCTTGAAAAGGGTTTTTCTTTTGTCGAAAGCAGTCCGTTGGTGCGCTCAAGCTATCGTGCCGAGCAGCATGTCACGGCTTAAAAAGGATTGATTCGGCCAAAACTGAATTTTGAAACATGAAATGCAATGGCAGATTTTAACTATGAAGATGTTGGTCTGAAAGACTATAAAGAGTGCTGGGATTATCAGGAGAGATTGCTGGAAGAAGTGCAGGCCGATAAGAAAGCAAGCAAGGCACCAAGTGAGCAAAATCATTTTTTGCTGGTGGAACACCCGCATGTTTACACTCTGGGCAAAAGTGGCGATGAGCATAACCTGTTGATTCATGAAGATTTCATGAGAAAAATTGATGCCACCTACTATAAGATCGATCGGGGAGGAGACATTACCTATCATGGACCGGGGCAACTGGTTGGTTACCCAATTATTGACCTGGAATACTTCAAAATTGGAGTGCGTGAGTACATTGAAAAAATGGAAGATGCCATCATCGAAACCATTGCGCACTACGGCTTGAAAGGTAGCCGGAAGGAAGGAGCAACCGGCGTTTGGTTGGATGCTGAGATTCCGGCTAAATCGCGAAAAATATGTGCCATGGGCGTACGTGTCAGCCGGTATGTGACCATGCATGGCTTTGCGCTTAATGTTAACACAGACCTGCGTTATTTCAATTACATCAACCCCTGTGGCTTTGTTACTTATGGTGTCACTTCTATCGAAAAAGAGCTGGGCCAAAAGGTGGACATGGATGAAGTAAAAGCCTTGCTGAAAAAAACGTTTAACGCCATTTATTGACGAGTTGATTTCAGAAAGCACGTTATGCACCGATTGCCACTGCTCGCTTATTTCGGAAGTGGTTTCCGACCTTCTGAGTTAAAAGAATTGCTTCGTTGGTCCTATGATTTTGGGAAATGACTTAAGCTGTTATTTCTGAATTTCAGGAATAGGCTCTTCCGAGCCAAACAGCTCAAAGGCCTTGGCGATCTGCTCCGGTCTTCCCATGATGTAAACGATATCGTCCATCTCCAGCTTCTTATTGCCATCGGGGTGCTCCAGCAGCTTATCCTTCCGGAGGATTGCAACCAGCGTTACGCCGAAGACTTTACGAAGCTTAATTTCCCGAATTGACTTTCCAATCACAAATGAACCTTCCCGAACTTTAAGGGCCATAATTTCCAGGTTGGGTAATTCCCGGAAAAGCTGATCGGACTTGTCGGTTTCCTCTCGGAAAATTCCATAATGTTCGTCCCGTATTTTGGCCGTTACCCGGTTGATTTCGCGTTGAGGAACGAGTCGTTGTTTCAGAATTCGTTCAAATAGCTCAATGGCTGTTTCAAATTCCTCCGGAATAACCTGGTTGGCTCCCAACTTATACAATTCTTCAATATCTACCACTTTCTTGGTGCGTACAATGATGAAAATGTGTGGATTCAGTTGCCGGATCCGGTCGACAATCGACATGGATACAATTAGGTTTCCAACAGAAATCACCGCGATGTCAGCCGTTTTAATGTGGGCTTTTTCCAGAATCGGTTCATTGGTGGCATCCCCGTAAATGACCATCTCGCCTTTTTCCTGTAGTTTTTTTACAATTCCCGGATCAAAAATAATGGAGATGTAGGGCATCTTCAGGTAGTTGGCCATTACCGATAGGTTTAACGAGCGGGAGTCTTTACCCACAAACACCACATGGTTCTCCAACTCTGGAACTTCAACCTGAGGAAGCGGGAATAAGCCGTCCACCCAAATTTTGGGTATGGGAAGTTTCAGCAACAGGTCAGCTGTTTGACGCGAAACCATCATCAACAGGGGAGTTACCGACATGCTTATAATGGCAACAGCCAGAAACAGTTGGTAATAGTAATCCGGAATGATTTCATACTTCAAGCCCGACTGCGCCAGAATGAATGAAAATTCTCCCACCTGGCAGAGGGCCAGCCCCACCATAATCGTTCCCCGAAAGGTATGCCCTAATACGAAGGCCGTTCCTGCCGCAACCAGCATTTTAATCAATAAAACGAGTAAGACGGTGGAGAAAACCAGCAGCGGATGGTTGGCTACAAAGCTGAGGTCGAGCAGCAAGCCAATACTGACAAAGAAAAAGCTGGTAAAGGTGTCTTTAAACGGAATGAGGTGCCCAAAAGCATTAGCACTGTATTCCGATTCTGAAATCATCAGCCCGGCCAGGAAAGCCCCAAAAGCCAGGGAAATGCCCATTTCGGAGGTTAGCAAAGCGACCGAAAGACAGATGGCGAAGATACTCATCATGAACAGCTCCTGGTTTTTGGTGTGGGCTACCAGCTGCAACACTTTGGGCATCAGCCAGCGGTTACCTACATAAACCAAGCCAACCAGTATGATTGTTTTTCCCAGAAGGGGAACCAGTTGAGAACTGGCGTCGGAGGCCTCACTTCCGAGCATGGGCGTAAAAAGCAACAAGGGAATCAGAATAATATCTTGGAAAATAAGAATTCCCAATACGGTTCGGCCATAATTGGAGGTGATTTCAGAACGTTCCTGCATCAGTTTAAGCACCACAGCCGTACTGCTTAAAGCGGTGAGGAAGCCAACAAACAACGCCCCGGACCAGTTCAGGTTATAGAGCCGTGCCACCAGCATGGTAATGCCTGCCGTGAGGATGAGTTGCATGAAGCCGCCAAAAAATACGATTTTACGAATTCGTAATAAATGATTGATGGAAAACTCCAACCCAATGGTAAACATGAGTAAAATAACGCCAATCTCAGCTAAAAGCTCAATCTGGTGATTAGAGCCAACAATACCCAGAAAATAGGGCCCCGTAATCACCCCTGTTAGCAAGTAGCCAATAATGGTAGGTATTTTAATCTTTGTAAATAAGAAATTTACAAAAGTCGACAAGGCAAAGATGATGACAATATCTTTTAATAGGGGGAGCTCCATGTTTCTAATTTTAATCTGAAAAAAAAGGTGAAAGACACGCAGGCCAAACTTAAAGCTTTAAAGTACGACATTTTCTGAAAATATACTTTCTATCCGCTTGGCCGAAAATGGAATTTGGGTTTATTTTTTTTATCTGAAAAACAATCATAACTATTTTGTGAATCAGAAGCAGTGTTCATTGGAGAAAGCTTAGACTTTTCGGAAACTACAAAAAACAAAATTCTGAACGGAGCTAAACGGTGTTTGGTGATCTACTGTAATGCATTTTATTTTTTCAAAAAATGTTTCCAGTCGTTCCGTCATTGCCTTTTCCGAATAACGCTTGATGGGAATGCCGCTGCATTTATCGGGGCCTTGTTCCGAAAATGTACCAATAACCAAAACGCCCGAAGGATTAATGCTCTGCTGAGCTGTTTGCAGGTAATTGGCTATTTCATCTTCCTGCGTCAGAAAATGAAAAGCTGCCCGGTCGTGCCAAAAGTCATAGCGCTCGGTTGGTTGAAAAGTCGCTGCATCGGCTACAATCCACTTCACCAGGGAGGCCCGTTCCTGCAGGCGTTCTTTTGCCCGGTTGATGGCTGCTTCCGAAATGTCCAGAACTGTCAGGTTCTGATAACCGCGGTCGAGTAAGTGATCAACCAGCAAACTGTCGCCACCTCCGATATCAATAATTTTGGCTGTGAGCGGCACCTGAAACTGGCTGAAAAAATTCAGCGATGTTTGGGGGACCGATTCAAACCAACTGACTTCATTTGACGATTTGGTTTGATAGATGTGTTCCCAATGTTTTTTGCGGTCAAATCCATTCATGGTTATCTGGCGTCAGAATTTCAGCAAAAGTACGCATTTTGTTCAATAAATTAATTGGAGCTTCCCGCATGCTAGTCGGTAATCAGCGTGTTCGGTTAGCTTGAAACCACCTTTAACCCGATGATGGAGGCGATTAAGGTGCTGATAAAAAACAGGCGCCAAAAGGTGGCTGGTTCATGAAATACGAAGATACCGACCAGTACGGTGCCTACTGCTCCAATACCAGTCCACACCGCGTAAGCCGTTCCAATGGGCAACGCTTGTGTTACTTTGACCAACAAAAACATGCTGATGGCTAAACAGACTAAAAAGCCCAGGTACCACCAGGCGGCTTCGGTGCCAGCGCTTTCTTTTGCCTTGCCTAAGCAGGCAGCAAATGCAACTTCGAATAAGCCAGCTATAATGAGTAAAATCCAGTTAATCATATTCGTTTTTCTTTTATCTAATTCAAAAAAGACATGGGGTGAAAACTGCGTTATCCGTAGTTGGAAATATCCTGAAGACGAACAGAATCCAATATCTCAATGGTGCGGCCTGTGCTTTTTACAAGGCCTTCTTTTCTGAAATCTGCTAAGTTTTTCAAAACACTTTCTTTGGAGAAACCAATCACCCGCGCAAGATCTTTGCGTGTCAGTGGAAGTTCGAAGGTGTGGTGTCCGTAACTTTTTTCAAATTCGCACAGCAAAAAGGCCAAGGCTCCTGCCGAGTTCTTCTCGGTCAGTTTCATGTGCCAGTTTAAAAAGTGCTCGTTGACTGTTGAAATGTATTGAATAAACAACATGGCAAAGTCCGTGTTCTGTTTGAGCAAACCGGAAAAGGTTTCGTAATTGAGGATGTCTACCGAACAATCCGTCAATGCTCTGGCGGAGAAACTGTAATGTTTGGTTGAATAGGCGCAGTTTATCCCGATAATTTCACCGGGAAAAAGAAGCATCAGTACCTTTTTGGTCTGGCCTTCATCCAAAGCTAACTCAACCGTACCTGTTTTTAGTAAATACAAACCATGAACAGGAGTTCCTTTTTTCACGACCAGCTCTCCGGCCCTAAAATCCAACTGTTTTGCTGTTCCTAAAAGTTCCTTTTTCTCGTCTTCCTGAAGTGCCCGAATACAGGCTTCTCCTGATGTATGTGTTGTGTTCATTGTTTTGCTTAATCCAAGGTGTAAAATTACACCTTCCTGTGTTTTCTAATACACTGCTACTTCTTTCCGCTGCGGTGCGTAAACCGGTAGCTTTGTAAAAATACAATTTTAAAACATTTCATATGGAAACGAGTCAGATTCCCACAATTGATTTTACGGTAGGCTCTACAACGAAATCAAATTCACAGTCAGAAATAAATGTGCGTAACTTCAAAGTTTTGGTCGACGAACCTTCAGATTTGGGAGGAACCGACAAAGCGCCCAATCCCGTTGAATACATTTTGTGTGGACTCACGGGATGTATTCATATTCTGGGTTTTAAAGTGGCTCAGGAACTGAATATGGAATTAGCGGATCTTCAAATCAGAGTGACTGGACAGCTCAACCCGATGAAGCTTTTTGGTATGCCAACCGAAGAGCGGGCGGGCTATCAAAAGATAGCTGTTGAATTGCACCCAACGACCAATGCTGATGAAGCAACCTTAGCACAATGGAAAACCATAATGGCTGAGCGGAGTCCTGTTCTGGATAACCTGCTGAATGAAACACCTGTTGAAATAAAGTTAGGTTAGCAACCGGCCAGTTTAGCTTCCCCTGTCCGGTGCTGGTTTGTCACGGAAATTCAGAAAACAAACCGGATTCAAACCAGCACCGGCAGGCTAGGCCATTCCGGACAAGAATTGTCTTTCTGTAAATTAATTGGAAGCAAAGTTATACATGGCTGAAATTGAGAAAATGAGCAAGACGATAAACAGGTAGAATGGCAGCCAAAGCATACTGATTATTCCTGTAATATTGTTGAAGTTGCTGAAAAACAAAACCAGCATGATGGGGACGGAGCTTACCAGCGTAACAGTGGCCGACTTGTAAATGTCAAATCGTTGTTTTTCATCATACCAACCCGACTGCCGTCCGCGAACAGCATGGATGAACCAACCGATAAGAATCAACAGATAGGGTAAAAATACAAACACACTGTATGGAATTACGATCCATTTGTAGGTTTGCGGATTTGTGCGCAAATAATATTCGGCAGTAACAAGCAACAGTCCTGTTAAACCGCAAACAATGCCGACAACATTTAAGGAGATAAACAATTGTTCACTCACTAAACTTAAGGATTGATTTTTGGATTTTTGCGCCTTTTTGAGTCTGATAAAATGAATCAGCGCATAGACGATAAATAGCCCGTGCAGGCTTTGTGCAATCCAAATGGCTTTCAGTTCTGAATTTATCGGGAAGCCTTGCGGGTATTCTTTGAGAATGTCGGTTAGCGCGCCCCAATGGGGAAGTATGGCAATCAATGAGAGCGTGCCAATAATGAGTAAAAGGACTCCGGCTAAAAATGAATTTGCCTGCTTTTTTAGATTGAGAATAACGGACAGAATGATGGTGATATGGCTAAAGAGCAACACCAGCAGGCCAATAAATAGCAGCATGACATAGGCTGCAGGTTGATCAAACCATTGGTCAATGTTAAAGTATTGAAAGGAGTTGTAGCTTAGCCAGCCTGCATTAATACTGCTTAAAAGTATGCTTGTCCAGATTGATGTATTCGCAAACTTTTTCATGTTGGTTTCTTTTAGAAGTAACCTTACTCTTCAGTGATGAAAAAAATATCTTCAACAGATTTATGAAAGAACTTAGCAATTTTTAGAGCTAACAGCGTTGATGGTACAAATTTCCCTTTTTCAATGGAATGAATGGATTGACGCGTTACGCCAACTTCGTTTGCCAATGCTTCTTGAGACATGTCGTCGTAATCAAAACGACAGCGCTTTAAATGATTTCCCAACTTCATTGTTGTCAATTATATGACAACAAAGGTAAAGTATGCTTTACATTTATGCAAGAATAATTGACAGAAATAATTCAATATCTGATGAAGCTAAAAAGTTCCTCTAGAGGTGCTTAGGTTCTGCTTTCAAGCTTTGCTATTCAGAAGAAGGATGTACCTTTTGAGTTTATTTCGACAGCCAGTCTTTTAGTTTTCGGGCCAGGTGGAATACTTGCAAGCCCGCTTGCCCAAAGGTATAGGCCACGGAACCTTGAATCCATAAAAGCCCGGATGGCTTTTCGTTCGAATCGAATTTCGATTTCAGGAACTGAAACAGGATGCGGGGTGATAAATGGGTGATTATTTTTTCATTGTCATTGAGGTTGTTACCCACCTTGAATTTGTCGAAAATAATGGTTTCTCTTCTTTTAGGTTTTTCAATAAACAGGTAGAGCGAGTTGAGCCCGCAGGAGGTTATGGCTGATTTGGCATTGGTCATCAACCAATGAAACGTGGCGTACTCTTTAGCAAAAAAGACAATGTTCTCATACAGTTTATCAATGTATTCCTGGGCATACCTTCCCGAATTTTCTTTGGTATCAAATTCCGGATAAACCTTATCGTTTTTCTTTTTGTAAGCAATGGTGCTTCCATGGGTAGTCATAGCAAAAACCTGTTCGGCCACTGCCACAAAGCCACTGTTCAGTGACCGGTCGACTCTGGCCGACCATATAATTTCTTCCGGGAAAAAGCCAGCCATGTATTCACCGGCCTCGTCAGGAAGCAAACGGTCTTTGAAAACACCAAAATAATAGCCGAAAACCTGTTTGTCGCCAAGAATGGAATTAATTGATTTCTGGCAGGTTCTTGTCCAGCCTAAATCAACAATGGCAATGGATGAATCTTTATCCAGCATGCCTTCCTGGTCGAAATAGTCACGTGCAATTTCCCGCTGTTTTCTGGCTTCCTGAAGAATTTCAGGAAGGACATTTTTATGAGTCAGTAAGTCCAGGAAAAGCTCCACGTTTCCTTCGTTCAGCTTTTGGGCGTAAAAACTTTGGTCGATTGCAAAAGCATCCAGGCCGTCATTCAGCAAATGGACATCTAAATTAATGCGTCGCATCATTTGTACGGGGGTTCGTCCAACAGCCCCACCCATAATTCGCCTGAATTCTTCTTTTGTTCCCTGATCAATTCCAGCCAGATAAAAGGTTCTTCGCGAACCGTACAAATAGGAGAATTGGATGTCAGGATAATTGGCACTAAACATTTTGGCTATTTGAAGGAAGATGTAGGCATCGCGCGCTAAAAAGTAAATTTTGTTGATTCCACGTTTGTGGGCATCTTCCAAAACCCCGGCAACAAAGGGCACAAAAAGAGGCGCAATCACATCTGAAACCATATCGGTGATGGCCGAGTTTTCAGAACAGAGGCGTATCGTTCGGGCAATTCCGGCCATTAGCACCCCTTGCAGCGGATTGTCAGACAAGGTTGCCGATTTTATCCATTCCAGCTCATAACGCGTATACTGAACTTGTCGTAACAGCTTGGTGCTAATTCCCTTTCGCTTCGGAACCAAATGATCGTTTTTTTTGTCGTCTCCGCAATGGAACCACTCCTTAAACCCGACGTTTTCTTTTTTTGCAATTAGCTCAAATAAGGCTCCGCTGTCTTTGGTCAGTCCAACTTCGTTTGAAACATAAAGTTTATCGCCTTCCTTCCAAAAACCATGTTCTACTAATTGTTTTTTTATGAAATTTGCTGGCAGGTACATGTCTGATATGTAGCAGACTGACTTGCCCTGATTGTGTAAGAAATCAATCGCCGACCGGGTTGACTGAATTGGACGCAATACTTTTTCTTCCAGTGAAAGTTCCAGGTGAATCAACTGTTCAAGGCCAAAGGATTCAAGAATACCTGCGTTCAGCGAAGCGTAAATTTCCTGAATGGAAACATCTTCTCTGGACGAAGATTTCAGAGCGGCGAGAGCTTTCTTTTCTGCATTGATTCGGGCATTTACAAAGTCGTAAATAAGCACTTCGGGGGCGTCTTCGCCATACAATTCAAGCGCCATCAGGTAAAACACAATTCGTGGTTTTCCACAGGTTCGAATCAAGCAGGTGTCGAAAACATCAAACGAGTGAAATTTATAAGAGGCTTTTAAAAGATCTTTATTCTTTAGCATATTAGTCGGTGATAGAAAGTAAAAAAAATGTGTTGACGTGTTTTTTCAAAGGTTCTGTTTTTGGGGCGGTTCTTCTTTTTGGAACCGAAGAACGGTTAACTTAAGTTTAACAAGGTATGGCTTTAAAAGTTTGTGTGAAAGGAAGAAAAATGAATGGAAAAATCAATTGGTTACAGGGCTGTTCGCTTTTCTGTTTGCGAATGATTATGTGCGGGGTAAACAACATTGGCGGGCGGTTCAAAAATGATTGATCGTTCCAAAAATAAAGGTGATGCTGAAAGCCAGCACCACCTTGCAAAATGAGATTACCTGGTTGCTTTTACAATACCGTTTCTACCGGAACGTAAGGAAGTTCAAAGGCTTCGGCCACTTCTTTGTACACAATTTTGCCTTCAACCACGTTTAGCCCTTTTCGCAACGGAAGATTGTCCTGACAGGCTTTTCTCCATCCTTTGTTAGCCAGCTGAATGGCGTTGGACAGGGTGGCATTGGTCAGAGCCAGAGTTGAGGTGCGGGGGACAGCTCCCGGCATATTGGCGACACAGTAATGAATGACTTCATCAATCACAAAATTAGGATGGTCGTGGGTGGTTGGTTTGGTGGTTTCAAAACAGCCACCCTGGTCTACAGCAACGTCTACCATCACGGTGCCAGGGCGCATGGTCGACAGCATGTCGCGGGTGATTAGTTTAGGTGCTTTAGCACCCGGAATTAATACTGCTCCGATGATGAGGCTGTGTGATTGAATCATTTCACGGATGTTGAATTCGTTGCTCATCATGGTTTTGACGTTGGCGGGCATGATGTCGTCCAGGTAGCGTAGACGTTTCAGGTTGACGTCCATGATGGTGACATCGGCCCCCAGTCCGGCAGCCATCTTTGCCGCTTCGGTACCTACAATTCCGCCGCCAATGATTAGCACCTTGGCGGGAGTTACTCCGGGTACTCCACCTAGTAAGACACCATATCCGCCATATGTTTTTTCGAGGTATTTCGCACCTTCCTGCACCGACATGCGCCCTGCCACTTCCGACATGGGAATGAGCAGCGGGAGCGAATGGTCGCTGAGTTCCACGGTTTCATAAGCCAGACAAACGGCTTCGCGTTCAATCATGGCCTGTGTCAGCACTTCCGACGATGCAAAATGGAAATAAGTATAGAGAATCTGCCCTTTTTTGATGAGTCCGTATTCCGGCTCAATGGGTTCTTTCACTTTTATAATCATCTCAGCAATGGCATAAACCTCTTCAATGGTTGGAAGTAGTTTGGCTCCTGCTGTCAGGTAAGTTTCATCGGAGAATCCGCTGCCAATACCTGCGGTGGTTTGCACATAAACCTCATGGCCGCATTTAATAAGTTCCGCCGTTCCGGCAGGAGTTAAAGCGACTCTGTTTTCGTTATTCTTAATCTCTTTAGGTACGCCAATTTTCATGTTTTTATCGTTTAGTTTGTGATTGTTATTTTCAAAAGTAAATGGTTAATTGCTTGAAAAACATGACAAAATCACAAGAAAACGCGCTGAATGCTCAACAACTTGCATCGCGTTTTAGCAGTTGGCAGTGATTTGACAATGTCGCACTCAAAAGATAGAAAAAATATCAAATTTCAACGAAAGGGGTTGTTTTTATTTAGGATTGATAATCGTACCTTTGGCGACTTAGCAAAAATAGTTTATTTAACATGCCAACAACATCAATTCGGGGAAACAGCATGCCTGACTCCCCAATCCGCAAGCTTGTACCACTTTCTGACCGGGCCAAGAAGCTGGGCCGAAAAGTTTATCATTTAAACATTGGGCAACCTGATTTGCCCACGCCGCAGCGAGCGTTGGATGCGATCCGGAATATTGACCGCAAAATTCTGGAGTACAGTCCGAGTGAGGGAATTTTATCGTTGCGCGAAAAGTTGGCGAAATACTATCATAAGTTTGTTATTCAGGTTGATGTGGAGGATATAATAATTACTGCAGGCGGAAGTGAAGCGGTTACTTTCGCGTTTATGTCCTGCCTTGATCCGGGCGATGAGATTATTGTTCCGGAGCCAGCCTATGCAAATTACGAAGCGTTTGCCATTGTTGCCGGAGCAGTGATCAAGTCTATTCCGGCTAAGATTGAAGAAGGTTTTGCCTTGCCCCCCTTGGAGGAGTTTGAAAAGCTGATTACCCCAAAAACAAAGGGGATCATGATTTGCAATCCGAATAACCCAACCGGCTACTTGTATACCCAGGAAGAGATGAATAAAATTCGTGACCTGGTTAAGAAGTACGATTTGTATTTGTTTTCGGATGAGGTATACCGGGAGTTTTGTTACACAGGAGCCCCTTATATTTCAGCTTTCCACCTGGAAGGAATTGAGCAGAATGTAATTCTGATTGATTCGGTGTCGAAGCGTTACAGCGAGTGTGGCTTGCGCATTGGTGCACTGATCACCAAAAATGAGGAAGTGCGCAAGAACGTGATGAAGTTTTGTCAGGCACGCTTGAGTCCACCCTTGATTGGGCAAATTGCTGCCGAAGCCTCACTGGAAGAAACAGAGACTTACCTGATGGACTCGTACAATGAATATGTGAGCCGCCGTAAGTTCTTGATTGATGGGCTTAATCGCATCGAGGGCGTTTATTCTCCCATTCCGATGGGGGCTTTCTACACGGTTGCTCAATTGCCGGTTGACGACTCGGACAAGTTTTGCAGCTGGCTGCTTAGCGACTTTGAGTACGAAAATCAAACCATATTTATGGCACCGGCCTCTGGGTTTTACACAACGCCTGGCTATGGAAAAGACCAGGTTCGGATTGCCTATGTGCTGAACAAGGATGACCTTGGGAAAGCACTGAAAGTGTTGGAAGAAGCACTGAAGGTTTATCCGGGAAATACCCGCCGGAAGTAATTGAACAGCCTTGCTGGTTCCTGATCTCTGAAACTGATTTCTGTTAAATGCGCTGGCTTTTGCCCCTGGAACTTGGTTTCAGCGATCCGGAACTGATTGTTTTTTGAATACTTCCTTTTCGGGGACTTCCGATAACAGGAATATTATCTTTGCTTCTTCGTCCTTAGCTGTGCCTGCTGCGATTGGGAATACACGGCGTCATTTGATGCTTGATTCCTGCAACTCGTGTCCCGCAGGCTGCAATTGGTCATTCAAATTGATCTTCTGCTTTTTATTTCCAATTGGCATGACTACTTTTATGACTTAATTTTTGCATGCTATGTCATCAATTCAAAACAACCCCAACTTGTTGGTACAATATCTTCAAAAGCCAGCTTCGGAATTTACCAAGGATGACTTGATTCGGTACATTGAAGAACGGGAAATTGAAATTGTTAATTTTCGCTATGTTGCTGAAGACGGTAAGTTAAAAACCATCAACTTTATGGTTACCGGGCATGACGAACTGGATATGATCTTATCTTCAGGCGAGCGGGTTGATGGAAGTAGTATCTTTTCATACCTCGAGGCAAATGCCAGTGATTTGTTTTTGGTCCCTCGATATAAAACAGCCTTTTTAAATCCCTTTGCCAGCATTCCTTCGGTAGATATTCTGTGTTCGTTTTACGATAAGCATGGACAGCCGCAGGAAAGCTCTCCGGAAAATATTCTTCGCAAAGCGCAAAAACAATTCTACCGCGAAACTGGACTGACCCTTAAAATGATGGGGGAGTTGGAGTATTACGTGATCAGCGAGGCCGAAGAGGTGGTGGAATCATCGAGTAACGGCTATCATTGTGCCGAACCTTTTACCATGCATGAAAAACTTCGGGTGGAAGCCATCAAACTCATTGCGCAGTGCGGCGGTAAGGTGCGTTTCGGACATGCCGAAAATGGCCGGTTTACCCATGATGGAATACACTATGAACAGCATGAGATTGAATTTGCCCCCGTTGATCCCGAGGAAGCTTCGGATCAGTTGGTGATTGCCAAGTGGATTCTGCGCATGCTGGGTTTAAAATACAAGGTTAGTGTAACGTTTATTCCCAAAATTCAGCTAAACCAACCGGGAAGTGGCATGCACATCCACTTCTTGGCCGAGCAGAAAGGGCAGAACTGCCTGATTGAAAATGGCGAGTTAACCGCTACGAGCTTGCGCATGATGGCTGGTGTGTTGGAACTGGCACCGGCATTAACGGCTTTTGCAAACACCATTCCCATATCGTATTTACGCTCCATGCCCGGGCGGGAAGTTCCGGCATACGTTTGTTGGGGAAAGCAAAACCGGTCAACTTTGATTCGGGTGCCGCTGGGCTGGAACAACAAGCTGCCTTTGGGGGCTATGGTAAACCAGCAGGAACAGGCCAAGGTAGACTATTCGTTTCGGCAAACCATTGAGTATCGCGGAGCCGATGGATCGACCAATCCGTATTTGTTTTCAGCCGCTTTAATTGTCGGTTTTATCAACGGCTTGTCCGATCATGAGTCTGTTAAGAAGGCGGATGCTTATTACTGTTCTGAGAACTTATTTCTGACAAAAGGAAAGTCGGCAGAGGGAGAAAAGCAGTTTGAACGCTTGCCTGGCTCGTGCTATGAATCGGCTTTGATGTTGGAGAAGTTCCGGCACCATTTTGAAGCGGACTCCATCTTTCCCCAGTCAATTATTAATCATACCATATTAAAGTTGCAAGCCTTTGATGACCAGCATTTGATCGAAAACCTGCAACCATCTGGAGAAAATGAGGATCTGCAAAACTTGATTGGCGACTACTTGAATTACATGTAACTACATATTATCTCAATACAAAATTTTTCAAAATAGATTGGAATGACACTTATAAAATCGATTTCAGGAATTAGAGGAACTATTGGAGGAAAACCAGGCGATGGATTAAGCCCCCTGGATGTTGTTAAGTTTGGTGCTTCGTATGCCCGTTGGGTAAAAGAAGCAAGCGGCAAAGATAAACCAGTGGTGGTGGTCGGACGCGATGCGCGTATTTCAGGTCAAATGGTAGATGCTTTGGTTTGTGCTTCGTTAAACGGCATGGGATGCCAGGTTGTAAACATTGGGTTGGCAACTACACCAACAACCGAGTTGGCTGTGGTAAAAGAACAAGCTGACGGTGGTATTATTCTAACGGCTAGTCATAATCCTGCCCAATGGAATGCGCTGAAGCTTCTGAATGGCGATGGCGAGTTTTTGTCGGCTGAGGAAGGCGCTAAAATTCTGGCTTTTGCCGAAGCGGAGGATTTTAATTTCGCGGAAGTCTATGAGCTTGGAACGATTGAACATAAAGATTACCTGCAGGCACACATCGATCATGTGTTGAAGCTGGAATTGGTGGACACCGATGCGATTGCAAAAGCCAATTTTAAAGTCGCTTTTGATGCCGTTAATTCCGTGGGAGGAATTGCGATACCAGCCTTGCTGAAAGCGTTGGGTGTAAAGACCATTGTTCCAATCAACGAAGAAGCAACCGGACACTTTGCCCATGTTCCGGAGCCACTGCCCGAGAATTTGGTTGAAACCTGCAGTCTGGTTAAAGAAAACGAAATTGATGTTTGCTTTGTGGTCGATCCGGATGTTGATCGCTTGTCAGTTATTAGCGAAGATGGTTCGATGTTTAACGAAGAATACACCTTGGTGGCCGTGGCCGACTACATTCTTTCTGAAACTCCGGGAAATACGGTTTCCAACCTGTCGTCTACCCGGGCCTTACGTGATATTACCGAAAAACATGGTGGAAGCTATACGGCCTCAGCTGTGGGCGAAGTGAACGTGGTGAAGAAAATGAAGGAAACCGGTGCGGTGATTGGTGGTGAAGGCAACGGAGGCGTGATTTATCCGGCTTCACATTATGGGCGCGACGCGCTTGTTGGCATCGCCTTGTTTTTGAGTTTGCTGGCTAAGTCAGGCAAAACATGCACGGAACTTCGGAAGACCTATCCGGATTATTTCATCTCGAAAAATAAAATAGAATTGACTCCGGATATTGATGTGGATGCTGTTTTGGTACAGATGAAAGAAAAGTACAAAAACGAGCAGGTGAATGATATTGACGGTGTTAAAATTGATTTTGCCAATGAATGGGTGCACTTGCGCAAGTCAAACACCGAACCAATCATTCGTATTTACGCGGAATCAACGAAACCGGAAGCTTCACAGGAATTGGCCCAGCGAATCATTGGTGAAATCAAGGATATCATTTCCATTTAAACCTATCGGACAAATTGAAGTCTTATTACCTAAGAATGTAATCAACTATAATCTTAGGTAATATTAACTGATTTTAACGGCAAGTGGCATAATTGTTGTTAAATGAGATTATAGTCAGTAACTGATCCCTTTCTCATGAAAATGGAGAAAGGGCTATTTTTTGCCATTAACCTACAATTGAATTCGTGAATTAAATAAAATCTCATCATAAAACTTACTGATAGACTGCTAATACATTTAGACTCATGAAAAACAAAAAAATCTTACTCATTGTCCTTATCCCGCTAGCATTAATTGTTGCCTATTTGGTATTTCAAGGCAGCGACAAGGTTGTTTCCGATATTACGGTAGAAGTTGCGAAAGGACCTTTCGAAATTCAAATTTATTCATCCGGTGAACTGGAATCCGAAAACTCGGAGAATATTACCATTCCCGAGAAAATGAAAGACCGGAACCTGCGGATTTATGAATTAACCATTACCGACTTAATTGACGAAGGAACCTATGTTGATTCCGGCGATTATGTTGGTACGCTGGATCATAAAGCCGTTGAGGAAAACATTAAAAATACGCAGGATCAACTGGAGACCCAGTTAACAGAACTTCAGGATGCGAAAATCGATTCGAACCTGAATCTGAGCAACCAGCGTGATGTGATTATTAATGCACAACTGGATCTGGAAGAGCGTAAAATTGTGATGGATGAATCCATTTACGAGTCGCCTTCCGTTCAGAAAAAAGCAGCGATGGATTATGATAAGGCATTGCGTAAATATGAGCAGGAAAAGAACGCTTATAAGTTGAAGCGCGAGCAGGAAGAAAACCGCGTAACCCGGCGCTTTATCAACTACCGCCAAACCGAAGACCGCCTGAAAGAACTGCAGGTACTCTATAACTCATTGGAAATATTTGCCCCCAAGTCAGGTTTGCTTACCTACTACAAACATCCATGGGGCGAGGTGATTAAGGTGGGCTCGCGAGTAACCATGTGGAACCCGATTATTGCCACCATTCCTGATATGACCAACCTCATCTCCAGAACCTACATCAATGAAATTGATATTTCCAAAGTGAAAGTGGGCTTGCCTGTAAAAGTGGGTGTTGATGCTTTTCCGGACAAGGAACTTTCCGGCGAAGTGATCTCAATGGCCAACGTGGGGCAAAACATGCCTAACAGTGATGCTAAAGTATTCGAGGTGAAAATTAAAATTTTTGATGAAGATGCGGATTTACGTCCGGCCATGACGACCAGTAATGTGATTAAGGCGGTTACCCTGCAAGACACCTTGGCGATTCCATTGGAAAGCGTTTTTACTAACGACAGCCTTCAGTATGTTTACAAACTGCACCGGGGTGATGTGCAAAAGCAAATCGTATCGCTGGGCGATGCCAATGAAAACTACGTGTTGGTTCAGGATGGCGTTGAGGAAGGCGATGTGGTTTACCTGGCCGCGCCTGAGGGTATTGATGAACTGGAGTACGAAGGCTTGGAGATTTATGCCCGCCTGTTGAAGGAAAAGGAAGAGCGCGAGGCCGCGGAGAAATCGGCCAAGGATGATTTTGACAAAAAAGCAGGGGAGAAGAACCCGCAACCCGGCAATCCTTCCGCACGTGCCGGTGGTGTTTCATCAGGTTCAACCTCTAACTAGACAGCGCTATGTGGATAGAACGATATTTTCATGATGTGCTTATCGGGATCCAGGCAATCTTCGATAACCGCTTAAAATCAATGTTAACTGCTTTGGGGATTATTTTTGGTGTGGCCGCTGTAATTAGTATGATGGCCATCGGAAATGGTGCTGAGCAGGAAATTTTAGAGCAAATTAAAATGGTTGGAGTCAACAACATTGTGGTGACTCCTACCTCCGTAAGTATCGATGGCAGTGGATCGGGAGGCGAAGAGGATGGTGCTGCTGCCCGGTCAAAGTTCAGTAAAGGCTTGAGCCTGCTGGATGCGCAGGCCATCGCCGAAGTGATTCCGGCAGTCGATAAAGTCAGTCCGGTGATTTCGTTTAACTACTCGGCCATTCTGAATGGAAAGAGTAACCCCGTGGTGCTGGAAGGGGTTGATGCCAGTTATTTCGATGTCTTCAGCATCGGCTTGCAAAGTGGCGATGTGTTTAACCAAACACAAAGCGAACTGGGGCAGCCGGTGTGCCTTATTGGCGATAACATCCGGAATGTCTTTTTTAACCAGGAAGACCCGATTGGTAAAAGTATCAAGTGCGGGCAGGTTTGGCTGAAAGTCATTGGCGTTGTTGAAAAACGCGATTTTACGGCTTCAGCATCCGACGAAATGGGAATCAGTAGTTCGGACAACAAAATTTTTGTTCCGGTGCAAACCGTCTTACTTCGCTTTAAAAACCGCTCGCTGGTTCGGGCCGATGAAGTGGAACGTGCCAATTCGCGCCAGCGCAATGCCGCCGGAACATCAGCAGGCGAAGATAAGAACCTGAACCAGCTCAGTAAAATTATCATTCAGGTGAAGGAAACAGAACAGCTCAACGCTACAGCTAATGTGGTGAAGCGTATGTTGTTCCGTCGTCATTCTGAAATGTATGATTTTGAGGTGACCATTCCAGAGTTATTGCTGAAGCAACAACAGCGAACCAAAAACATTTTCAACGTGGTATTGGGTGCCATTGCAGGCATTTCGCTGATTGTTGGAGGAATCGGGATTATGAATATCATGCTGGCGTCGGTGATGGAGCGAATCCGGGAAATCGGAACGCGTCAAGCCATTGGCGCTTCACAAAAAGACATCATTGTGCAGTTCTTGTCTGAATCAACCTTGATTAGTGTTTTTGGAGGAATCATCGGAATTATTCTTGGCGTGGCCTTATCTCAAATTATTACTGCCGTGTTTGATATTAAAACCATCGTCTCCTTTTTCAGCATTTTTATTGCCTTTGGAGTTTCGGCTGCGGTTGGAATCATTTTTGGTTACCTTCCGGCCAAACAGGCCGCTGAAAAAGACCCGGTAGAATCACTCCGTTATTAACCTGAAACGACCAATATATTATGAAATCAAAATACATTTATACCTTACTCCTGTTTTTATCCATCTCTCTGAGCTCTTTGGCGCAGGAGCAACACCTGAAATTATCGCTGAACGCTGTTATTGAACTGGCCTCGCAGCAATCACTCGATGCCTTTCGGAACGAAAACATGTTCCGGGCAAGCTACTGGGAATACCGGTACTACAAAGCCGACCGTCTTCCCAGCTTAACGCTGAATGCAACCCCGTTGGATTTTAACCGCAACCGTTCGCGGGAATATAACTTTCAAACCAATGAGGAAGAATACGTTCAACGCGAGTATTTGAACTCGGATTTTGGCCTTTCGCTGAACCAGAATGTGGGCTTAACCGGAGGTCGCCTGTTTTTGCGCTCCGACCTGGGGATTGTGAAAAACCTGGGTGACGGGCAGAAGGACTCCTATCAATCGACCCCCATTAGTATTGGTTATCAGCAGGATTTGAATGGCTACAACCGCCTGAAGTGGCAGGCTAAGATTGAGCCGCTGAAATACGAAAAAGCCAAGAAAGTATTCATCGAATCGCGCGAGGCGCTGGCCATCAAAGCCACACAACGCTTCTTTAGCCTGGTTTCGGCAGAAATCAACCTGTCGATTGCAGAGAATAACAAAGCCAGTGCGGATACCTTATACAAAATTGGACAAGGGCGCTTTCAGGTAGGAACCGTGACACAGGATGAATTGCTGAACCTGCAGTTGCGACAACTACAAGCCGAGCAGGGACTGAATACGGCAAAGCTGGAATTGTTGCGCGCACAGGCAGACCTGAACTCTTTCCTGGGGTTGGGTAAGGAAACCAAAATTTCCTGCCTGGTTCCGAGTGAGCTCCCTCAGCTGGAAGTTCAGGCGGGATCGGCCATTGAACAAGCTTTGCAAAATAACCCCGAAATTCTGGATCAAAAACAACGCCTGCTACAGGAGGACCAACGGGTAGCCGAGGCCAAGTCGGAAACAGGCTTGAATACCAGTATTTTTGCCCAGTATGGTCTCGACCAGTCTTCGGATGAGTTTAAGAATGTGTATGACAATCCAGGGGAAAGCCAGCGTGTTCGTCTGGGCGTGAACATCCCGATTGTTGATTGGGGACGGCGTAAAGGGCGCTACCAAATGGCAGAATACAGCCGCGAGGTGGTGAAAGCTACTGTTCGTCAGGCTCGTATTGACTTTGAGCAGGAGATTGCCCAAACCGTAATGGAATTTAACCTTCAAGCTGCGCAGGTTCGAAACGCTGCTTTGGCTGATACCGTTGCCCGGCAAGGATTTGAAGTGGCTTTTCAGCGCTTCCTGATCGGGAAACTGGATGTGATCAACCTGAACCAGGCGCGCAACGACCAGGAACGGGCCCGGAAGGATTACGTATTGGCACTAAATGCTTACTGGCGCTATTATTACACCATTCGCCGACTGACCCTTTTTGACTTCGCTGAGGGGCAGCCATTATCGGAGGAATATGAAAACATTCTTGAAAACTAAGAGACATGAAGAAGCATAAGAAATTATTGATAAGAGGGATTCCTGTCTTGGTGGTGTTGCTGATCGCGCTGTTCTTTATTTTGGAAGAAACGGTGATGTCGGGTGGCAAAAGCTATCACGTTAGAAACGGAAGCCTGGATGCCATCATTGAATGTGTGGGCGAAGTGAAGGGTGAAAAAGCCACTGAAATCAACATGCCCATGGCGATGCGCGATCGTGAATTGCGAATTTACCAGGTGAAGATTGTGGATTTGGTTGAGGAAGGCAAGATCGTGAAGAAGGGCGATTATATTGCGCAGCTGGATCAAACCGAAATATCGAGCCGGATGCGGGACCGGATGCAGGAAAAAGAAAAGGTGGATGCCGATTTGAAAAATGCGCGCATCGACAGTACCGTCCGGCTGACCCAACTTCGCGAAGGAATTACCAATGCCTTGCTGGATCTGGAATACAATAAAATTGATTTGGAACAATCCAAGTACGAATCGGAGGCCTACCAGCGAAAAACGCAGATGGCCTATCAAAAGGCCGAAATTGCGGTTGAAAAGAAACGCCGGGATTACCAGCTGGAGCAAAACCGGCGAAAGATGCATGTTCAGCGGCATGAAAAACGCCTGGAGCGCCTGAATGACTTGATTGATCGCTATCAGAAAGCCATTGCTGCAACCCGGATAACTACGCCGGAGGACGGGATTGTCATGTTTGGGACTTCCTGGAATGGACGGAAGTTCTCAAAGGACGATGAGATCAGTATGTGGCGTCCCTTGCTGGCTACCTTGCCGGATATGTCTACGGTGATTTCCGAAACCTATGTCAAAGAAATTGACATTGCCAAAATCAGCAAAGGTGATAGCGTAAATATTACCCTCGATGCCTTACCGGATAAATCGTATACCGGCGAAGTCGTTTTTATTGCTTCGATTGGTGAAGATCATCAGGGCTTTGATATGAAGGTGTTTAAAGTGGTCATTCGTTTGAATGAAACAGATGAGGACTTAAAACCCGGAATGACCTGTTCCAATCACATTATTGTTGATCATTACACCGATCAGCCCATTATTCCGTTGGAAGCTGTTTTTAGCGACAGCCTGCAAAAGGTTGTTTTTGTGAAACATGGCGGAAAAGTGACCAAGCAACCCGTTGTGCTGGGAGCCGAAAACAAAGGCATGACGGTGGTGCTGGAAGGCCTGCAGGAAGGCGACCGCATTTTGATGCATCCGCCTGAAGATATGCTTTAGCGATTTCTGATCGTTTGGTGTTCAAGTCCGAATCAAATTATACCATTTATAATTCGATTCGGACTTGTTTGTTTTTTGTACATTTACGATGCTAAACGAACCTGTAAACCTAACGTAATGAAAAAGATCCTGCTGCTGTTTGTCTTTTGGCAAGCCCTTGCCGGTACTGTTTGGGGTGTCGAAAAATCGAAGCCCGACAGCATTCAATCAACCTTTAACAAAGATTACATCCTTCAAGTCCGGAAAGCCCAAAGCCCCATTCAAATTGATGGGAAAATCGATGAGCCCGATTGGCACAAGGCCGACAAAGCCAATAACTTTACCCGGGTACTTCCGGTGGATACGGGCTTGGCCGACGCACAAACCGAAGTGGTGATGACCTACGATGACAAAGCCTTTTACCTGGGCTTTACGTTCTACGATTCCATTCCGGGCAAACGAATCATGGAGTCTTTCCGGCGCGATTTTGTTTTTGGAAACAACGATAACTTCCTGGTTTTCTTCGACACTTTTCTGGATCAAACCAATGGCTTTTCGTTTGGAGCATCGGCTTCCGGAGCCAAATGGGATGGGATCATGTACGATGGAAGTGCGGTTAACCTGAACTGGGATTGTAAGTGGGAATCCAAAACCGTGCATTACGACGACCGCTGGGTAACTGAAATGCGCATTCCATTTCGCTCCATCCGGTTTAAATCGGGAGCCGATCGCTGGTATGTCAATTTTAGCCGGCTCGATTTGAAGCGCAACGAAAAATCGTCGTGGGCTCCGGTGCCCCGGCAGTTCCCAACGGCCTCGCTGGCCTATACCGGCGTGTTGGAATGGGAAGAGCCCCTGCCCAAATCGAAAACCATGTTCTCGCTGATTCCTTATGTGTATGGTTCGGTGGCCAAAGATTATGAGGCGGGCACCAAGGCCGACTATCGCAAGGATTTTGGTTTTGATGCCAAGATTGGCGTAACCACTTCCATGAACCTGGACCTGACCTATAACCCTGATTTTGCGCAGGCCGAGGTGGACGAGCAGGTGACCAATCTGGACCGCTTTGAATTGTTCTTTCCTGAAAAGCGGCAATTCTTCCTCGAAAATTCCGACCTGTTTGCCGGCTATGGTTACGATGTGGTTACGCCGTTTTTCTCGCGTCGCATTGGGCTGGATGCTCCGGTATTGTTTGGCGCCCGGCTCAGTGGCAAGCTGAATAACAACTGGCGGCTGGGGCTGATGGATATGCAAACCGAAAAGACGGCCTTTTTGCCCGCCCGGAATTTTGCGGTGGCCTCGGTGCAGCGCAAATTGTTTGCCCGCTCAAGTGTGGGGGTGATTTTGGTGAATAAAGAAAACATCAACGAGCCGGGCGGTGTGCAGGACTATAACCGGGTGGCCGGGCTCGACTACAATTTGGCCTCGAGCGACAATACCTGGAATGGCAAGTTCTTTTATCATCAATCCTTTGATGAGGAAGAGCACAGCCGGGGGCAATACGCGCAAGGCGCATCGCTGGAATACAAAACCCGGAACATTGGCTTTGGGCTGTCTCAAACCAGTGTAGGGGCCGACTACAGGGCCGAAGTGGGCTTTGTGCGGCGCACGGGCTATAACTTCCTGGGGCCTTCCTTCAACTATACCTGGGTGCCAAACAAGAAGATTGTGGCGCATGGTATTTTTGTGGAAAGTGAAAACTTTTACGACACCGATTTTGATAAGATCGATCACCAGCAAACCCTGGGTTACCAGTTTGAGTTTGAGAGCCGGGCCAAAGCCAAGTTCGGCTTCCTGGATTACTTTGTTCATCTTCAGCAGGATTTTGACCCTACCCACCAAAATGATGTTTTTTTGCCCGCAGGTTCTGAATACCGCTACCGCGGGGGCTGGCTCGAATACGAATCCGACAACCGGAAGAACTTCAAGTGGTCGGGTTCCTATACCAAAGGGGAGTTTTTTAATGGCGATATTGATTTGCTGGAAGGCATGGTGGGCTACCGCATTCAGCCCTATGTGAACTTTGCCATGAACTTAAGCTACAGCAACATTCGTTTGCCCGACCCGTTTGAAACCACCCGTATGTGGCTGGTTGGCCCCAAGCTGGATGTCACCTTTTCGGATAAAGTCTTTCTCTCCAGCTTTGTGCAATACAACGAGCAGATTGAAAACATGAATGTGAATATGCGGTTTCAATGGCGGTATGCGCCGGTGTCCGACTTTTTTGTGGTGTATACCGACAACTACTTTACCGGCGACTGGACCTCCCGCAACCGTGCACTGGTGGTCAAACTGTCGTATTGGTTTAATTAACACCTGTTGATAACTTTTGAAAGCTACGCCAAATGGGCGGAACAGAGAAAATCTCTCCCTGCTCGAATTTGCAAGCGGGGAGAGGCTGTTGGATTAACGGCTGTAATTTATTTTAATGTTTTCCAATTAACGATCTTAGTTCCTTTGCCAATTTAATCTCAAAGATTGAGACTAAATCTTCCATCTCTTGCTCAAATTCGTAAGTATGAATCTTTAATCTTAAATTTAAATCTTTTGCCCAATAGAACAATTGTAGTCCTTGTGTCGCATTTACTTTATAAAATCCAAGATGTTGGATAAGTCGCCCCCAGAATGATTTTTTAACTTTACCTACGTATAAACATCTTGAATTCTCGTCAAAACGTTTTTTCAATGCAGGTATTGCTTTTGAATTATCTGAATTTGAGTAGTTTTTTATCGCTGCTCTAATGGTTGAGTTTTCAATATTGCTGTCTATTTCGAACCAATATAAAACCGGTCCATTCATACTCATTAATCTCTTAAATAGAGCTTTGTATTCATGAGATTCTCTTATGTCTATGAAATTGAAATCTTGGATTGTACTTAAATCAACATCGAATGAAAATTGATTTTTAACTCCTTCATTTTTGACTTGTTCTAGAGCACTAATTAATTCATTTGAAGTCTTGGATAATATTTTATTAGTCAAGTCCATTTTGAGTTGATTTAGTAATTTTGTGTTGGTTGTTAGCTAGTTGTTGCGGGTTTGTTTATATAGCCGTTAACCCCGCGCTGCCGCGCGATTGCATTGCGTGGGCTTTAGACGCTACTTTACAACGATGACATTATTCAATGCCCGCTCTGCTCTTTGTTTGAGCGAAGCGGTCACTAGGGCGAGCTGTTTTTGAGTTTGTAACTCCATCTACAATGTTGTTTGCACATTTACGAATCCTTTTTCACCCGCATAGTTCCGCGCCGCACTGTAAATTGATTAAAAGATATTCATTGTTGTTTTTCAATGCAGTTGGTCTGTGTATTGTCGTTACAAACGACAAACAGTTTACCCCTCGGCACCGCTTCGCTAAGACGAGGGGGAGTGTATTAGCAACCGTTGTTTCTTCCTAATTTATGTATATGACTTTCTCTTCTAATCCATGAGCCAATTGTCCTTAAAACTCTACTGTGCTGAAATTTAAAATTTCTTGTATTACTCAAGGATGATTTCGAAATAAGTCTGCGTTTTTGGCCATCAAAGTCAGTTAGTATTTCAATTCCATCAAATCCAAGTACATAGTTGTTGATAAACTTGATTGCTTCTTTTGAAGAGTCTTCATTTATAGGGTTAAACCTTGCATATGTTAATCTTAATGGCTCTCTGTCAATATTTGTTTTAAACATTGTCCATGCTATTGCGTCAGGGTGACTCATATTATATCTAAGTTTAATGTCAATTGGAGAGGAAACATAGATAAAACACTTGGGCAAATTAGGAAAGTCAGATAGTAAATCTTGAAGCTCATCGTCAAGTTTTGCGCCAATTGCTGGGAAAATGATCCCAAGTTGATTAATTCCACTATTTAAACACAATATTCCTGTCAATTCTTCAATTTCTGGTGCACCTTCGTTGTGAGAATACCGTAGATACTCATCATAAACAGGTTTTGAAACAATTAGTGGAATTCCATAATCACAGTGCCAGTCATTTACAGAAACGGCGTTAAGCAACATGCAATAATCACTATTTGTTCTTGGTTTTATTCTCACTGACCCAAAACCTCCTGTCATCATTTTACCTTTTCCAGATGGGCCAAGGACATTATAAATTTTGTCATGGATATTAGTTTCTCCAACAACGTCTTGAATTCCTTCTATTAAATTCATCTCTCCATCTCTTGTCCAGACTCTACCTGGTAGTTTAGGAGTCCATTCTGTTAAAAAGAAATCTTTTAGCTTGACTATTTGATTATTTTGAAGCTTCGGTTGATTGTTTCTTGAACATTTAAATTCATTTTGCAAGATAGAGCTCCAAAATGATTCTGAAGTTGTAAAAGTAATTGTCAGCTTTGTTGCCTGACGAATTCGCAATTTCAAGTAATCATATACTCTGTAATATCCGAATGTGTCATCAATTAATTTCTTAAAAAAATGTTGTTGGGTCTCGTTTAACATCTTATTTAGTTTTTGCACTCATCAATGGCAGCTTATTTTGATAAAAAAGTTTTACGGATTTTATTTCCACTTTGTCTATCTTAAAGGTGACTTTATACCAAGTCATGCAGGGTATAAGCGTAGTTGGTAACTGTTGACCATATCAAGATCATCTTATCCATCATGATAATATGCTGTTAAATTAGCAATAATAATTGACATTGCTACTCAGTTTTTTTGATGAAAAAAGAATGAAGGATAAAATGGTGTTGGAGGCCTGCCAGCTAGCTCTTGCCCGGAATCAGTGACTTTCAGCACGTAATAGAATTGCAGGTCGCTGTAACTGCCTGATATTTGGGTTCCTGCAGTCGTGCGGCAAGCCAGGAAATCTGTTGGCTCGCTTGCCGCAGTACTGCAGCAAGCAAAAAAATGTTCCGGCTAGCTTGCTGCAGCGCTGCAACATGCTCGCAAACTTCTTGGCTTGCTTCCCGCACGGCTGCGGCAAGCAAAAAAATAAATTGGCTCACCTCTCGCACAGCTGCGGCAAGCCAGCAAACTTCTTGGCTTGGCTCCTGCAGGCGTGCAGCATCCAAACTTTATAAAAAATGAGCTAGTCTTGAAACTTAGTCAAGGGTCAAAATGCTGTGAAGCATAGTTTTAGTCATTGACTTAAGTAATCATTTCCACTAATTTTATTCAATACTTGATCCAAACTCGAAACCATTCAGTGCTTTTCGAGTCCGTAAACAAATAGCCTTTTAGAACATATTCATTTAATCTTTAACTAAAACAACATGATTAAAATTTTAAAACTTCTACTGTATCAACTCCGCAACGGGGAATACTTTCAGTTTATGAGCGATGTTAAAAATTTGCTCCTGGCGCTTAACCCGGCTGCCATCCATTCGGAAGCCGAATTTACGAAGTTTGACAATTCTCTGACCAAACTTGACGAGGAGTTGCGTGTAGATCAGGGCAGTGTATTAACCGAAGAACTGCAAAACCTGGATATGGATCGCGACAATATGTGGCGTGCGATGGATATGCGCATCAATGCGACCTTGCAGTGCACGATTGCCGAAGAAGAGGAAGCAGCCAAGCGCCTGAGGCGACTGTTTGATTTGTATGGCGACCTTCGCCGAATTTCATATAACGAAGAAACAGCAGGTTTGACCAATTTGCTGGGCGATTTGGCCAAGCCGGAAAATGCCGGTTTTGTGACTACTTGTGGGCTCGACACTTGGGTGTCGCGCTTAAACGAACTGAATGTGGCTTTTAAAGCGAAACAAAATGAACGCGACACCGAGCTGGCCAATAAAAACAGCGGCAACGCCAAGGTGGTTCGCCTTGAAATTGATCCGTTGTATGAGTTGATGGTCGAGCGGGTAAATGCTATGATCAGCCTAAACATGCAAACGCCTGAAATGGAGAATTTCGTCAGGGAGCTTAACCAGAAAATTAAAACCCTGGAACTGACCCTGGCTGCCCGCGAGGGGAGAAGTGAGAGCCAAAGAGAAGCGTCGTTGTCCTCCGAAGTCGATTAACCCGATTGTCAATCATCGGCTTTGTTTTTAAAAGCTTAACAGAAGCATCTTTCCTTGGGGGAGGGTGCTTTTGTTTTTGGCTGAATGCAGAGAGCAGCGAGGAAAGCGGAAAAAGGAAACTGGAGATCGCGTTGGGCGCAAAGTCGATTGTCTGGCTAAGAGGATAAAAAAGCAGCTGGGATTCAAGGCAAACATAACAAATCGACAAACACATGAACGTACAAAGGCCGAAGCTAGCAAAACCTAACTCCCCAACTTCACCACCAGGTGAAAAGGATTGGCCTACGAGGGTTTTGAAGCCGGAAACAAGGGAAGGAATCCGCGCGTGCCCTGCTAAGAAAACCCTGTTTGACGACCAACGGGAGGAGTTGGTTTTCGGGGAGTGACTGACCCGTAGTTTTCGTTCAAAAGCATCGTCAGCCTTGATCTTTTCGTTCTTTTGGATCAAACCAAAAGGACAAGTTTTCTTAATGCTGACAACAATCATCCTAACCGCAAAGAACGCAGAGAAAGCGCTAAGAGAGGAAAACACGAACTCAAGAAGTCACGAACGCAGGAACTAAAAAACACCTCTTTTCGCGTTGGACGAAACTCTATTGTCCGGCTCAGGCCGATTTCCCCGCCTGACAAGGAGGGGTGTTCCCGACTTGTCGGGGACGGGGTGGTCAAAACCTGCACCAAGAAGGAACCTGACTAATTCTGAATTGGCAACAAAACCACCTCGTCACTGGTAAACCGGTGCCACACCTCCTTGGAAACAAAGGAGGAGAAAAGAGCAGCCTGCACCTACCCGTGAACCCAGCTATGCTTTTAGGGCGTACTTTTAATCCATGCAATTGCTTGGGGCAAACTTTCTTCTTCGGGGCATTCAACATCTGGAATTATCCCTTTTTGAATGATCGCTTTGTTTTTATCGCAATATTTTTCAACGGCCAAAAGCAGCTTGGCATTACTTTTAAACCCAAATAACCGGCAGTGTGACGTTAGTCCTTTGGTTTCGCTCCCGAAAATTCTGGACTTCTCCTGAAAATCAAAGGCAAGTGCAAGAAATTCGCCTGCACTTGACGTTTTCTCACTAACCAGTACGGCAATCTTTTTCCCTTTATTTTTGAGTTGTGACTCATAAATAAGACTGTCCATCTTAAATTCGCCAAAATAGAAATAGCCATCCTCACATCGAATATTCCGAAAGGCGTTTTGGTTATTGCATGAAATTCCGATTAAGGAATTTTCAAAGAGAGGCGCGAGAGCTAAGCTTTCATTTGACATTTTGCCTCCCCGGTCTTTCGTTAAATCAATGATCCAGCCCGAAAGAGGGGCTGTGTTGTCAAGTTCCAGCAATGACTTTCTTATACTTAAAGCATATTGCCTCGATAGACTATCATTGGCCGTAAAGCCGGGAAGTTTGATGTAGGCAATATCTTCGTTAATAATTCTCGATTCTATTGTTGGAACTGAAAAAGTGTCGATTGTTAATTTGTTGGGGGTGTACGGATCAGCAAAAGAGCTGTGTCCATCATCAATAAGTGTTAACAGATAACCAATCGCATCATATACGGCGTCATTTGAGTTAAAATGAGTTATTGAATCTTTTATCGTTTCTTTTACCTTTTCCCAGTCTGTTTCATTCTTCTTTATCGATTCATTCTTAATGATGGAAAATGCTTGTTCGAAGAAGGGTTCATAGCTGGCTTGTTGCTCCCTTTTGCAGGAAAGCGATAGTATAACGAGTATTAGTAGAAGTTCTATTCTCATAGGTGTCTGTTAGATCTTTTTAGCTTTGGCCGATCAAGTTACAAAACTTTACAAAACATATGCATGAGTTAATTCAGTTTGTTCTTGGTCTATACAATTGGTGTTTTTGATGAACAAGCTCTGGAAGAGAGTCAAGAACAAAGAGCATGGGGCGAAGACCTAAGTGTAAGCTTTGGAAAGAGGAGATTATCGAACCCACAAAGGGCCGCAATTAGTAAAATCTGTTTCTTCAACTTCACCGGCAGGTGAAAAACGTGGCTGGGGTAGTGCGTTGACCAACAGAACCACCACCTCCCTTTCGCGTTGGGCGAAAGTACTCCTCCTGACCAGGAGGAGAAAGGAGTATCGAGCAGTTAATTGCGAATGTACGAATCCAAATTCCAATTATCGGTACAAGGGGAAAGGATTGGCCTACGAGGGTTTTGAACCAGAAAACAAGGGAAGGAATCCGCGCGTGCCCTGCTAAGAAAACCCTGTTTGACGACCAACGGGAGGAGTTGGTTTTCGGGGAGTGACTGACCCGTAGTTTTCGTTCAAAAGCATCGTTCGCCTTGATCTTTTCGTTCTTTTGGATCAAACCAAAAGGACAAGTTTTCTTAATGCTGACAACAATCATCCTAACCGCAAAGAACGCAGAGAAAGCGCTAAGAGAGGAAAACACGAACTCAAGAAGTCACGAACGCAGGAACTAAAAAACACCTCTTTTCGCGTTGGACGAAACTCTATTGTCTGGCTCAGGCCGATTTCCCCGCCTGACAAGGAGGAGAAAAGAACGCATCGGTGAACGGTAGCCCATAACCTGACAACGTCGGAAGGTCCTGTCAGCGTTTAATCGAAACCGACAACTTCTGACCAGTAACAGATCCTGAAACAAGTTCAGGAAGACGCTCAAAGCGGATAACCGAAGACACGAACGTATGAACTCACGGAACTGATAACGGATAACTGACAACTGAAAACTCTCAACTCTCAACCGCGAACTAAAAAAAGTTTATGAATGCACCGCAAGTTTTTTTGCTAACTTGTGTCTGGTAGGTAATGGACTTTGCCCCATGGATGAACGAGCGTTAATTCGAGCCATACAAAACGGAGAAGAACAAGCTTTTAAACAGCTGGTTGACAATTACCAGTTGCTTGTTCGCAACACATGCCTGAGCTTTGTGCGTGATCGGTACGATGCGGAGGATCTTGCCCAGGAAGTGTTTATGGAAGTTTTTCGATCGGCTTCCAAATTCAGGGGCGAGTCTAAGTTGTCCACCTGGATTTACCGCATCGCCGTCAATAAATCACTCAATTTTCAGCGGGATCATAAACGGCGCAATTTTTTCCAGTCGCTGGGTGATGCCTTGTTTGGTGCCGAAAAGGTGCTGGAGGGAGCAACTGCCGCTGTGGAAGAGCATCCGGAGCAACATATGGTGAACCAGGAACGGAAAGAGCGGATTTACCGGGCCATTGAAGAACTGCCGGAGCGGCAAAAAATTGCGTTTAGCCTGAGTAAGCTGGACGACTTGTCGTATCAGGAGATTGCTGAAATTATGCAGTTGTCGCTTTCGTCTGTCGAGTCGTTGATTCACCGGGCGAAGCTCAATTTGCAAAAGAAGTTGTATGCGTGTTATAAAAAAGGCATTTAGGACAGCAAGTTTTTAACTTGTTTGGTGTCAAATAAACCAGAAGTAAGGAGGTTGAAATGAAACATCGAGCCACAAAAGAGAAGTTACTGTTTTTCCTGGAAGACACGTTGTCGGCCCCGGAAAAGCAAAAGGTTGCCGAACACCTGAGTGGGTGTGTTGAATGCCGGCAGCTGTTGGAAGAGCTGCGGCAGGATTGGATGTTGCTGAAGCTTGATAAATACAAGGAGAATGATCCTTATTTTTACACCCGGCTAAAAGCACGGATGGAAAAACCGGTGACTTCAGTTGCTCGCCGGGTATGGCAGCCGGCTTTGTTTGGGGTGCTGCTTGTGCTGGCGGTTAGCCTCGGAACGCTTGTGGGTAAGCAATTCTCGGCAGAACCAGCAGCCGATGTGCGCTTTACTTCGGAGTTGGTGTCTTTTGATGGATTGCAGGAAGAGCCGATTGAACAATTTTTACTAACTTTTGAGTGATGTTTACAAAAGCAAAAATATGGATGTGGTTGGTGATCATTCTGCTGGTTACCAATATTTCTACAATCATCTCATTCCGCTATTATTCACAGAAGGAAGCGCGGCTACCGGCAAAAATGGAATCGGTGGAGGTGCCGGGCGAACAACGAACGCGCTTTTTTAAGGAGCAGCTTGACTTAACACCAGACCAGTTGGTGTTGTTTCGCGAGGCCAACCGGAATTTCAACCGGGAAGCAAGAGCGGTTACGGGGGAGATGGAGCGCCTGCGTGCCGAATTGGTTGCTGAAATGGTTCGAACGGAATCAGACACCCTGCGGCTGGAACAGCTTTCGGCTTTAATTGGTGAGCAACATAAGCTGTTGAAAACAATTACCTATTCCTTTTTTCTGGAGTTGAAAGCCATCTGCTCGCCGGAGCAGAATGAGCAATTGGCTCGTATTTTTCAATCCCTGATTTCTGACGATCAAAATATCCAACTTCCACAGCGGGGTATGCGTCGCAATGGACGAAGGTAAGCGGGGAAGGCCGGAGTCAAGAACCAGGAGCCAGAACCGGAGTGGCTAAGGGCTGAGGTATTTGTGCTTTGACCTGCTTCATTCGTGCGTTATTCACAATCTGAATATTCGGAAGTCCGTTAGCCCGAAAAGCTTCGCTGTTTTAAAATATCCAGACAACGAGCTAGGGTATAATTCTCTCCTCCATTATTTCTAATCGGAAACTCAAGCATTAAACGGCTTTTAAATATTTTCTGAAAAAAAGCATGCCCCTGCGCAAGTTTTTCAGGCAAGCGGTGTCCTATTGGTAAAAACAGTAAATAACCAATTGCTGATGGAGGGGAAGAAATCTTAGGCGCCCGACCAATTCCCGAATGAGCAATTGAAAACAACAATCCATGTCGGATAAGAAAATACGCGCAACAGCCGGTTGTACGAATGGAAAGGTGTAATCAGAAACGGAGAGTTGCTGGGGAATTTTCGGACCGGAACAATTAAAAAGTAATCAAGATGAAACGAATGAACTATTTAGTAGGATTGGTTTTGGCGATGGCCATGGCAACCAGTGTAAGCGGACAAACACAGTCTGGTAAAAATCTCCCATGTTTGAATGGAATCAGCAACCTGACGGCAGATCAGCAAAAGCAGATTGGGGAGTTGGAGCAGACTTATCAGACTCAGATGGAAGCTTTCAGAAAAGAACGGAGAAGTACTTCAAGCCTGGAAGAAAAGCAGCAGGTGTACGAAAAGATGCAAAAAGCGAAAGGAACACACCGCACCCAGGTGCTGAACGTGTTGGATGAAGGACAGAAGCAGGAATACCTGGCTTTGCAGGGAAATGGAAAACGTCAGTTTCAGGCAAATCGCAATGGCGGAAACCGGCCATGCAATGGCGTGCGCGGAAATAGACGTGGAAACGGCCAGGGGAACTTTAAAGGCAAAGGCGGAGGCAATTGCCAGGCTGTTGGAAGAGGTCAGGGACGAAGTGGCCGGAATAGCAATTGGTAATCATTAACGAATGGAAGCCATGAAGAAAATAGCTTATATCATCGCGATAATGGTTGGTGTTCTGGGAGCATGTACTGAAAATGAAATGACGGGAGCAGAACTGAAGAGTGCGTCTCTGCTATCAGTTGCTGCGGATGGAAGCACCTCTGTTAAACTCACTCAGTTGAACGCTGTTTTGGCAGGTGAGGAAACAGAATTGTCGGAAGAAGAATTGGCCGGGCTGATCTGGATGCGTGAGGAGGAAAAACTTGCAGGAGACTTGTATCAAGCTTTTTATGGTTTGTACGATTGGCGAATCTTTGGAAATATCTCTCGCAGCGAGTCTACACATGTTGCTGCAGTACTGAGGTTGTTTGACCTGTTTGGAATTGAAGACAGCACGCCGGATGAAGTTGGCGTTTTTGCCAATGCCGACATTCAGAAATTGTATGAAGACCTGAAAACATCGGGAGAAGTTTCTTTGGTAGAGGCCTTGAAAGTGGGGGCTTATGTTGAAGAGTTGGATATCCTGGACCTGGAAGAGCGGTTGGAGGCAACAAGCAATGCCGATATTCAGCTGGTTTATGAGAACCTGCTGAGGGGATCCCGCAACCATTTGCGTGCGTTTACCCGGGTGCTGGCTCAAAACGATGTTTACTATCAGCCTTTGCTCTTGTCCGATGATTACTTCAATGAAATTGTTGAGGGAGCCATGGAAAGAGGTTCGCAGAACGGGAATTGTGCCTTGGGCTATGGATATGCCAACCGAAATGGTAACAACAACCGGGCTCAGTATAATTCCGAAGATTGTGAAGGCAATCCCCAAAATGGCGTTGGCGGACAACAAAAAAGATACCGGGGAGGAAACTAAATCAACTTCACAGCGGGTTGGTTTTTAGTAAATGGGGTTTGAAGCGTAGAAGTTTCAAGCCCCTTTTGTTTGGTGTGAAGCGGTTTCTGGTTTGTTAGCGATCGGTTGAGAGAAGTAAAGGGGCCTGGTTTTAATTTTGAACGGAATAGAGAAGGAGCTCAACTTCCTTGATTCGGGTGATTTAACCAACAATCGCTTCTCTAATGCGTATAGGATTATTACCTGATAAAATAAAAAGCCATGAAAACTTCATTTTTTAAAAAGGGAAGATTGCAGCCCGTTTTCCTCATCTTATTAACGTCAGTATTCCTTTTGGGCTGTCAAGGAAATTTTATGGAAGCTGAAGAAGAGTTGAACTTAGCGCTGAAAGATGCTCATATCACCGAGATTGACAGCGAGGGTACCCTGCCGGATGGTGCAGCCTATGAAATTGTTCTTCCGGAAAGCTGGAATGCGCTGCCTCTTAAAATTCTAATTGTGTATGCGCATGGCTATGTTGATGTGACAAAGCCGGTAGCGCTGCCTGCCGATAAAATAGATGGGGTTGAAATAAAGGACATTCTTCTTAATGGCATCGATTATATGGGGCAAACATTGCCTGTAGGTTATGCTTCAACAAGCTACCGGGCCAATGGCTTGGTTGTGCTCGATGCTGTTGAGGATATTTTGCAGCTACGCAGTTTGCTGACGACTTTTTTTGAGCAGTCTGAATACGACGAACCAGCTGCAATGCTATTGGCCGGTGTTTCTGAAGGTGGGTTAATTACGGTACTAACCACTGAGCAGAACCCCGGATTGTTTGATGCCGCAATCGCCACTTGCTGTCCTATTGGTAATTTCTATGATCAGCTACAGTATTATGGTCATGCGCATGTGTTGTTTAAGTATTTCTTTGGGCCAAGCGTGAGCGGCATCAACATTGGAAGCCCACGGGGAGTTTCAAAAAATACCATGTACGCCTGGGAAGCAGGTGAGTTGCCTAGGGCTATTGCTGAGGTTCTTCAAAACGATTACAGGTATAATGGAGGAAATAAAATCAGGCAGTTTATTGCCTGTGCCGGTATTCCTGTGAACATGGCAACCCAGGCGCCGGAAGATGTCATTCGTTCATTGGTTGAAGTGTTGCGATTCCCCATCATGGCTACCAATGATGCCATCATGAGGCTGGGAGGAAATCCGTATAATAATAAATACCCACCCGTTCAATACGAGGGATCGGATAACGATCGCAAGCTGAACTTGACGGTGGATCGTATCTGTCGTCCAAACTGGGAGCGGGCTAAAGAGGAAATCGCAAACTATGAAACAACAGGTCTGTTGTATACTCCGCTATTATCCATGCATACTGAATTCGACCATGTCTCCTTGTTTAGTCATCAGGGAGAATATGCAACGAAGGTTGGTGCAAACCCCTTATTTATTCCTGTGCCGGTGTTGGATCGATATGGACATTGTAACTTCACAGTAAGTGAAATTCATGAGGCAATTGGAACCTTGTTAAGTGGAATGCCCTAATCGGGTTTTATGTATTTAAAATAAGACCCCATCTCTGGGTTTTATGCCTCTTTTGAGAGGAGCATTGATGAGCGAAAGCCTTGCTGAATGAAGCAACCTTTTTTTGTTCGGATGAACTTACAATTTGACAGCAAGCAGGAAGGTCCGGATAAAAAAAGAAACGAAAAATAAGGCTTTGCTAAAGGTTCATTTGTAGCCGGAATAAAGGAGGCCGGATCAGGATCATATGATGCCGCTTTTAACCAGCCGTTTTTCAGAGATTATGTGCAGGTCGTAAGATTGAAACGGTTTATCAATCAGTTATTAAATTGTTAACCCGAATCAATATTTTTAGGCTATTTGAAAATACATTTTATCTTTGTCAACGTTAAATTTTTTATAAAATAAAAAAGAAAAAATTATGAAAGTAACAGTTGTTGGTGCAGGTGCTGTAGGTGCTAGTTGTGCTGAATATATCGCCATTAAAGATTTCGCGGACGAGATTGTCTTGGTTGACATCAAAGAAGGTTTTGCCGAAGGGAAAGCCATGGACTTGATGCAAACAGCATCGTTGAATGGTTTCGACTCAACCATTACCGGAACGACAAACGATTATTCAAAAACTGCTGGTAGCGATGTAGCTGTGATTACAAGTGGAATTCCACGTAAACCAGGAATGACTCGTGAAGAATTGATCGGAATCAACGCCGGAATCGTTAAAACCGTTTCAGAAAATTTGATCAAATATTCTCCAAACGTGATCCTGATTGTGGTAAGTAATCCAATGGATACAATGGCTTACCTGGCGCACAAAGCAACTGGTCTTCCTAAAAACCGGATCATCGGTATGGGTGGAGCTTTGGATAGCGCTCGTTTCAAATTCCGTTTAGCTGAAGCGTTGGATTGCCCACAATCTGATGTTGAAGGTATGGTTATCGGTGGTCACTCTGATACAGGCATGGTTCCATTGATTGAGAAAGCCGTACGCAACAGCGTTCCTGTTTCAGAATTCCTGACAGAAGAAAAAATGGCTGAAGTTGTTGAAGCAACTAAAGTTGGTGGTGCTACTTTAACCAAATTGCTGGGAACAAGTGCATGGTACGCTCCAGGTGCTGCTGTTTCTGAATTGGTAAAAGCCATCGCTTTGGATTCTAAAAAGATGTTCCCTTGTTCAGCTTTGTTGGAAGGTGAGTACGGATTGAACGACATCTCTTTGGGTGTTCCATGTATCCTGGGTAAAAACGGTATTGAGAAAATCGTTGAGATTGAGCTTTCTGACGCAGAAAAAGCCAAATTGGCTTCCAGCGCCGAAGGTGTAAGCAATGTGAATGCTTTGCTTGAACTGTAGTAAATCGGATTTTATTATACTATATTTAGTGCCTCTGCATGTGCAGGGGCACTTTTTTTATATATGGCAAAAATACCTGTTGAGTTGATTGAGTTGGAGCACCAAAACTACCACATGTTGGTGCAGGGAACCTTTGAAGATGGAGAAAAAGGCTATTGGATTGTGGATAGTGGCGCGTCAAAAACCGTGTTTGACCGGCAGTTGGAGCAGTATTTTAGCTTGATTGAGCCGACTTCGGATGAAGAATACCAGAGTGCCGGAATCAGCGAAGGCATGGTAGAAACAGCTGTGGGGCAATTGGGGCCGGTGGCTTTCGGGAAACTCAAAATCAAAGAACAGAAAGTGGCGCTGATCAACCTGGACCATGTCAATGAAATTTACCGGAAATACCGCGATATCCGGATTTGTGGTCTGTTGGGAAGCGATTTGTTGAAAAAGTATCACTGCGTGATAGACTACAAGTACGAAACAATTTCATTTTCAAGGCCTCGGAAATGACCGGAACTGTTGTAAAATACGTGCATGTTTTCCATCGATATTTCCCAAAAATGAATATATTTGCGACCAGTTGAATAAAATCTGGTGAAAAGAAGAACACACATATCCAAAAAAATCATGCTGCGCTTGGTGGTGCTTATGGCGCTTGTTGCCGGTGCGGTGGTGTTTGACTTGTGCCACGATCAGCTTCCGGAGCAGGTAGCCAGCCAAACGCAGGATACTTCGGAACACCTGTTTGACCAGTCTCAGGTGGCCTATTGTAACCCGTTGAGCAGTTTTAAAATGCGCACCGGTTCCGACCGATTGATTTCAAAAATATTATTCTCCAAGGGCCAGGATCGTTTCCTGTCGGCCTACCACAACCAGAAAGCGTACCATGTGCTTAAGGCTGAGTCGTTGAACGAACGCTTGCCGCAAAGTGCCCGGATTCATTTTCTGGAATTCATGATTTGTCATCACGCCAGCTCGGATGACAATCCTCCTCTTGCTTAAGATTTTATTCGAATATTAATTCGTTTAAAGGGCTTATCCTAAGTCCTTGTCGGCTGTATGGTTGACTTCATTCAAGAAAATAAATAAACACATACAATCTAAATTTTAGACAAATGCAAAACAAAGGATTAATCAGAACTTTTGCCATTCTACTGGCTTTGGTTTGCGTTTACCAGCTCACCTTTACATTTAAAGCGAAGCAGGTTGAACGCCATGCCCAGGAGTACGCTCAGGGCGATAAAACAAAAGAACGGAATTACCTGGACTCCATTGCCGGTGAGGAAGTTTATAACCTCTTAGGTCTGCGTAGTTATACCTACAAAGAAGTGAAAGCCCTGGAAATGAACCTGGGTCTTGACCTGAAAGGTGGTATGAACGTAACGCTGGAAGTTTCAGTGGTTGACTTGATCAAATCTCTGTCAAACTACAGCGCCGACGAAACATTTAATGCAGCCCTCAAGCGTGCACAGGAATTGCAGCGCGACAGCCAGGACGATTTCGTAACGCTTTTCGGACGTGCTTTTGAAGAGATTGATCCAAACGCGCGTTTGGCAGCCATCTTCAACACCCTGGAGCTGAAAGATAAAGTGAAGTACAACTCAAGCAACGCCGATGTGTTGCAGGTTATTCGTCAGGAAACGGATGCAGCCATTGAAAACTCATTCAACATTATCCGGACTCGTATTGACCGTTTTGGTGTAGCGCAGCCCAATGTGCAGCCATTGCAAACACGCGGTCGTATTTTGGTTGAACTACCAGGAGTTGACAATCCGGAGCGGGTACGTAAACTGTTACAAGGAACAGCGAACCTGGAATTCTGGGAAACTTGGGATAACAGCGAAGTGTATCCTTATATGATGCAAATCAACCAGCAGTTGAAAGAGATTCAATCGTTGGAAGCTGCAGGTGCCAAAACTGAAGAGGCTGCGCAAACAGAAGCTGATCAAACAGCGGATGACGCAACAAGCGAAGATGGCAGCTTGCTGGAAGAGTTGGAAACAGAAGTTGCTGACTCAACTGCCATGGATAATATGGCTGATATCAGAAAGAATTTCCCTTTGTTTGCCGTGTTAACGCCAAGCACAACTGCTGACGGACAATTGTTCCCCGGGCCTGTTGTTGGTACAGCGCATGCCAAAGATACTTCTACAGTAAATACTTACCTGAACATGCCTCAGGTAAAATCAATTATTCCACGAAGCCTGCAGTTTAAGTGGACTTCAAAAGCCGTTGATGAAGGTGGAAACTATTTCCGTCTGATTGCAATTAAAGTTACCAGCCGTGATGGCCGTGCTCCACTGGAAGGCGATGTGATTGTAGATGCCCGTCAGGATTACGAACAATTTGGCAGCCGCCCGGAAGTAAGCATGACCATGAACTCGGAAGGTGCTAAGATCTGGGCTCGTTTGACGAAAGAAAATGTAGGCAAATCAATTGCCATTGTTTTGGATAACTATGTGCGTTCATTCCCCAATGTAAACGGAGAGATTACCGGAGGACGTTCAAGCATTTCCGGACTGGAATCAGTTGAAGAGGCGAAAGACTTGGCAAACATCCTGAAATCAGGTAAAATGCCGGCACCTGCCCGTATCCTTCAGGAAGAAATTGTTGGACCTTCACTGGGACAAGAAGCCATTAGCAGTGGTATGTGGTCATTCTTCATTGCCTTCGTTTTGGTATTGGCCTATATGTTCTTCTTCTACAGTAAAAAGGCTGGTTTGACTGCCAACATGGCGTTGCTGGCCAACTTATTCTTTGTGATTGGTGTACTGGCTTCCTTGGGAGCTGTTTTAACTCTGCCTGGTATTGCCGGTATTGTATTGACGATCGGTATGTCGGTGGATGCCAACGTGCTGATTTTTGAACGTATTCAGGAAGAGCGCCGTGCCGGTAAAGGCTTGAAACTGGCGATTGCCGATGGTTATAAAAACGCCTATTCTGCGATTATCGATGGTCAGGTTACCACGTTGTTGACTGGTATCGTGCTTTACATGTTCGGTTCTGGTCCGATTAAAGGATTTGCGACAACCTTGATTGTGGGTATCTTCACTTCCTTGTTCTCTGCGATTTTCTTGACACGCTTGGTTTTCGAACGTCAGCTGGGTAAGGATGCCAAAATTACCTTCACCTCAAAAATGACGGACAAATGGTTGAGACATTCCGATATCAAATTCCTGGAAAAACGGAAGATTGCTTATATCGTTTCGGGAACCTTGATTGTTATCTCTATTTTTTCCTTCGTTGTACGTGGGTTTAACTATGGTATCGACTTCAAAGGGGGACGTACCTACGTAGTGCGCTTTGACGAGGATGTGAAAGTGGCTGATGTGGGTAAAGCCCTGACAGCAGTTTACGGAGAAGCTCCTGAGGTGAAAACATTTGGTGGAGACAACCAGGTAAAAGTCACCACGGAATATAAGATTGATGATTTGACCGATGATGTGGATAACGAAGTAGAACAACTGTTGCTGAAAGGTTTGCAAGACGGTGGTTTCATTGAGCAAATGGATATGGATACCTTCATCGATGATCACCGGATGAGTTCTCAAAAAGTAGGACCAACCATCTCCGATGATATTAAGAACGATGCGTTGATTGCCATCTCTTTCTCGTTGATTATCATCTTCCTCTACATCCTTATTCGTTTCCGCAACTGGCAGTACGGACTGGGAGCAGTAGCTGCACTGGCGCATGATACCATTATTGTATTGGGAATCTTCTCCGTATTCTATGGATTGTTGCCATTCTCACTGGAAATTGATCAGGCCTTTATTGCGGCGATTTTGACCGTATTAGGATATTCGATTAACGATACTGTGGTAGTCTTTGACCGTATTCGTGAGTACATTGGATTACATCCAAAACGGAACCGCGAAGAAAACGTGGATGATGCCATGAACTCAACCTTACGTCGTACCTTCAGTACGTCATTGAGTACATTCGTGGTATTGCTGGCCATCTTCCTGTTTGGAGGTACATCCATCCAGGGCTTCACCTTTGCCTTGCTGGTAGGGGTGGTGATTGGTACTTATTCTTCGTTGTTCATTGCAACACCGATTTCGTACGATACCCAAAAAAGAGCGGTTAAAATTGCTGCCAAAAGAAAATAATTAACAGCGTTTTAGAAGGGAGCCCTGACTGGTTTAGTCAGGGCTCTTTTTTTTAAAGCGAAAAGTCACTTCGGTTACCGATGTACTGAACTTGTTTGTATATTTGTTGAAAATTTTGAAAAAATGACCCTGCATATGCTGTTTATTAGTGGTGGTGAAATTGTATTGGTGATGATGCTCGCGCTTTTGTTTTTTGGTTCAAAAGCTATTCCGGATATTGCCAAAACCCTGGGAAAGGGAATGCGTGAATTTAAGAAAGCAACCAACGAAATTAAGCGCGAATTTGAAGATAACACCGGCGATTTCAAACGGGATATCGATGATATTCGGTCAACGGTAAAAAGCGAAACTCAAAAAATTGGTCAGGATATCGACCAGGTTTCTTCACGGATGAAAGAAGAAACATCTAAACTATCGCATGAAGTTGAATCAATTTCAGCGCAAACCGCAGAAAAAACGAACAAGCTTGTTGATGAAGTTGAAAAAGCCTCCGTAACAAGCGAGGAGACGAATGCTGACCTTCCTGAAACGAACGACGAAAAATTAAAGGACGGAACCCTTTAACGAAAAATCATGCCAACTCTTTTATACAGTTTGGCAATGCTGCTTTGTTTTGTTTTACTGGCACGCATTGTTGACAAGTTTTTTGTTGTCTCGCTGGATCGTATTTCCAGCGATTTGAAGTTATCGTCTGATGCAGCCGGAGCTACCCTTATGGCTGTTGGCTCCAGTGCCCCCGAGCTGTTTGTAGCGCTTTTTGCTGTTCTGAAAAAAGGAAATCACGAGGCTATTGGAATCGGAAGCATTGTAGGAAGCGCCCTGTTTAACCTACTAGGGATAATCGGCATGGTGGCCTTGGTGCGTAAAACGGTACTAACCTGGCAGCCCGTTGTTCGTGATATCATGTTCTACCTGATTGCCGTTGCTCTTTTGTTGTGGGGCATTTTTGATGGCAGCTTTAGCATGTGGAATGCGGTTGCTTTCCTGATTGTTTATGTCATTTACGTGGTGGCCGTTGTTCGCTGGCGAAAGATATTTCCGTATAAAGATCATGAATATACAGCCGATGAGACTACAGAGGCTGAGGATGAAGCAGAGTCTGCCAATGTGGTTGACAAAGCCTTGGGGCTTTTCTTTCCGAAAGCGGAGAGGTACTACCTCGTTTTCTTCATGTCTATTGTTCTGATTGCTGGTTTAAGCTGGGTGTTGGTCGAGTCGGCCATTCATATGGCTCATGTTCTGAACATTCCGGAAGCCATTATTGGATTGACCATTTTAGCTGTTGGAACTTCGGTGCCCGATTTAATTTCGTCACTTATTGTGGCCAAACAAGGGCGTGGGGATATGGCGGTCAGCAACGCCATAGGATCCAATATTTTTGATATTCTGGTCGGACTGGGGTTCCCGTTTTTGGTGGCGATGCTGCTTTATGGAGGAACAATCAATGCCGGAGGACAGAATCTGCTGGAGTCTTCATTTATTCTTTTTGCATCGGTGGTGGGCTTTGCCTTATTGCTGCTGCTTAAGCGATGGAAAATTGACTGGGTAACCGGCGCAGTGCTGTTGGGCTTATATGTCTTCTATTTGGCTCGCGAAATCATCTTACTTTAATTATCTTTAAAGCTCATTAAAAACTATTTCGTTTGATTGAGGTTCAAAATATAACCAAGTCCTTTGGTAAGCTTCAGGTGCTTAAAGGCATTGATTTGCATATTCCGCAAGGAAAACTTTACAGCATTGTTGGTCCTAGTGGGGCCGGAAAAACCACCCTGTTGCAGATTATGGGTACGCTAAGTAAGCCGGACTCGGGCGAGTTGGCTATTCGCGAGCAAGCTGTTTTTACGATGGATGAAAAACGTTTGGCTGCCTTTCGTAATCGGGAAATTGGTTTCGTGTTTCAGTTTCATTACCTGTTGCCCGAGTTCAATGCCTTGGAGAATGTCTGCATTCCGGCTTTCATTGCTAAAAAATCGAAAAAAGAGGCTGAAGCCAAAGCGGAGGAACTGCTTCATTTTTTGGGGCTGAAAGACCGAATGACTCATAAACCTTCGGAACTGTCTGGTGGCGAACGCCAGCGCGTAGCGGTGGCCCGGGCATTGATCAATGATCCGGCAGTTGTGTTAGCTGATGAGCCATCAGGTAATCTGGACTCCAAAAACCGGGAAGATTTACACGATTTATTTTTTACACTTCGCGACCAGTTTAATCAAACGCTGGTAATCGTTACGCACGATGAAGACTTTGCGCGCCAATCGGATAAAATTATTCGTATGCGCGATGGCTGGATTGAAGAGTAGAAGTTAGTATTTCCATTGTTCGGGCGGGATTGAACAGCTCCTCGTATTTCTTGTTATGTAGTTTTGATGTTGCACAAGGCGTTTTCCGATGCGAGAAGAGCCTTTGCACAATTGGATTAACAAAGGAACATGGAAACATACGAAGAATTGCGCCAACTGCTGGATGAAAAGGCCAGTCAATACAATCACCCGGATTTTATAGCTTCTGATCCCATTCAGATTCCCCGCCAGTTTGCGCAGAAAGAGAATATCGAAATTGCCGGATTTCTCGCTGCTACTATTGCCTGGGGCCAACGGCCAACCATCATCAAAAATGCCTTTAAACTGATGGCCATGATGGATCAAAAACCCTACGAATTTTTAATGCATACTGAGGAACAGGATTGGGGCCACTTTCTAGACTTTAAGCACCGCACGTTCAATGGGGTCGACTGCCTGTTCTTTTTGCGTTCACTTCAAAATATTTACAGGAAGCATGAAGGCTTGGAGGCTGTTTTTACCAAGGGTTACCAAACAGATCAGTCGATGGCATCGGCCTTGCGTTATTTTAGGCAGGTGTTTTTTGAAGTGCCTTTTGAAGCGCGCTCGCAAAAACATGTTTCCAATATTGATAAAGGAGCTTCAGCCAAGCGGCTGAATATGTATCTGCGCTGGATGGTGCGTCAGGACGACTGTGGGGTGGATTTTGGCTTATGGAAGCAGATTCCGATGTCGGCTTTGCTTTTGCCGCTGGATGTCCACACGGGGCGTCAGGCACGCCAACTCGGTTTGCTCACTCGCAAGCAGGATGACTGGAAAGCAGTGCTGGAATTGACCGAAAAACTGCGAGCGTTTGATCCGCATGATCCGGTGAAATATGATTTTGCGCTTTTCGGAATGGGGGCTTTTGAGTAAGCTGCAGAAGATGATTGAGTTATTGCGGATTATTCCGGGTGGTTTTGTATCTTCAAGTCGTTAACCTCTAAACCAAAAAACGAATGAAAAGACGAAACTTCCTGAAAGGCTCGGCCGTATTGGCCGGAGCTACCGTAAGCGGACAGCTTGCAGCGAATGTAGTCGCACCACCTTCAGAAAAGGAAATTTACGAATGGCGCGTGTATCATTTTAAAAATAGCGGACAGCACAATAAGGTCGGTCGCTTTTACCAGGAAGCTTTGATGCCGGTGTTGAATGAAAATGGCGTGAAAGTGGGGGCTTTTGGCGAGTATGGTAAGACTGATCCGCCGACGGGTTATTACTTGATGGTATATCCTTCCATGGCTGAATACTCCCGAGTGAAGAAAGCGGTCTGGAAAAATGAAACTTTCTTAAAACAAGCAAAAGAATATTTTGACGAAACTGCGGAGTATGGCACTTACAGTCGTTTCGAGACTTATTTGATGGAGGCATTTGATGCCATCCCTCAGTTGCGTCAGCCTGATCAGGCACGCGGATTATTTGAATTACGGACTTACGAGAGTAATAACGAAGAAGCGGGGCAGCGTAAGATTAAGATGTTTAATCAGGAAGAACTGGCCCTGTTTGAGCAGGTTGGCTTGCATGCCACATTCTTTGGTGAAATTCTTGCCGGGCCGCAAATGCCGGCTTTGATGTATATGCTTTGGTTCGAAAATATGAAAGAACGCGATGCCAACTGGAAAAAATTTGTTGGCAGTCCGGAGTGGAAGGTCATGAGCCAAAAAGCGGAGTATGTGCATACTGTTAGTGTGGTCAATAAGAAATTTTTGATTCCGTTGGAGTATTCTCAGATTTGACCAGGTGTGCAGAACGAAGATGCAGAAACTCCGAAATTGTTTTCTTGAATAAAAGAAGTGAATAGCATCATCATTTCAGTATTAAATCGACGTTATTTCGGAATGTTTTTGTGAACTTTTTCCCGATTTCTTTGATATGTTTATAGCGATAATTCATCATAAGTGATTCTGACTGGTCACCGTGAAAAGTTTTGTTTGCGGTTTGGCGATTTTGTTTTCACCAATTTTGTATAACGCTGACGATTGAACAGGCTTGAAACGTTGGCACAAATTCTTCATTCATGATTCAGAAAATAATAACACCTTTTCAGAAGTTTGTTAAAATTGAGAGTTTTAGCGGGATTCTCTTATTAACGGCTACCATTTTAGCGTTAGTTTGGGCCAATTCACCGCTAGCCCACCTGTACGAGTCGCTTTGGGACTACAAGCTGGGGTTTACTTCCGAACATTTTAGTTTGAATAAACCCCTGATCCTATGGGTGAATGACGGGTTGATGGCCATTTTCTTTTTTCTGATTGGTCTGGAAATCAAGCGTGAATTATTGATTGGAGAACTGAATTCAGTTAAAAAAGCTGCTTTCCCTTTCTTTGGAGCGATAGGGGGGATGATTGTGCCGGTGGCCTTGTTTCTTTTTCTTAATAAAAACCCTGAAACAGCGCAAGGATGGGGAATCCCGATGGCCACTGATATTGCGTTTTCGCTGGCCATTCTGAATGTGCTCGGGAAACGGGTACCTGTCAGCCTGAAGGTGTTTCTGACTGCCTTTGCAATTATTGATGATTTGGGAGCAGTTATAGCTATTGCCATTTTCTATACGGCCGGCATGCAATGGTCATTACTCTTATATGCCTTTGGCTTACTGGCTCTGCTCTTTATTTTATCTTCGCTGAAATTCTATTCCAAATACCTGTTCTTTGCAGTGGGCGTTGTGGTTTGGGTTCTGTTCCTGAAATCGGGTGTTCATCCAACCATTGCGGGTGTACTAATGGCCTTTACCATTCCTATTCGTCAACGAATTGATGTGCCCAACTACACCAGCAAACTGAAAGGAATATTGGAAGGATTGAAACTGTCGAAGTCAACTTCTACACCAATTTTAACCAATCAGCAGATTGAACAAATGGATGAGCTGGAAGACCTGACAGAAAAGGTACAATCGCCTTTGCAGCACCTTGAACACAGTCTGCATGGCTGGGTGGCTTATTTTATTATTCCTGTTTTTGCTTTGGCCAATGCCGGAATTTCAATTGGAACGGATGTGCAGTTGGATGTGGCACTGATTACTTCCATCGTCGTTGGTTTGGTGGTTGGCAAAACAGTGGGCGTAAGCTTGTTTGCTCTTCTCGGACAAAAAATGAAGCTGGTTGATTTCCCTGATGGCGTGAACCTGAAGAATATTTTAGGCGTTGCCATGCTGGCTGGAGTTGGATTTACCATGTCCATCTTTATCTCAAACCTGGCTTTTGCTGATCCGATTTTGACCGATTCTTCCAAGGTCGGGATTTTGCTTGGTTCGCTGATTGCTGGTGTAGCGGGTTATGTTTTCTTGTACTTCAACGGGACGAACAAAACATCCTGACCTGCTTATTAGTCGATAAAATACATTTTTGGGAAAGCCTCCCGAAATAGAAGATAGATAGCCTGGTAGTTGAAATGCCAGGCTATTTTTGTTTTTGGGAGTTATATCGTAAGGTCATGTCTGTTCCTATTCTGGAATGGAAATGAGGTTAAATTGTGTTAACAGCTGGCGACATTCTATATTTTTGGAATAAAACTTGTATAGTGCTTACACATAAAAGGATAAGGAGGGTAAGATGAAAAAGCTAGTTGTAATTTTGTTGATACTTATGGTTTCGCCAGGAGTATGGGCGCAGCAGGAATCTGAAAGCTCAGCCCCTAGCAAAAAGGAAAAGCGCCAACTGGAACTGGAACAACAGTTTCTGCAAACCCAGGCTTTGCTCGAAAGCCGTGATTTTGTGCTTGAAGCTGATTTCCTGCAAGATCGCTATGGCAATCGAGTGTTCGTAAGTTCCATCATTAACTTCATTGCCATTGATAGTACCGAAGCTGTTATTCAGATAGGATCGAACCACAGCTTTGGCCCGAATGGGCTTGGAGGGGTAACGGCTAAAGGAAGGATTACCAACTGGGAATTGAAAACCAATGAGAAGAGGAAATCATTCCGATTGACCGTGAACGTAATGACCAATATTGGTTTGTATGATGTTAATTTCTCGATCAGTGCATCCGGAAGAGCCACGGCATTACTTACCGGATTAAGACGAGGCAATTTGTCATTTGAAGGAAACCTGATTCCTCTTCAGGAATCATCTGTTTTTGAGGGGAATTCGATTTGAATCAGGACTTGAATATTGAATAGAATCGTTATCTTTTTGAATGAAAGGGTAACGATTTTTTTTTAGGAGAAAGGATAGTTTTTGATTCATTGAATAAAATTATAGGTTACAGTGTTCAGATGTTATGACAAGTAACGTGGTTCAGATAATTCGTAATGCCAATACTATGAGATTGAATGTTTTAATAGTCCGGATAATTTGCTGATGAAAACATGTTCGCTTCCTGTTGTTAAGGATGATGAGGTTTGAATACAAATTGAATAAATCAGTATTTATCGCGTGGACTTCAGAACTGCGAATTGGTGTTGTCGCTCAAAGCCAACGAGCATGTTGATTACCAGACAAAGCCATTTGAACAAGAAGTGAATGATATTGATTTCGTCCTCGATACTATTGGTGGAGATTATATCGATTGCTCCTTAAAGGTAATTAAATCGGGAGCTACAATCATTAGCATCGTTTCAGGACTGAATGAAAGTGTTGTAGAAAAAGTCTCAAGGAAGAAGATGAATGAGCTAACGATGGTTGTGAGATCCAATAGTGATGATATGGAGTGGCTTGCCGACTGGTTTTCTAAGGGGCGTTTATGGGCTCATATTTCCAAAATCTTTTTTTTGGAGAGATGGCAAATGCTCATTTTCTCTTGGATTCCGGACATACAGATGGGAAATTTTCGTAATTCCTTAAGAATTGGGGACTATTGTTTATTGTATAAAACTTCGATTTGTTATAGGTACAAGTAAAGAGGAAGCAGATAAAGGTAATCTTTCAGGTGGACACGCATAATCGTTAATGCTTTGGAGATATGGTACTCAACTGTTTTTACCGAAATATCCAATTCATTAGCAATTTCAGCATAGGTTTTCTCATTGTGACGGCTCATCATGAATATCTTTAAAGTCAGCTCTGGCATTTTCTTAAATGCCAGATTGATTTTTTGCTGAATCTCCTCAATTTCCAAATCACTCAGGTTTGGTGGGGCTTCCACGGTTAATAGCTCAAGCGTTAAATAACGTGCTCCTTTTTTCTTTTCCGTTTTCAGAACATCAAGACATTTATTTCGAACTACTTTGTACAGCCATACTTTTGTTGCTTTGGTAGAGTTAAACTGCTCCCTGATCTGCCAGTAATTCATAAAGGTATCCTGAACAAGATCCTGACTTTGGTCAAAGTCTTGAACAAAGCTAAAGGCGAAATGGCAAAGTTCCGCAAAGTACCGGTCAAATACCTTTCTAAATTCGTCGGATGTAATTGCTTTGTTGATAACTAATCTCCTTTCCCTTTTTTTATTTAATACATCGGTAAAAAGTATATCCTTCGCTTTAAAATATTAATAATTAGAAGAATAATTCCGGTTAATTGCTCGGATAGTGTTTTTTTCTTTTATATACTTTGGTGTGAAAAAAAACACGGCATTAACCTTTTGATATGTAGAGTGTTAAGCGCTGGACGTTACAAAATTAGCAAAAAAAATTACTTTTCAGTTAGGGTGACATCATGTTTTGTCGTTTATGTACTACATAGAAAGATATAACATGAATATGTTTCAGAAGTTGCTTGATGGCTTTATAATAGGAAGAGAAAACAGTCAAATTGATGACAAATTCTTAGAGCGGCTGAGAAAGTCGCCGGAAGATCGGGCAGATGCTCGAAGAAAACTCTATGGAATGTACTTGGTCTTTGGAAGTAAGGCAAGCCAAAGCTGGTTGGATGCTAACTTTATTCAGACTCAAAGAAAAATAAGGCAACGTTTACTCTTCAGAATGGTTTCAAGAGTTGCGGCAGTTGTTGTCGTACTATTATCCCTTGGAGGTATTTTATGGTGGCAACTAACTCCTGCTTCTTCGCTTGAATGGAATAAGGTGGTATTGGGAAGGGGGGAGCATCGAACTATTCTTTTGCCCGATAGCAGCAAGGTAACATTGGCTCCTGCTTCGACATTTGAGTACCCGAATGAATTTTCCGAAACTACCCGAAGAGTGATGATTGATGGTGAGGCTTACTTTGAAATTAGAAAGAATAACGGAAAACCTTTTATTGTAGAGACTCCTCGAAGCCTGGTTCAGGTTACAGGAACCAGTTTTAATCTGCGAAGTTATACAGCTGACTGGAATGAAGAAGTCATGTTGGTTGAGGGAGGAGTAGATGTGCGTTACTTCAGTACGACCGGAGGCATGGTTGGAAAGTGTACTCTTACTCCCTACCGGAAAGCCTTGTTCAATAAAGCAAAAAATACCATTGAAGTCAACAAGTTCGATGTTTCAGAACGACCACTTTGGATGAATGGAACACTCTCATTTCGTGATGTGCGCTTTGATCTTATTGCAAAGATACTGGAAAGACATTACAATGTTGATATTGTTTTTAATGATGAGGCTTTGAGGTCGTTAAAGCTTAATGGCGATTTCAAAAATGAAACGATTGTTGATATCCTTGAGGCAATTAAAATATTGACCCCATATGACTATAACTATAATCAAAACACACAAACAATTTATTTATCAGCCTATCGAGACGAGTAAAATGTAGGGACTAGGCATCCCATTTAAAACAAGCGAAGCATGCGCCAACATGCTTCGCAGAATAACTATGCTTCCGATCAAGGAGGCAAAAATTAAGTTAAGTAAAAATTCAATGTCCTAATTTATGAAAAAAAAATGTTTCAGCCATGCCTGCTGCGATATTTCGCGGTGGCCAAAATGGTTTGTATTTATGAAATTGACAATTTTTATTTTATTAGCCAACATCTTTCTGGCAACTGCCAGTGAGGGGTTTTCTCAAGCACAGCGATTAACAATCAATGTGCAGGATGTGGCGCTGAATGAGGTCTTTAAGCTGATTCGTGAATCCTCCGATTACAAGGTTTTGTATAAGTCAGAAGACGTGGATGGAAATACCTTGGTTGATTTGAAAGTAAAGGATGCCTCCATTCAGGAAGTGATGGACTATTTGTTGAGTGGAAATAAGCTGGGATATACCATTCGTGGAAATCAAGTAGTCATTCATCAAGTTAATAGGAAGGTAGTCCAACAACAATCGAGAACTATTAAAGGAGTGGTAACAGACACCGAAGGGGCACCGATTCCAGGGGTAAGTATCTCCATAAAAGGAACCACTACGGGAACTATTACAGATGCTGACGGGAATTATTCATTGGATGTATCAAAAGGAGATCTTGTTGTATTCTCGTTTGTGGGAATGGAAGCACAGGAAGTACCTATTACTAGTCAGTCGGTCATTAATATATCATTGCGTGAAGAGACCCTTGGCTTGGATGAGGTAACTGTTGTTGGGTATGGAACCCAGCGTAAGGTAAGTATTGTTGGTTCGGTTCAGTCAATTGAACCCGATGTACTGAAAGTTCCCTCCAGTAATATTTCGACTTCATTTGCAGGTAAGCTAGCCGGGGTTATTGCCTTTCAGCGTACTGGCGAACCCGGTGCTGATGGTGCCAACTTTTATATTCGTGGTATTTCAACCTTTAGTGGCGCTACCAACCCTTTGATTATTGTGGATGGGGTGGAAGTTTCTTCTGGAGATTTGAATTCCCTGCCCCCTGAAGTTATTGAAAGCTTTTCAATTCTTAAAGATGCTACTGCAACGGCTTTGTATGGTACGCGTGGTGCTAACGGGGTGATGATTGTAACGACCAAAAGTGGGAAGGACCTGGATAAAGTAAAAGTAAATGTCCGGGTTGAAAACTCCATTTCTGCTCCTACGTCTGTTCCTCAGTTTGCTGATGGGGCCAAGTTTATGGAAATGTACAATGAAGCTGTTATTGGACGAGGAACAGGTGATGTGCCCTACTTGCAAAGTAAAATTGATGGGACACGCCAAGGGATTGATCCTTATCTTTTCCCCAATGTTGATTGGTATAGCGAACTGTTTAAAGACTATACCATGAACCAGAGTGCCAACGTCAGTCTGCTAGGTGGTGGAAAGAAAATGGACTATTTCATGAACGTTTCGGCCAATATGGATAACGGTATTCTGAAAAAGTTCGATATCAACTCCTATGACAATAATGTGAAGGTGAAGCGATACACCTTTCAGAACAATATTAATGCTTATCTGACTCCAACTTCACGCGTTTCCCTTCGCTTAAATACGCAATTACGCGATTATCATGGTCCAGCCATTGGCGCTCAGGATGTTTTTGGCTTAACCATGGAAGCAAACCCGGTTGACTTTCCGATTATGTGGCCCGAACGGATGATTCCTTCTTCCTTTGGAAATGATGGTGTGCTCGACCACATTGCTTTTGGAGGTAAGTCAGGAGGACGATTTAATGATGGGTACCGCAACCCCTTTGCCGAAATGGTAAAAGGATATGCCGATGGTTTTCAAAGCACGGTTATTGCAACCCTTGACGGAGAACAAAAACTGGATTTTGTAACCAAGGGGTTGACATTTAGAGCGATGGCTTCATTCAAAAACTGGAGTAATACAACGGTTAATCGTTCTGGAGGAATAAACCAGTATGCAGTCTCCAATATTCGTGAAAATGATGAGGGCGGTTATGACTACGACTTTGAAATGGTAGGAAATGTGCAGTCTCCTACCCTGGGAACCAGCACTGGTACGTCTGGAGACCGTTCGTTGTATTTTCAAACACAGTTCCAGTACGATCGTACGTTTAACACGCATAACGTATCCGGGATGTTACTTTACACACAGGATGAATACATGGTCAATAATCCTGACGGGCTAATTGCCTCATTACCACAACGTACACAGGGTATTGCCGGGCGTGCTACGTATGGTTATGATGACCGGTACCTGTTTGAAGTTAACTTCGGATACAATGGAAGTGAAAACTTTGCCAAAGGAAAACGCTTTGGATTCTTTCCTTCCGCAGCTGTTGGTTATGTGGTGAGTAATGAAAAGTTTTGGGAGCCTTTAAGTAACGTGGTCTCCTGGCTGAAATTGCGGGCATCATGGGGAAAAGTAGGGAATGACCAAATTGGAGGTGAGCGTTTTGTTTATTTGTCTGATATTAATCTAACCGGCGCGGGCTATACAACAGGTATTGATCAGAACTATGGACGCAGTGGCCCGGTGTATAATCGGTATGAAAACAGTAATATTTCGTGGGAGGTTGGTGAAAAAGTTAACTTAGGGGCTGATTTCCGCTTGTTTGATAAAATTAATGTGGTTGCCGATTTCTATCGGGAAGTGCGTGATGGAATTTTTCTGTCCCGCCAAGTTATCCCAACATCATTTGGAACTGATGGAACAAATATCTATGGAAACCTAGGTAAGGTTGAGAATAAGGGGTTTGATATGTCATTGGATGTCAACCATAAATTTTCATCGGACTTCTCCATGCAGCTAAAAGGTACATTCACTTATGCGCGTAATAAGGTGTTGGAACGTGATGAGCCTGCTTTTAGCCAATACCCAAATCTATCCAGAGTCGGACATCCTGTTAATACCTTGTGGGGGTATGTCGCTGAACGCTTGTTTATCGATGAGGCTGAAATCGCCAACAGTCCGACACAGCAGTTGGGAGGGACGGTTTTACCTGGAGATATTAAGTATACTGATATCACAGCGGATATAGATGATCTGAACCTTATAAACAGTGATGACCGTGTGGCGATGGGGCATCCCACTGTTCCGGAAATTGTTTATGGTTTTGGTCCGTCATTCCAATATAAAAAACTGGATTTCTCGTTCTACTTTCAGGGAGTGGCCCGTACTTCATTCTTTATTAACGGGTTTCATCCGTTCGGTACGAGCAGCATTCGCAACGTCTTGGATTTTATTGCTGAAGACTACTGGAGCATTGAAGATCAAAATGTATATGCGTCTTATCCTCGTTTGAGTAAGTTGGATCATCCCAACAATACGGCCAATTCTTCTTACTGGTTGCGAAATGGCGCATTCCTGAAACTCAAGAATCTGGAAGTTGGCTACACTCATAAGTTTGTACGTGTTTACCTGAGTGGAATGAACTTGCTTACCTTTTCTGAATTTGATTTATGGGATCCGGAAATGGGGGGTGGAAATGGATTGAGATATCCGACTCAGCGTGTATTTAATATTGGTATTCAAATGTCATTGTAAAAAGAAACCGAGTTATGAAGAAAATGTATAAATTATTGATAGCATTACTTTGGGTGACAGCTTTGGCTGGCTGTACGGACTATCTGGATGTTGTTCCGGATGAACGTCCGACGGAAGCAGATGCTTTTAAGAATGTCTATGCTGCCGAGAACTTTCTGTACTCGTGCTACAGCTATATTCCCAATCCACGATCCGGAACCTCTTCTATTGACTTTATGACAGCTGATGAGGTGGTTACCGCATTTGAACATGAGACCTTTGCGCATTTTCCCAAAGGGAACTTTACGGCTTCAAACCCGGTTATTTCTTATTGGAATACCTTATTTAAAGGAATCCGTCAATGTTACCTGCTGATTGATGGAGTTGATCAAACTCCTGGGCTGTCTGAGCAAAACAAAGCGCTTTACAAGGCTGAAGCTAAATTTTTGATTGCTTATTATCACTTCCTGTTGGCGCGCAATTATGGGCCAACCATTATTGTAACTGAAGTAGCTGATATTAATATGGCTTTTGAAGACTTTCCTTCGCGAGCCCATTTTGATGAAGTGATTAATTTTATTGTAACCACACTTGATGAAGCAGCTGCTGATTTACCAGTGCGGTATTCGGCAACAAGTGCTTACGGTCGTGCAACCAGCATTGCCGCTAAGGCAATGAAAGCCCGTACATTGTTGCTGGCTGCCTCGCCTCTGTTTAACGGTGGTGGAGAAGATAAAACCAGCTTTTACACAAATTTTACCGATAAGGAAAACAACCAGTTGATTAGCACGGTTTATGATCCTCAGAAATGGAAAAAGGCAGCAGATGCAGCCAAGGAAGCCATTCAGCTGGCTGAGGCAAACGGTCATGCGTTGTATACTTATAATGAGTCATTGGGTGATTCTTATCCATTGGACGAGGCCGAACGTAACCTGCGTTATACGTTTATTGATCGTTACAGCGAGGAAATCATCTGGGCTGATACGCGTCGGGAAGGATACTATGATTTACAGAATAAATCAACACCTTTCATTCAAGGGCGTGCCTGGAATGGAGTAGCACCCACTTTGAGTATAGTTGAAGCATTTTATACCGAAAACGGCTTGCCTATTGATGTTGATCCGGAGTTTGACTACGATAACCGTTATTCGATTGCAACCGGACCTAACGGGACAACTTTGAAATTGAATCTGGACAGGGAACCTCGTTTTAATGCGTGGATTTCATATCACAACAGTTTTTATGAGGTGATTAGAGATGTGGATGGAGAAGTGGTTGAACAGATTAGAACACAGTTCAGACGTAATGATAACTGTGGAATTCAGGGGCGTAGTAATAACTACTCGCCAACCGGATACTTAAATAAAAAGGGTGTTCACCCCAAACTGGAGCAACCCTCACTAACAGTGCCTTCTCAGCAATATCCCTGGCCGGTAATTCGTTTGGCCGATCTATACCTGATGTATGCCGAAGCACTTATCGAATATGGAAGTGGAGCGGAGTTCAATATTGCCAAACAATACCTTGACTTGGTAAGAGAGCGTGCCGGAGTTCCATCGGTAGATGAAGCATGGGCTGCAGTTGGTGGAGCAACGAACAGGGCTACACTGCGACGCATTGTTCGGGATGAACGAACAATCGAATTCTATTTGGAGAATCAACGATTTTGGGATTTAAGACGCTGGATGGTTGCTGAGACCCATTTGGGAACTCAGGCTGAAGGGATGAACATTCAGGGAGCGACCGACGATGAATTTTTCCGGGTGACAACGGTTCCTTTTCAACGTCAGTTCCGTTCACCGGCTTTCTATCTGATGCCTTTACCACAATCTGAGATTGACAAGAATGAAAAATTGGTTCAAAATCCAGGGTATTAATTAATTTAAAAGCTTTTGACAATGAATAAGATATTATTATTTATCCTGTCTTCATTTTTCCTGGCCTTTGTTGCAGGATGCAATGATGACGAAGACGATAAAACTTACCAGCTCCCCTCACAAGTGAGTGAGATTTCTGTTGAACCAAGGATTGGGGGGGTACTGGTGTCATGGACTATCCCTACTGATTCAAACTACTTCTATGTACAAACCCGTTATGAGAAAAATGGGCGTACAATCAATACCAATTCCAGTATTTATACTGATAGTGTATTGATTGATGGTTTGATAAATAAGAATGAATACGTGTTTGAACTACAAACTTTCAATGAAGCTGTGATTGGTGGAGATATTGTAACAACAGATGCAGTTCGTCCTATTCGTCGTCCGTTGGATATTACTTATGACATCGAAAATGCAACCATGTTGGAGTTGACGGAAGACATGATTGAAACCTTTACACAGGAATCCAGTGAAGGTCCCAAGAAAAACCTGTTGGATGGCAACATCAATACCTATTGGCATTCGGCTTGGTCTTCGGGAGTTGCCCCGCTTCCGCATTATATCCAGGTTACTTTTGCAGAAGTAACCAAGCTTGGTGGAATGCATTATACATTCAGGCAGAATGGTGATAATGGAGGTCGTCCGGATCAGTTTGACTTGCAGGTTAGTGAAGATGGAATAGAATGGGAGACCGTATGGGTTTCATCTGAAAACCTGCCAACAACTCCGGTTGATGATGAAAAAACACTCACGTTTGGTAAAAATCATGAATCGCGTTATTTCCGTATTCGAATTATTTCCAATCCGGGTAATAAAACTTATACACATTTAAGCACGATCCATTTATTTAGTATGGGTGAGCGGATTATAGATCTGGAAGAAGAAGCCGAAAAAGATTACCGCTAGTTTTAGTTGCTGAATTTTATTCAGTTAAGTTTGTGCCGGCAGGTCGGGAATCCTGACCTGCCGGCTTTTTTTATACCCAAAAGGAACCGGAGTTCATTTCCTGATTTCTCGTTCAATGAAATTTTGTTTTTGAGAGTTTACGCCCGAAGCCGTTTGAAAATAGAGTCAACCCCATTCTGTTCGATTTTTTTAGAGATCGCTTTTCTCAATGGTGGAGCTCTGAAGTTTCAGCGATGTTGTAAGATTGTAGTCTGTAGCTTAACTTTCTAGGCTAGATACAAGGGGATTCCGGTAAAGCATTTAATTATTGTAGAACTAAACATGAAACGATGAAAAAAATGAAATTGATCCTGTTATTGATGGGAATACACCTGATGTTGCTCCAGTCGTGCAGCAAAAATTCTGAAGTAACCTTAGCTACTCCCGTTCTTGAGATCGACCAAAGCAAACTTGAAATTGGCTTTTTAGCTCAGGAATCCTCCTCGAACATCCAAGTCAATACCAATGCAGAGAACCTGCAAATTGAAAGCTCTGCCAGCTGGTGTATGACCAGTTACAATAGCCAATCGAAAAACTTAAGTATTTCGGTGGACGAAAATGCGGCTTTAGCATCGCGCAGCACAACAATAAAACTAACGCATGGCAACTTAAGCCAAACCATTTCGGTAATGCAGTTTGGTATTGAACCTTCCATTTTTGTTTCCATCGATACTTTAATGACCGATTTTAGGTCGAAAGATCTTACCATTGAATTGTACTCCAATGTTGGAGTGAAAGCTGAAAGTGAAGTGGATTGGATGGAAAATACGACCCAGCTGAAAAGTGTATCCATCAATCCGGTGAAGTATACCTTCACCTTTAATATTAAAAACCTTTCAGACAGTGATGTTCGTGAGGGACACCTTTATTTCTCGCATGAAGAAGGCGATTTGGCAGATACTGTGTTTGTAAAGCAGTTGATCGTGGTGTCTGATGATTATGAGCCAGGGTCTTCCGATGTTTTTGAGAAGGATCAGAAGCTGCCTGTGCTTTCAGCGACTCTTACACCATCAGATAAGTTCCAGGGTGGCCAGAATATTGACATGAGCTTGGATGGGGAGCTTGGTACTTTATATCACTCACCATGGGGAGGTATGCCCGACAAGCCGGCAATTACATTTGAATATATGCTGGATCCGGAACAATCTTCGGTGATGAATTACCTGGTGCTTCATCCACGGATCAGTGGAGCCAATGGGATCATTAAAACGGCTACTGTGTGGGTGAAAACTCAGGAGAAACCCACCTATGAAAAGGTGGCTGACATTGCTGCAGCCAATAGCAATAATCCTGTGGTCGTGTCTTTCGAAACACCTGTTTTGAACCCCCGAGGGGTTAAAATTATCGTGACCGATGCCTACACGCATGATGCCGGTAAATATTATGTTTCTCTCGCCGAGTTCGAATGTTATGAAAGTAAGTCGCTTAATGCCTTGGATCAGGATTTGAAATTCTTTACTGATGCAACCTTCTCAGAACTTGCTCCTGGCATTGGGATCAATGACCTGGCTCAAATTAAAAACCAATTCTTACAAAATATTGCAGCTTACCTGTTGACCGGGAAATATCCGAAGGAGTTTCGTGTACAGGAATATGAACCATATCGGCCTTTTGGAGAATTAGCTTCAGAGTTGAAAACCAGTGCTTATAGTCAGTTTGAGAATCCAACAGGAATCTATTTTTCTGCCGAAGAAGAAGTGATCCTGTTTGTTGGCGAGAAACAAGGAGCTGACATGCAGTTACGAGTGAAAGACTTTGGCCCATCGGGCGATGACAATTCTTATCCTTTGAAGGAGGGATTGAATGTATTGAGTATGAAAGGCCAGGGAAATGGCTACATTAGCTATTATAGCAACGACTATGAAAGCTTGCCAAAGGTTAAAGTGCACATTGCCTCCGGACAAGTTAATGGCTACTTCGATATAAGCAGACACTCCAACGAAGATGGGCGAACACTTTTGGAGCAGGCTGTTAGTGGGATTATGGATATCAAGGGCGAGCGTGTGCAATTGGCCTATAGTGTCAACTCACTGAAAAACTACAGTCTGAATAGTTTGCACGAACTGACAACCATTTACGACAGTATTGTGAGTAGCCAGCAGACTATGATGGGACTTAGGAAATATAACCGGCTACCTAAAAATCATATGTTGGGGCGGGTTATTTGGGAAGGTTACATGCATGCTGATGGTTGGGGGGCTGCTTTTCATGATAATACCATGAGTACCATCGCCGATCCGCAGAAATTAAGAAATAGCAATTGGGGCCCGGCCCATGAATTTGGTCATGTTAATCAGACACGCCCCGGACTGGTTTGGGTGGGTACCACAGAAGTAACCAATAATATTTTCTCCAAGTGGAGTCAGTTTAACTATACACCCTACAGCATGCGTTTGGAGCATGAGAATGTTGGAGGTATGGTTGGGGGGCGTTTCAACGCTTACATGAATAATGCCTTTATAAACCAACAGGAATGGGGGCTTCAGGCGGGGCCTGATGCAAACTATGGACCCAATGCGAATAATATATGGGGAGGCGACGTGTTTGTTAGTTTGGTTCCGCTGTGGCAGTTGCAGTTGTTTTTTCATATTGCTGGTGAAGGCAATGAATGGCATCGACCTTACTTCTATGCTGATGTTTTTGAAGCCGTTCGGAATACGAATGAGTCTGGGATGCCTCATGGACAGTTGCAATTGAATTTTGTGAAGAATGTATGTGATGCAGTACAATATGATTTGACCGACTTTTTTACTCAAATTGGAATGCTAACACCTGTTGATAAAATGTTTAATGATTATACTAACCGGCAAAAAACCATTACTCAAAGTATGGTTGATGAAACGGTGAGTTACATCAGTCAGTATCCCAAACCGGAGTTGAATCATTCAATACAATATATTTCAGTCAATAGTTATCAGGCCTACAAAAACCGTTTGCCCGTAGTTGGAACTTATGGAGAGGGAGTCGTGGCTCTGAGTAATCAGGTAAAAGTAGATCATGCGGCATGGAGAAATGTCACTATATTTGAAACTTTCTCCGGAGATGAGCTTAGCTGGATAACCATGGTAGGCACAGGCGATGCCAACAATCGGTCTACCTTAGTTGCCTACCCTGCAGGTGCAACCCGAATTGAGGCAGTTGCATTTGACGGTGCGCGAACGCTGGTTTACGGAGAATAGAAGAATACTACTTTTATTACTCTACTACTAATTATTGAAAACAAATGATGTTTAGAAAATGGAGCTTGTTGCTGCTTGGTCTGGAATTGATGGCAGCGACAAGCGGAAGCGCGACGAATGTGCAAGTGGAAGTTGAGGAGACGAAGTCGGATGTGGCGGCCTTACTGGCAGATCAACGACAGTCCGGTTTCGAAATGCCGGACATCTATCCGGTTCCTCAACAAGTGAATCCGAAAGGAGAAAATGTTTTACTGAAGAAAGGACGTACAAGTTGGAAATTAAGTGACCAGCTTGATGCGGCCAGCAGGCAGCTGTTGCATGGCATGCTGGATGGTTTTTCAGTGAAAGTGGTAGCTGCTTTGGCTGGCGAACCGGGAACGAAAAACTACAGTAAGGTTCCGGAACAGGCCGAGGGCTATTTTTTAGCGGTTTCTGCAAAGAAGATTATTCTGGTAGGACGCGATGCTGCGGGGGTTTTTTATGCCGCGCAAAGTTTAAGTCAGCTGTTGGAAAAAACAGAGGATGGCTTGAGCCTGCCGGCCGTTGAGATTGTCGATTGGCCCGATGTTGAATTTCGTGGTACTGTTGAGGGATTCTACGGCAAGCCCTGGAGTCATGCGGACCGACTGAGTCAGCTTGAATTTTATGGAAAGTATAAGCTGAACACTTACATTTATGGGCCGAAGGATGATCCTTTTCACGGGTTTTCCGACCAATGGCGGGAACCTTATCCTGACGATAAAGCCGCTCAGATTACCGAGCTGGCCGAAACGGCCTTGCAAAACCAGATCAACTTTGTTTGGGCCGTTCACCCGGGGAGAGATATTCACTGGACCGACACTGATGGCGACGGATTGATTGACGACTTTGTGGCTTGTTTGCAAAAGTTTGAAATGATGTATGAGCTTGGGGTGCGTTCGTTTGCGGTATTTTTTGACGATATCAGCGGAGAAGGGACTGATGCTTCGCGACAAGCTGAAATGTTGAATTACCTGAATGCCGAATTTGTGCGAAAAAAGGATGATGTTACACCACTGATTATGTGCCCAACGCAATACAATCGAGCCTGGTCGGGTGGTGACTACCTGTCAATTTTGGGTAAGCAGCTGGATCACGATATTAACATCATGTGGACCGGCAATTCGGTGTGCGCCGACATTGAGCGCGATGGCATGGATTGGATCAATGCTCAGATAAACCGGAAAGCCTTTATCTGGTGGAACTGGCCGGTAAGCGATTATGTGCGTACCCGCTTGCTTTTAGGACGAACTTATGGATTGGATCCCAATAATCTGGGAACCCTTTCAGGCTTTGCTTCCAATCCAATGGATAAGCCGGAAGCATCGAAGATTGGCTTGTTTGGAGTAGCTGATTACACCTGGAATATGGCTGGTTTTCAATCGCAGCAGTCGTGGATTGACGGGATTCTGCGTTTGTTTCCGGAGCTGCACAACGAGATGTTGCTTTTTGCAAGTCATAACAGCGACCAGGGACCGAACTCTCATGGCTATCGGCGCGAAGAATCAGTTGCCATTTTACCCTATACTTCGGCTGCCTTGGCTTCCTGCAAGGAACAAAACAACATGACTGATTCTGTGAAAATACGATTGAAGGACGAGTTTGATCATATCATTCAAGCTGCACACCGGCTTCAAAGTCAACTTCCCGAAGTCAATCCGGCACTTTATGATGAGTTGGAGTATTGGTTACTATCGTTTGAAGCTTTAGGCCGGGCCGGAAAAGAGACCATGGCTTTAGCCGAAGTTTCAGCGGCGCAGCCAGAAGATATGTTTAGCCAAATCAACAAGGTGTTTGGGCAGTTGCAGGCAATGGAGCAATACAGCCATCAGCAAAAGTTGAAAGGTGCTCCTGATCGCTGGGCTCGCGGGTGCGAAGTGGGGGGAACCGTGCTCACTCCTTTTGTAAATCAACTTTTTCAGCAATTAGCCCAGGAACGTTTTGCAAAATTTACGGGCAACCAGTATGCTGACATCGCTAACGACAGTCAGGAGCAATATCAGTTGTTGACTTCGGTTGAGGCTTTGAAGCGTGTTCCGGTGAGTCGTCAGGGTAAGTTTGTTACGATAAAACCCATGCTTGAAGTGATTGCCTTGCAGCCGGATGATTTTATAGGCATTGAACTACCGGACGGTATTTATGCCAACTACATTCACCTAAAACTGGACAATCCGGAAGTGAGCGAGCGCGGAGAAGTGCAGGTTTCAACCGATGGAGTGGAATGGAAAACCCAGCCAATGCATAGTGATGAAGCCGAGTTGCAAGCAAGGTTGGATCAGAAGCATCAAATCCGTTATATTCGTTTCCGGAATAAATCTGAAGAAAAGCTTGAGCTTAAGGTTAATCAATTTAAGGTAGATGTGCCGGAAGATGCACGTATCAACAGCGAAACGGCTCTATCTGATGGCGACTTGTTTTCTTTCTACACGGTGCCTCAATCAAGCGAAGCCTTGGTAATTCCAAAGCCGGAAACTGCCTCCGGATCACAAGTATGGGTTGTGGGTGACACCAGTGGTGTGGAAATTATTTATGCCAATGGAACACGGGTGCACTATTCGGATAAAACGGCAGATAAGAGTCAGAAAATCACTGGAGTTCGTATTCTCAATTCAAAACAGCCTACTCAGCTTCAGGAAATTATTTGGGAATAAACGCCAACCTGTGAATGATAATACAAATCAAACAAGTAGAAAAAACTAACAGTAAACATATGAAAAAGCAAAATCAGATTGTAAAAATGTTTGTAGCGGCTTTGCTGGCTTTAGCGCTTCAGGCCGGAATGGTGGCAAAAACGCTTCAGGCTCAGGTATTCATTCCAACCACCGGCAACAGCTGGGTGATCAATAATGGTTCGAAAACAACTGAAAACATTGGCCCGGATGGGATTCACATTCAGAATGGTTATTCTAAAGTATTTCGGACTTTTTTTTATGCTGAAGAAACCGGCACAATTCAGTTGGGAATTAAGGGCCACGTGATGAATGGAAAAGCGCGGCTAAAATTGGCAATGGGGGCACAAGAGAAAACGGTCGAGTTGACAAACGAAACGCCGACCATTCTTTGGGCAGGCGATTTCACGGTGAACAATCCGGGGTACCAACAGCTGGACATCAGCCTGCTTGATGGCGATGCAACTGTTCAAATCAGTGATGTGGCAGTGAACGGAGTGCCGACCGAAAAGGGATTCTATTTTGCGAAAGATGACTTTTACTGGGGCCGCCGGGGACCATCGGTGCATTTGCGTTATCTGGTTCCCGAAACGGTAAAGGATGTTACTTATTTTTACAATGAAATTACTGTTCCTGTTGGCGAAGATGTGATTGGCTCTTACTTTATGGCCAATGGTTTTGGTCAGGGCTATTTCGGTATTCAGGTGAACTCTGCCGAAGAACGTCGTATTTTATTTTCTGTTTGGAGTCCGTTTCATACCGATAATCCCAATGAAATACCGGAAGATCAACGAATCAAAATGCTTCGAAAAGGAGAAGGTGTTCATACGGGTGAATTTGGGAATGAAGGCTCCGGCGGACAAAGCTATAAGAAGTTTATGTGGAAGGCCGGAGTTACTTATGGCTTTTTGTTGAAGGGTGTGCCTAATGGTGATAATTCCACCACATTTACAGCGTGGTTCTTTGATCCTGAAACAGAAGACTGGTCACTGATTGCCAGTTTTGAACGCCCGAAAACAGATACGTACCTCACGGGTTTGCACTCGTTTTTGGAGAACTTTATTCCGCAGGCCGGAACATCGAGCCGAAAGGTGCATTACACCAACCAATGGGTGGTGGATGCGAAAGGAAATTGGACTGAATTGAATCAGGCAGCCTTTTCAGCAGATGCTACGGCTCGCAAAAATTCGCGTTTGGACTATGCCGGGGGCCAGTTTGGCGATACCTTCTTCCTGAAAAATTGTGGGTTCTTCACCGGGAAAACGGATTTTGGCGCACAGTTTACCCGCGAGGCTAAAGGGAAGCGCCCTGCAATTGATTTTAATTCACTGCCTTAATGCAAAAACAGGAGAGACATTCAGAAATAATTGTAGAAGCTTGCAAAATGTAGCTGAAGCTATGAACGCGGGACTTGTTGATTTTTAGTCAACTTTTCCCGTGTTTTATTTCAGATAAGCACCTCTTTGAAGGTTTTCTATTGAATGAAATTATCCTATTTTTAAAACTTTATTTTCAAATCCTGTTTGACTAATCGATATAAAAACACGAAACGAATGATTAAAATAACAATGAAACACCTTATGCTGATAACCTGTTTATTGGCACTTTTGGGGCCTGTTCAGGCCCAAACAACCTACACCAAAGGCTTGTCGGTTTGGTTTGATGAGCCGAATGATCTGAGTGGAAAAGCCATTTGGTACAGTGGTGATGAAAGTCGCTACAAAGGAGAGGACAAACCCATATCTGCTGGAAATTCAGCCCGAAATGCTGATCAGGACTGGGAATCCAAATCGTTGCCTTTGGGTAACGGAAGCCTGGGGGCCAATGTGATGGGATCGGTTGCCACTGAGCGCATCACTCTGAACGAAAAAACGCTGTGGCGGGGAGGTCCCAATACGGCTAAAGGAGCAGCTTATTATTGGAATGCCAACAAGCAGTCGGCTCATTTGCTAGACGATATTCGTCAGGCTTTTGTTGATGGCGACCAGGCGAAAGCAGCCCGCTTGACCCGTGAAAACTTCAATGGTCTGGTGCCTTATGCATCCGATGCTGAGAAACCGTTCCGCTTTGGCAATTTCACAACCATGGGGGAGCTGTACATTGAAACCGGAATTGATGAAACAGCGATAAGCGATTATCAGCGCATTCTGTCAGTGGACTCGGCTTTGGCTGTGGTGCAGTTTCAGGCCGATCAAATTCATTATCAACGACGAACTTTTATTTCTTATCCGGACCAGGCGATGGTCATCCGGTTTTCGGCCACTGAAAAAGGGAAGCAAAACCTGAATTTGAGTTATGCCCCCAATCCGGTGTCGGAAGGTACGATGCAGGCTGATGGACAAAACGGATTGGTTTATACCGGCCGTTTGGATAACAATAACATGCAGTTTGTGATTCGGATTCAGGCTACTGCGAAAGGCGGAACTTTTTCGAATGCGGATGGTAAGCTGAAGGTAACCGGAGCCGATGAAGTGGTTTTTCTGCTTACGGCAGACACCGATTACCAAATGAATTTTGATCCGGACTTTTCAGATCCGAAAACCTATGTGGGAGTTGATCCGCTTGCAACCACTCAAAACCGTATGAAACAGGCAATGAGCAAGGGGTACGATCAACTTTTTAGCAATCATTACCAGGATTATTCCACCCTGTTTAACCGCGTTCGTTTGAACTTGAACCCAACGACAGAAAGCCCGATGTTGCCAACCAACAAGCGTTTGGAGCGTTACCGTGCGGGAGAAAAGGATTTTCACCTGGAAGAATTGTATTACCAGTTTGGACGTTACCTGCTCATTTCCAGCTCTCGGCCAGGTAATTTGCCAGCTAACCTGCAGGGGCTTTGGCACAATAATGTGGATGGTCCATGGCGGGTCGATTACCACAACAACATCAATGTACAAATGAACTACTGGCCAGCCTGCGCCACCAGTTTGGATGAATGTATGCTGCCGATGATTGATTTTATTCGCACGTTGACCAAACCGGGTGCCGAAACGGCCAGGTCCTATTTTGGTGCTCGTGGATGGACTGCTTCCATTTCAGGAAACATCTTTGGTTTTACGGCTCCGCTAACCAGCCAGGATATGTCGTGGAATTTTAACCCAATGGCCGGACCGTGGCTGGCGACCCATGTTTGGGAGTATTACGATTATACGCGCGATAAACAGTTTCTGAAAGAAACAGGCTATGAGCTAATCAAAAGTAGTGCGCAGTTTGCGGTGGACTATTTGTGGCACAAGCCTGATGGAAGCTATACCGCAGCGCCGTCAACGTCTCCGGAACATGGCCCGGTTGATCAGGGAACCACCTTCGTACACGCAGTGGTTCGTGAAATCCTGTTGAATGCCATGGAAGCCAGTGAGATTTTAGGAGTCGACAAGCAGGAACGCAAGCAGTGGGCTGAGGTTTTGGAAAAACTGGCTCCTTATCAAATTGGGCGCTATGGTCAATTGATGGAGTGGTCGGAAGATATTGATGACCCGAAAGATAAGCACCGCCATGTGAACCACCTGTTTGGCTTGCATCCGGGACATACGATTTCGCCTATTGCGACTCCCGAACTGGCAGAAGCTTCGCGCGTGGTTTTGGAGCATCGGGGCGATTTTGCTACCGGATGGAGTATGGGCTGGAAGCTAAACCAGTGGGCGCGCCTGCACGATGGCGATCATGCCTATAAATTGTATGGCAATCTGTTGAAAAACGGAACGCTGGATAACCTGTGGGATACGCATCCTCCGTTTCAGATTGATGGAAACTTTGGCGGGGTAGCCGGAGTTACTGAAATGCTGCTACAAAGTCACATGGGCTTTATTCATTTGTTGCCTGCTCTTCCTGCGGCCTGGGGAAGTGGATCAATCAGCGGACTTTCGGCACGCGGTAATTTTCAGGTTTCATTGGAGTGGAAGGATAACCAACTCTTGCAAGCCACAATTATTTCAAATGCTGGTGAAACTTGCACGGTTCGTTATCTTGATCAGGAATTGACTTTCAAAACAAAAAAAGGAAAAAGCTATAGCATCCGCCAGCGTGATGGAGCATTGAAGCTGGAAAACTAGTCCTCAGAATGGAGGAGATGATTTTAGAAGACCAGGCTTAAAAGCCCTGGCGGAAAAGAGAAGCATTTTTCCGATGCTTCTCTTTTTTTTTAGATCATCCTGTTAAATAGTTCGGCTTTAAATTGATCAGAATCAATTAATTTAGCATATTTATTTCAAATTAAGTTGCTGAAATAAAATAGCCTGAACTAAAGTTACCTCCTATGAACCTCACTAAACCACCGAGAATACTGCTTTGGATACCGTTGCTAGTTGGAAGCACAGCATGGGCACAGCCCAAACCCAACATTTTGTGGATCACCATCGAAGATACTTCGCCCCAATTTATTGGATGCTATGGCAATGAAGATGCCCGGACACCTGTTATTGACCGGTTGGCCGGCGAAGGCGTTCGTTTTACAAATGCGTTTTCTACCGGAACAGTTTGTTCGCCCAGCCGATCAGCCATTATAACCGGCGTGAAGACCTATAAAACAGGCACCGGAAATCACCGGAGCAACTATCCGGTTCCGGAGTTAATCAAAGGATTTCCTTATTACCTGAAATCGGAAGGTTACTACACCACCAACAACAGTAAAACTGACTACAATGTAGCCCGGGCTAAGGACTTTATTAAAGAAGCCTGGCATGAAAGCTCGGGCAAGGCGGGCTGGTGGAACCGACAGCCGGGACAGCCCTTTTTTGCCGTTTTTAACTTGGTAGATAGTCACCAGTCCCGAACGATGACAGAAAGTTATGCGTGGTATGAACAGCATGTGCTGGAACATCTGGAAGAAGCAGAACGCATTGGCGATGACGATTTTGAGATGCCACCATTTTACACGGATAACCCTGAAATGCGCAGGCAGATGGCCCGTGTCTATAATTCCATCAAACTAACGGATAATAAGATTGGAGCTTTGTTGACCCGGCTGAAAAAGGATGGATTGAAAGACAGTACGATTATCTTCTTTTATGCCGATCACGGAGAGGGCATTCCGCGCGGGAAAACCAATGGGATTAACCTGGGGTACCGGGTGCCATTTGTGGTTTGGTTTCCTGAAATGTACAAGGATCTTTCGCCATGGGGAACGGGCGTGGTTACCGATGAGTTGGTTGATTTTACGGATCTGGCACCAACGATGATCCGTTTGGCAGACGGGGAGCCGGCTGCCCATTTGGAAGGCCGAAGCTTGCTGGGGGCCAATCGCTCTGAAAAGGCCGATTACCTGTTTTTATCTTCAGATCGCTCAGACAATGGAATCGATAAAGTGCGAACAGTGACGGATGGTAAGTTTGTGTATTCCCGAAATTTCATGCCGTTTATGCCTGAAGCCAGGTACATCCGCTACATGGAAATTGGGGAGATTAAACAGCAAATGCGCAAGGACCTGGCTGAAAACAAACTGAATGACTTGCAGCAAAGCTTGTTTGCAGAACGATCCGCTGAATTTTTATATGACATTGAAAATGATCCTTGGGAAACCAAAAACCTGGTTGCTAATCCTGATTTCAAGCCTGTTTTGGAGCAAATGCGTAGCCAGTTGAAAATGGAGATTCTTCGTGCTCGTGATGTTTTGCTTTTGCCTGAATATGAAATTGGCTTGATTTCAGAGACAACAACGCCTTATGAATTCCGACTGAATGATCAAAACTATCCGGTTGAGGAAATCTACAAGGCTTCTTCCTTGTCGGGAATGCGAGGCAAAAAGGTGGCTAAGCAGCAGTTTGAATTGCTTCAGTCCGATAATAAAATCGTTCGCTATTGGGCTATGATTGGCTTAAGGTCGCAGCACTCGGAAGATTTGAAAGCATTCGAGCCTGAAATTGTTGAGGCCATGACAGACAGCTATCCTCCCGTGGCAATCACGGCTTCGGCCATTGCTTTTCAGCTTTTTCAAAATGAATTGGCAGAAAACCGGCTGAAACAATTTTGCCTCAGCAACAACATGGACCTGGCCTTGATGAGCCTGAATTTCTTGCTATATGTTGACAATAAACAGCCATTTGTGGAGGTCGTCAAGGCCGTTCGTGAAAAGAAGGCAAGTATTTACAATGTGAAGGCGGCCTGTGCTGATTTTTTGGGGAGTTTGGGGCTTATCTCTAATAATACCGATTTCAGACAATAGCGAGTTTTGCAATAGAATTAAGAAGGATAAACGATGAGCAGACTTAAAAACTTAACTAATTTTAGAAAGTGAAATTATCCAAAGAACTAACGACCCTGACTTTTGTTTTGCTGAGTTTGTTTTGCTCGGCTCAAAACAACAAGCAACAACACTTCGAGCCCGGAGCAATCTGGCCCGATAACAACGGTGTTCATATCAACGCACATGGAGGCGGCTTGCTGGAGTTTGAAGGAACCTACTATTGGTACGGCGAACACAAGATTGAAGGCAAAGCCGGTAATCAGGCCAAGGTGGGGGTGCATGTTTATTCTTCCACCGATTTGTACAGCTGGAAAGATGAGGGAATTGCCCTTCGGGTTTCCAATGATCCTGAGAGCCCGATTGTGCAAGGATGTATCATCGAACGTCCGAAAGTTATTTTCAATAAAAAGACGGGCAAATTTGTGATGTGGTTTCATCATGAATTGAAAGGAATGGGGTATTCAGCAGCAAAAACCGGCTTGGCCGTTGCTGACTCACCTATTGGTCCATTTACCTATCAACACAGTGTCAATCCCAATGCGGGGCGGTGGCCGATGAATTTTACGGCAGAGCAAAAGCAAATGCGTTTTCCTGAAGACTTGAAGAGCTGGTCGGAGGAATGGCTCGCTGCCGTTGCTGATGGCTTGTTTGTTCATCGTGATTTAGAGAAAGGACAAATGGCCCGTGATATGACCCTTTTTGTGGATGATGACGGGAAAGCCTATCATATTCATGCTTCGGAAGAGAATCTGACCTTGCATATTGCTGAGTTGAATGAGGAATACACGGACTTTTCCGGGCGCTATGTTGCGGTATTGCCTGCCGGGCATAATGAAGCACCGGCTATTTTTAAGAAAGACGGCAAATATTACCTGATTGCTTCTGGTTGCACGGGGTGGGCGCCCAATGCAGCCCGCTCGTTTGTGGCTGACTCCATTTGGGGGCCGTGGAAATCTTTGGGGAATCCCTGTCGGGGAACCAGTGTGCAACAACAAACTACCTTCGATTCCCAGAGTACCTTTATTTTTGAAAATCCGCATAACCCGGGTGAGTTTATTTTTATGGCTGACCGTTGGAGCCCTGAAAATGCCATCGATGGACGCTATATCTGGCTACCCATCATGTTTGAAAATGACAAACCAGTTATTCACTGGCAGGAAAAATGGCAACTGAAATAAGCACTAATTCTCAATATTAATAAGTAATGAAAAATCTACTACTGACTACTACTTGTATGGCCGCGGTTACGGCCTGCACAACAAGCGAAAAACAAGCGACAGAGCTTAACCCCAACATTGTTGTAATTTACCTCGATGATTTGGGTTATGGGGATGTGAGTGCCTATGGGGCAACTCAGCTTAAAACGCCAAACATGGATGCCCTTGCCAATGGAGGCGTTCGGTTTACCGACGCTCATGCCACCTCGGCGACCTGCACGCCCAGCCGTTTTGGCTTGTTAACCGGCGTGTATCCCTGGAGAAACAAGGATGCTAATATTCTTCCGGGAACGGCACCTTTAATTATTGATACCGCACAGGTAACTATTCCTAAAATGCTTAAAAAACAAGGTTATCACACCGGAATCGTGGGGAAATGGCACCTTGGCCTGGGAACCGGAGTGGTTGACTGGAATGGGCATATCGCTCCCGGACCAAATGAAATGGGGTTTGATGATGCTTACATTATGGCTGCTACACAAGACCGGGTTCCAACCGTATATATCGACAATGGTTATGTGGATAATTTGGATCCTAATGACCCGATTGAAATCAGCTATCAGCACAACTTTGAGGGTGAGCCAACAGGAAAAGATAATCCGGAATTGCTGACCATGAAATGGCATCATGGACATAACAATAGCATTGTGAATGGCGTTCCGCGTATTGGATTCATGAAAGGCGGGGAAGCGGCTAAATGGAGTGATGTGGACATGGCCGACCACTTTTTGATAAAAGCGCAGGAGTATGTGAGAAAGCATAAGGATGAGCCCTTCTTCTTGTATTATGCCATGCAGCAACCGCACGTGCCACGTACGCCACATCCTCGTTTTGTAGGTTCAACCACCATGGGCCCCCGTGGGGATGTAATTGTTGAGGCCGACTGGTGTATTGGTGAATTTGTTAAAACACTGGAAGAAGAGGGCTTATTGGAGAATACGCTGATTGTATTGAGCAGTGATAACGGGCCTGTAATTAATGATGGTTATTATGATGATGCTGTTGAGAAACTTGGAAGTCATACGCCGTCAGGTCCTCTTCGGGGTGGAAAATACAGTTTGTTTGAAGCGGGTACACGCGTGCCGTTTATCACTTACTGGAAAGGTAAAATTACTCCTCAGGTATCTGATGCTCTGCTTTGCCAGATGGACTTGTTAGCTTCTCTGGCTTCCTTGGCTGGCACGGAAGAGAAGACAACCGATAGTCAGGATTTATTACCCGTGTTGCTTGGTGAAAGTGCTGCCGGACGGGAGGAGTTGGTGCTTGAAGCCACTAGCCGTACTGCCCTGCGTAAAGGCGACTGGCTGATGATTCCTCCTTACAAAGGACCAGCAAAGATCAAGAGTGTCAATATTGAGATTGGAAATTCGAAGGATTTTCAACTGTATAATCTGAAAGATGATTTGGGACAGCAGCAAAATCTGGCTCAGGAACAACCGGAAAAGCTGGAGGAGATGATTAAAACCTATTCCGCACTCCGCGGTGTTGAAAAATCGAAAATACAACCAATCGAATTAAAATAACTAGCTGTAAACGAATTAAAAGCTTATTAATACCATGGGGGAGACCTCATGGTATTTTTTGAAGGTGCTCTAAAAAACAGAGCATAAAAAAAGAGAAATACCACTTGGATATTTCTCTTTTTGTGGGCGGTGAGGGATTCGAACCCCCGACCCTCTGGGTGTAAACCAGATGCTCTGAACCAACTGAGCTAACCGCCCGAATGTTTTCTGAACTCACCTCCTTTTCAGAAAGGCGTTGCAAATATAGAGTCTTTTTTTGCGATACCAAAATAACTTTGAAAATAATCGAAAAAAAATGTCAGAGACTCGGAGTCGCCTGTGTTTTCTGTATTCTTCAAGATTATTTGAGGCATAAAAAAGAGAAATACCATTTGGATATTTCTCTTTTGTGGGCGGTGAGGGATTCGAACCCCCGACCCTCTGGGTGTAAACCAGATGCTCTGAACCAACTGAGCTAACCGCCCGAATGTTTTCTGAACTCACCTCCTTTTCAGAAAGGCGATGCAAATATAAATCCTTTTTTCAGGCAAGCAAAAGAAAAATGGAAAAAATTAAGAAAAATAATCAGCCACCACAAAGGTGCTTCCGCCAATATAGATCAGGTCTTCGGCTTCTGCCTGCGCTTGGGCTTTTGCAACTGCTTCAGAAACAGGTGAGACTACTTCTCCGTGTAGCCCGAAAGCGGCTGCCTGCTTAGCCAGGTCAGCTGCAGGAAGCGCTCTGGGGATACTGGCCTGGGTGAAATAATAGTTGGCTTGTTTAGGCAGAATCGCCAATGCCAAGTCCAAATTTTTGTCGTTGACCATGCCTAATACAATATGTAGTTGCTTCCATGGAGTCGCATGCATTTGTGCAACCACCGCTTTTAGTCCGGCTTCGTTGTGCGCCGTATCACAAACCATCAACGGATTGTTTCCAACGACTTCCCAGCGGCCCCGAAGTCCGGTATTGCTAGATGCATTGGAAAATCCCTCATAAATTGCTGACCGGGGAATTTCCCAGCCCTGTTGGGTTAACAGCTCAAGTGCTTTCAAAACCCCAGAGGCATTTTTTTGTTGGTAGTTGCCAAGTAAGTCCATTTTCAGATTCGGGAAAACAAGTTCTCCGTTTTGCTGAAAATTGAAAAGTTGTTTTCCTTCTGGCAAGAGCATCGAATAGCCTGCTTGAAATTCCTGATCGGCAAAGGAGATGGGGCTGTGCTTTTCGTGGGCGACTGCCTCAAATACGAAATTGTAGGCATGGTTGCTTTCAGAAATGACCACAGGTACATGGGGTTTTATAATGCCTGCTTTTTCAGCTGCAATCTGCTCAATGGTGTTGCCCAGCAAGGCGGTATGGTCGAGGCTTATGTTGGTAATAAGTGCCAGTTCAGGATCAACAATGTTGGTTGAATCCAGTCGTCCGCCCAAGCCAACTTCTACAATCGCAACGTCAACCTGCTGGTTTCTGAAATAATCAAAAGCCATGGCCACCGTAATCTCAAAAAAGGAAGGCTCTAGTTGCTGAAGCTCTTTCGATTGGCGGAATTGATCGACAAATGCGACCACTTGCTCTTCTGGAATCATTTCGCCATTAATTTTAATTCGTTCCCGGAAATCAATTAAGTGGGGCGAGGTGTAAAGACCAACTTGATAACCGGCTTCCTGCAAAACCGAAGCCAGCAAGTGGGAGCTTGACCCTTTCCCATTGGTGCCGCCCACATGGATTGTTTTAAACTCCTTGTGAGGATGGCCAAAAAATTGGTCTAAAGCCAGCGTATTGTCCAGAGTGTTTTTGTAGGCTGCCGGCCCTGTTCGCTGGTACATGGGTAAGCGCGTATATAAAAAATCGAGGGTGTGTTTATAACTTGTCATTGCTAATCATATATTTACCGAAAAATGAGTTTAAGGTGTTGATAAGATTTGCTTTGTTTTGAGTCCTTCAATAAGTGCATGTCAGCTTTTTTTTCGTTAAATTTAGCAAAAGCAAAACTTGGAACTATGGCAGCAAAAAAGCAGATCGACACCAAAGTATTTGTACTCGATACAAATGTCATTTTGCACGACCACACGTGCATTTACCAGTTCAAAGATAATGATATCATCCTTCCGTTAACGGTGCTGGAAGAACTCGACAAATTTAAGCGAGGAAATGATCCGATCAACTTTCAGGCACGGGAATTTGTGCGAATTTTGGATGGCGTTGTAGGAGAAAAGTTGTTTAATGGCGGAATTCAGTTGGGCGAAGGGCTTGGAAAACTGATTATTGCAACCGGCAAGCCTTTCACCGAAGCCATGAAGCAATCGTTCAAAGAAGATATTCCTGATCATCGGATTTTGGCGGTGGCCGAATATGTGAAACACGAAAATTCCAACCGCCAAACCATCCTTGTTTCCAAAGATATCAACTTGCGGATGAAGGCCAAATCGTTGGGTATTCTGGCTGAAGATTATCAAAACGATAAGATTAAAGATCCTCAGGTGTTTGAAAAAAGCATTAGTGAAGTGGATAACTACAAGGATCAGTTGATTGACCGTTTGTACAATGAAGGGACGCTTCCTTATGCCGAGTCGGAGGTTGACAAAGAACCGATGGCCAATGAATACTTCATTCTGAAAGGAAATAGTTCAAGTGTGCTGGCTCGCTATAACCGCAACTCACAGCGGCTTGTGCGCGTGGAGAAGCGCGTGGCTTATGGCATTAAACCACGCAATGCCGAGCAAACCTTCAGCATCAACTCGCTGCTGGATCCGGACGTTAAACTTGTTTCGTTAACCGGAAAGGCCGGTACGGGGAAAACCCTGCTGGCACTGGCTGCCGCTTTGGAGCAAAACAAACAGTATGAACAGATTTTGCTGGCTCGCCCCATTGTGGCCTTGAGCAACCGCGACCTGGGGTTTTTGCCGGGAGATGCTTCTGAAAAGATCAGTCCATATATGCAGCCGCTTTTCGATAATTTATCCGTCATTAAGCATGCGTTTAACCCGCGTAGCCAGGAGTATCAGAAAATTGAAGAGCTACTGAAGGAAGAACGCTTGCTGATTACGCCCCTGGCTTATATCCGGGGACGGAGTTTATCCAACGCTTTTTTTATTGTGGATGAAGCTCAGAACCTGACACCGCACGAAATCAAAACCATTATTACACGTGCCGGAGAAGGAACGAAGATGGTCTTTACCGGCGATATGCAGCAAATTGATTCGCCTTACCTGGATATGAAATCGAACGGATTGGCTTACATGACCGATAAAATGAGGGAGCAGGAATTGTTTTCACATGTCAACCTGGTTAAAGGAGAACGAAGTTATTTAGCTGAGTTGGCTAGCGATTTATTGTAAATCACGCTATTTCGCCGGATTTTTATACTTTTGCCCGATTATTTAAACGAAAGGGATTTCATGGAGTTTTCAGGCAAAAAAGCAGCGTTTTTTACCTTGGGCTGCAAGCTCAATTTTTCAGAAACGTCAACCATCGCACGTCATTTTGAAGTGAAAGGTTTTGATCGGGTAGGGTTTAAGGAGAAGGCAGATGTGTATGTGATCAATTCTTGTTCGGTAACTGCCGAAAGCGATAAAAAGAGCCGGAATATGATTCGTCAGGCTATTCGGCGCAATCCGGAGGCTTTGGTGGTTGTAACGGGTTGTTATGCACAGTTGCAGGCTGATGTAATTGGTGAAATTCCCGGGGTGGACTATATCCTGGGAACCAATGCCAAGTTCCGGATGACGGATTTCTTTGATGATTTTAATAAACGTGAACAGCCTTTTCGTTTGCTTCAGTCGCAGGCTAAAAACCGCGATTATTATCACGCCGCCTCTTGGGGCGATCGCACACGCAGCTTCCTGAAAGTGCAGGATGGCTGCGACTATTTTTGCACCTACTGTACCATTCCCTTTGCCCGTGGGCGGAGCCGAAACGACACCATCGTCAACACGGTGGAAAAAGCACGGGAAACCGTGGGCAATGGCATCAAGGAAATTATACTGACTGGGGTAAACATTGGTGACTTTGGAAAAAGTACGAATGAAACCTTTATTGATTTGTTGAAAAAGCTGGATGAAGTGGATGGCCTGGAAAGGCTCCGGATTTCATCGGTTGAACCCAATTTGCTGACTGATGAAATCATTGATTTTGTGGCTGGCTCGAAACGCATTGCCCCACACTTCCACTTACCCTTGCAAGCCGGATCCAACGAGGTGTTGGAGTTGATGAAACGACGCTACAAACGCGAATTATTTGCTGAGCGGGTGGCCAAAATCCGGTCGGTGTTGCCTGATGCGTTTATTGGCATTGATGTTATTGCCGGGTCGAATGGCGAGACCGAAGCGCTTTTTCAAGATGGCTATAACTTTTTGATTGATTTGGATGTTACGCAATTGCACGCGTTCCCTTATTCGGAACGGCCGGGAACCAAAGCCTTGGAGTTAAAGCCTGTTGTTCCGGTGGATGAACGTAAGGAAAGGACCCGTCGTTTAATTAAGCTGTCGGAAAAGAAATTGCGGGCTTTTTATGAAAAAAATGAAGGGCAAACGCGTTCGGTTCTTTTCGAAAATGAAACCACCGGAGAGCTGTTGCACGGTTTTACCGACAATTACATTCGGGTCGAAACCCCTTTCGATTCCCGTTTGGTTAATCAGGTTCGGGAGGTGAAGCTTTCAGAAATAAATGACGGGGGGAATTTTGAAATTGAACTGATTTAGCCCAATTTCAAACTAAAAACAAAGAGATGGAATTAAAGACAATTTGCCAGTCTATTGAAATATTGGCCCAGGAAGTTGGGCAATTCGTTCGTCAGGAACGACTTAAAATAACCAACGACGACATTGAATTGAAAGGCAAGGCCAGCCTGGTAACCTATGTGGATAAGAATGCCGAGGAAATGATTGTGAGTGCGCTTCGGAAATTGCTCCCCGAAGCTGGTTTTATTACCGAAGAAGGCACAGCATCGGCCTCGGGCGAGCAGTTGAAATGGGTGATCGATCCGTTGGATGGAACAACCAACTTTATTCATGGAATTTTTCCACATTCGGTGTCTATTGCCCTGATTGACGGTGAGGAGCCCGTGGCAGGCGTGGTTTATGAGATTGGGCAGGATGAGCTTTTCTTGGCCTGGAAAGGTGGCGGCGCCTGGCTTAACGGGCAGGCCATTTCGGTGTCGAAAACCGAAAAGCATGAAGATACCTTGCTGGCAACAGGTTTTCCGTATTATAACTTCGACATGCTGGGCAATTACCTGAAGTTGCTGGAGTTTTTTATGATTGAAACCCGTGGAATGCGCCGCATGGGCTCGGCTGCTGTGGATCTGACCTATGTGGCTTGTGGCCGCTTTGATGGCTTTTTTGAGCATGCTTTACATGCCTGGGATGTGGCTGCGGGAATCATTATCCTGAAAGAAGCCGGGGGTAAAGTTTCCGATTTTAAAGGGGGAGATGACTTCCTGTTTGGAAAAGAAATTGTGGCTTCAAACAAAAATTACTTTCCGGCCTTTTTTCAAAAGGTCAATGAATTTTTGGGATAGTTTTTCAGCACAAGGTGTTGTACAACGTCGGGCAATAGAGTAAATTGCAGAAAAAAGCAATGATGGCTGAAAAAGAAATTGCCTTACTGAGACAGCAAAAAGAAAAGCTGATGGAAAAAAGTTTTGATCTGGAAGCCTGGAAAAACCAGACCATGCTTTTTTTGCAACGCATATTTGGTGCCGACCACAACATTGTAAAAATGATTGGCGCCCTGAAGTATGATTATTCCAGTTGGACTTTACGCGACGCTACCGGGAATGAAAAGACGGATGATCCGGTAAAAATGCAGGCCGATGAGATTTTGGAAGCAGCCATTATGGAATTGGAAAGCCTGGGTTTGCCGCAACCTGAATCCTCGGTCGAAAAAGCCTGGGAATTGATGGAAGAAGAGCTAACAGGCAAACAGTTTAAAGAGATAAAAGCCATCATCGAGTCGGGCAAAAAAAACAAACTGGCCAAGGTACAGGAAATGCTCAATCGGCTTGAAAAAGAAAACCTGATTAGTATCCTTTCCCGGATTCTGATTTCCTGACTATATTTGCGGCATGAATTCACCGCGTGTTGCCATTGTTATTCTCAACTGGAATGGTCGGAAACTACTTGATCAATACCTCCCCTCTGTTATTCAGTATAGCCAGGATGAAGGTGTCAGCGTCGTTGTTGCTGATAACCATTCCGATGATGATTCATTAAGTTTCCTTCAGGAAAATTATCCTCAGGTTGAGCTTTTGCATTTGGAGGAAAATTATGGCTTTGCCAAAGGGTACAATGTGGCTCTTCAGCAAATTGAGGCCGACTATTACATTTTGCTGAACTCAGATGTAGAAGTTACAGTCGGGTGGGTAAAACCCTTGATCGATCGGATGGAAAGCGATCCGACAGTTGCTGCGGTGCAGCCCAAAGTGTTGAGCTGGAAACGCAAAGATGAATTTGAATACGCTGGAGCTGCCGGTGGTTTCATAGATAAACTGGGCTATCCGTTTTGTCGCGGGCGAGTTCTGAATGTGTTGGAAAAGGATGAAGGCCAGTTTGATCAGGTGACTGATATCTTCTGGGCTACCGGTGCCTGTATGGCCGTCAATGCCCGTTATTTTCACGAGGCGGGAGGATTCGATGCTGACTTCTGGGCGCACATGGAAGAAATAGACTTATGCTGGCGCCTGAAAAACAGAGGTTATAAAATTCAGTTTACTCCGTACAGCCGGGTGTATCACCTGGGGGGTGGAACGTTGGCTTACGATAACCCCAAAAAGTTATTCCTGAATTTTCGAAACAGTCTGTGGTTGCTGTATAAAAACCTGCCCCGACGTAAATTCTACAAAGTGTTGGTGGTCCGCATGATTCTGGATGGCGTAGCGGCTTTTAAGCTTTTGTCTGAAGGAAACGGAGGAGGCTTCGTGAGCGTGCTGAAGGCGCATTATGCTTTTTACCGATCACACAAGCAGCTTCGCGCAAAACGCAAAGCGCTGAGGAAGGCAGCCACCCCTCAGTGGCATGATGAAGTGCTTTGCAAAAGCATCATTTGGAAATTTTACCTGCAAGGGCGGAAAACCTTTCGCGAGATGAGTCGCTAAAATCCTTTCATCAACTTTATGCTTAATCGCAAATCCTTTGTATCTTGATTGAAATTAATAGGATTTCATCATGGCATTACTTCACGGATTTAATATTTTTCCTGCGGCAAAAAAGCTTGAGCATGTCCCCGAAAATCAGATTGATCAGCCTGTTCCGGAACAGACTTACCAGTGGCTGCAATTCGATTTGAACAGCCCGAATACGCCCCAAATACTTCGCTCGCTTAAAGGCATTGATGAATTGTTTATCGATGCCTTGCTGAAAGAAGAAACACGCCCGCGGATTTCGGTATCCGGTGATGATTTGTTGGTAATTTTGCGTGGGGTGAACCTGGCTGAAGGAGCTGATCCGGAAGATATGGTGGCTATCCGCATGGTAATTACCAAGAACCGGATTATCAGTTGTCAACGGCGGAGTATGATATCGGTAAATGATGTCATACAACAGGTTGAAGCTGGAAATCCTCCCAAATCAACAGGCCATTTCTTGGTTTTTCTGTGCGAGCGCCTAATCTTCCGCATGAGTGATGTGATGGAAGATATCGAAGATCGTTCAGCTGAAATTGAGGAGTTGGTATTGGATGATGAAGAGCATGATTATCACAATGAGATTCATAATGTGCGACGTCAGATTATTCAGTTGAAACGTTTTTTGGTCCCCCAGCGTGAGGCGTTGTTACGGCTTCAGTTGGAAAAAACAAGTTGGCTGACCGTTAAGCAACAACATCGTTTCCGGGAGATTACCGATCAGCTTATCCGTTTTCTGGAAATGCTGGATGCCGCGCGCGAGATGGGGACGGTGAGTCAGGAAACGCTTTATAATCGGCAAAATGAGCAGATGAACAAACGCATGTATGTGCTTTCCATTGTGGCTGCTTTTTTCCTTCCTCTCGGCTTTTTTACGGGTTTGCTTGGCGTGAACCTGGCAGGTATTCCCAAAGCGGAAAGCCCTGTGGCTTTCCTGGGATTTATAGTGATTCTTTTGGTGGTGGTGGGGTTTCAGTTTTGGTTGTTTAAACGCAACAAGTGGTTGTAAACAACTATCGGAATCCAATTTTCTGTAGTAGTTGCCGAAATTGTTGGTGGTCGTTTAAGTGCAAGCCTGTTTAAATAATTTGGAAGTAAACTTACTTTTTTATTTTTGTTAACTTCGAATGCACTTTTATCCAAAGTCTCATGTTAATAAGAAAGTTGTTGATTATACTACTCGTTGTCGTTTGTTGCTCTTGCGCTGTAAAACATCGGACGCTTACACGTGTTCAGGATTGGTCGTATCCTGTGGGGCAGATGGATAACCAATTGAGTTTTAGTTATGTTGATAATGTTATTGAGAAAACCAACAATAAGCAAGGAGCACGGTGGGCAAAACGAAAAAACATTCATGTTGTCAGCATTCGTTTAATCAACAACAGCAAGCACCCAATCCATGGAACGCAACTTTCCTTTTTTAATGGTGATGAGCAGGTGGAGCTAGTGCACAATGCCTGGCTGGCTCGGAAGGTACGACAGCGTATATCTCCTTTGATGTTTCTTTTTTTTCCGGTGGCATTGATTGAAGTCATGATCTTTGATGACGACGATGATGAGGGATATGATGATCCGTATGAAGAGTATGATTCACTTACCATGTCTGTTGCGGAACAAGTTGATGATTTTCGGATTAAAGAAAACTCAACATTAAAAGATGAGTTAATGAATTTTCAACTGGCGAACCAGATTTTAATGCCAGGAAAACCGGTTTACGGGATTATTGGGGTGCGTAGTAAGTCAGAATTAAAAACTTTGCGGGCGGTATGCCGTAACAGCAATTTCGAGATTCTTTCCAATCAGTTGCAATAAAAAAAAGCCCCGCCGTTTGGCGAGGCTTCAGAATTACTAACTAAACTAAACCTTTTGGGATCATGAAATTTCAATCATGCGAGATACTTGTTTTTTCAGTTCTTCCCGTTTGGGAAGTGTGATTTTCAGTACTCCGTTTTTGTGTGTTGCCTTGATTTTGTTGGCATCCACACCTTCCGGAAGCCGGAATGACCGGCTGAATGAAGAATAGTTAAATTCGTTAAAAACCACTTTTTCGCCATCCTTCTCTTCCTTGGTTTCTTGTTTCTCAGAAGAAACGGTCAGAATATTGTCTTTCAGATCAATGTGGAAATCTTTTTTATCCAGTCCTGGTGCTGCAACTTCAATTTCGAAGTCATTCTTTTTCTCATAAACATTTACGGCTGGATTTGAGTTCCACTCGGTTCTATCAAAAACATCATTCCAAATATTTCTTCCAAAGAAATCGTCCAATAAACTTGGAACACTTTGCTTGTTTCTGATTAATGGTAACATAACTAAATCCTCCTTTATTTTTGTTTAACTTCAGCGTCAACACTTAGTCTCCAGCAAAGCGCATTCCAGTTTGTTATTAAGCACAGAAGTCTGTAGTTATGATAATTTGTGTTGTCAAAATGTCGTTTTTGAAGTCAAATTTTCATCTTTTAAGCGGTTGGTTCTGAATTATTTTCAGGTTTTAGGGAAGCTGGTTGGACTATTTAGAATGAAGAGTTTGTTTTTTCTTCCTACCTTTGCGGCAACATTTACGCAATGGGGTGTCCAAGATTTTACGGACTGAGATCATACCCAATGAACCTGATCCGGTTAGTACCGGCGTAGGGAGGGCGAAAGGAAATCTATTCCTACCTCATTGGTTATTATTTAACCAAAATTATCACAAAATGAAACGTTTAGGATTAATGCTGCTTTTGCAGTGTTTGTTTGTGTATTCATTCGCACAGTTTTCGGTTTCCGGAAAAGTGATGAATGAATCGGGAGAGAAACTGGTTGGCGCTAATTTAGTGCTGTCCGGAACTTACAAAGGAACATCGGCTGATGTTAATGGAGCTTATAAGTTTGAAAATGTAAAAGCCGGAAATTACACGCTCCGGATTTCTTACATGGGCTACGAAGCCCAGAGTATCAATTTGAAAGTGACTAAGAATGTTGTTCGGGATGTCGTTTTGGTTCCGTTGGATATTCTTGCTGAAGAGGTGATTGTTTCGGCAACCCGGGCCGGAGCTAAAACACCGGTTGCGGTTTCAGATTTAAGCCGTGAGGATATTGAAGCCCAGGCAGCGGGACAAGATATTCCTTACCTGCTAGGATTGTCACCATCGGTTATTACTTCGTCGGAAGCCGGAACCGGCATTGGCTATTCTGCTCTTCGGATTCGAGGAACGGATCCTACCCGAATCAATGTTACAATCAATGGAGTTCCGCTGAATGATTCCGAATCGCAGGGAGCTTTTTGGGTGAACATGCCCGACTTTGCCAGCTCGGTTGACAATGTGCAGATTCAGCGTGGGCTGGGAACTTCCACTAACGGAGCTGCCGCTTTTGGGGCCACTATCAATTTCCAAACCGAAACGTTTAATGGAGATCCATATGCGGAAGCTCAGAGTTTGGTCGGTTCATTTGGAACCAACAAAAACAGCATAAAAGCAGGAACTGGACTTATTGATGGTAAGTTTACAGTTGATGCGCGCTATTCCAAACTCAATTCAGATGGTTATGTAGACCATACGTTTGTGGATCATGAGTCTTACTTCATCAGTGCGGCTTACTATACCGAAAAGAGCCTTATCAAGGCAAACATTATTAGCGGAGATCAGCGTACCGGAATTAGCTGGTGGGGAAATCCAAATCCGGAAGAAGACCGGAAATATAACCCGGCAGGAGAGTATACCGACGAATTTGGGAATAAACAATACTACGAAGATCAGACGGATAACTATTTCCAGGATCACTACCAGGTATTTTATTCCACCCAGTTAAGCGCGTTTACCAACCTGAATGTGGGCATGCACTATACGGCAGGAGAGGGCTACTACGAACAGTACAAGGAAGATGAGGCTTATGCCGACTATGGTTTGGAAAATGTAACGATAGGTGGAGAGACCCTGGAGGAAACGGATTTGATTCGCCGGAAGTGGTTGGACAATGACTTTTATGGAGCCACTTTTTCGTTGAATTACAACCGGAATAAACTGGATGCCAGTTTGGGGGGTGCCTGGAATAAGTATGATGGCGATCACTTTGGACAGATTATTTGGATGCGCAATGCCGGAACCACTGAAAAAGACCACGAATGGTATTTCAATGTGGGCGAAAAAACGGACTTCAACGTTTTTGGAAAGTTGAACTATCAACTGGCTAAGAAACTTAATGTTTACGGAGACTTGCAATATCGCAGAATCAATTACGAGATGAGCGGGCAGGACGACGATCTGATTGCTTTGGATCAGACGCATGAATACGATTTCTTCAACCCTAAAATGGGCTTGTTCTATGATTTGGCTCAAAACCAGGAGGCTTATTTTTCCTTTGGTATTGGGCATCGCGAACCCACCCGGACGATTTTTAAGGAAGCAATAAAAGAGGATATTGTCGTTTTGCCAAAATCCGAAACCTTGTATGACTATGAATTGGGGTATAACTTCAGCGCTACCAAAGCCGCTTTTGGTGTCAACTTGTACTACATGTATTACCGCGACCAGTTGGTTCCCACGGGGGAGAAAAACAATGTTGGAAACAGCATTATGACCAATGTGGATAAAAGTTACCGCGCCGGAATTGAATTTGTTGGCGGGGTGAAAATTCTCCATAATCTGAACTGGGATTTTAACTTCACCTTGAGTAGTAATAAAATCAAAGACTACGTGGAGTATGCGACCTACTATGATGAAGACTGGAATGAAAGCGAAGGAGCCAAGTATTTAGGAACAACCAATATTGCTTATTCTCCCGAAACTATGGGAAGCAGTATTTTGGCCTATGAACCGGCCAGGATTCTTAAATTCAGCCTGATCACAAAGTATGTGGGCAAACAGTACTTTGACAATACTTCCAGCGAAGATCGTAAAATTGATGCGTACCTTGTAAATAACCTGCGCGGAGACTTGATCTTGAAAGAATCTTTCTTCAGCAAAATCAACTTATTTGTTCAGGTTAATAACCTGTTGGATGCGGAATACTCAAACAATGGTTATGGGGGCAATTGGTATGAGCAGGGGGTAGAAAAAACCTGGGCGTACTATTATCCACAAGCCGGAATTAACTTCATGACCGGTTTGACGCTGACTTTCTAATTGTTACAAGAGTTTTATTTAAGTTTTAGGTAGATGATAACCCTTGAATCAAACCAATGATTCAGGGGTTATTCTGTTTCAATCTGCGATAAGTTGCTGGTCTTTGCGCTATAGTATAATGGAGCAACGGTTACCTTGGGGTAACGACGTCGCAGGCGCCGGGCTTCAGCCACCAGGAAATCAATGGAATTTCCAATTTCAAAAAAGGGGGAGAGGTTCTCAAAATGCATTTGTGCCGTATCTTTCTCCCAGCCGGCATTGGCCGCCATGCCTTCAATAAATTTATCTTTACGATCTTCCAGCTGAACCATCTCGCAGTTGTCGTGTGCAATCAGGGCAATGTGGCGAACACCTCCAACGCCAATAGCATACGAAACCTGGAATTCATGGTAAAACAGGTTAGCACCCCCCGAGCGGATAATGTAGGCAAAGTTATCCGGAACCCACAGGTTTTTCCGGTTATCCATGCACATGCCAATCAGCATTTGTGGATTTTTATACGAACAAAAAGTCTTGTTTAAATTTTGGTATTCCAACAATAAACCAATAGGGGTATTTTGGTATTGGGGCAAAATATCTTTTTTGTCTTTTACATCGATCAGCTGTGCCATTCCTTTTCGTTCTATTTTATTAACTACAGCAACCGCGCCGGCTCCTAAAGGTTCAAAAAATCAAAATAAAAAGAATGAAGGGCTGTCGGCGGTCATCCGTTTTTTCTTGTTATTTTTGAGGGAATAAAGGCAAAAGATTATGGCAAAAGATTGGAAAGAGCGTTTGGGAGTGGTTTATTCAACCAATCCTGATTTTGGCTATAGCAAGGAGGAGGACTCGGAGCAGGAAACACTGGCACCGGGCAAGCAGGATTTGCGGGTGAGCCTGGACAAGAAAAACCGCAAAGGCAAGGCCGTAACCTTGGTGACGGGGTTTGTTGGACAGGAAGATGATCTGAAAGCCTTGGGCAAACTGCTGAAGTCGAAATGTGGTGTTGGCGGTTCAACCAAGGATGGAGAAATTATGGTGCAAGGCGATTTTCGCGATCAGGTTATGCAAATTCTTCAAAAAGAAGGCTACAAGGTGAAACGTTCCGGAGGCTAGTGCTTAGCCAGACAGAGACGATTGGAGCCGGTATAAAAAATGAAAACAGGCTGGTGGAAACTCCTCCTGCCTGTTATCAGATCTAACTAAACCAACTAAATACTCAATTAACCTTTTCTCCACTCAAATCATTTATCAAATTTGTTTTCATGTGACTTGTTCTTTTAAGTGATTTTAATTTGTTTGTTTCATTTTAGACCGAAAAAATGACCTGAAATATTGATTTTATTTTTGGTTGATTTCTAAGTTGTTGATTTGTAGTTATTTTTGGACGTCCATTGTTTGACGAAATTTTCCCATTCCCGGAAGCGTTTTTGATCCATCACCCGTTCCATTTTCACCTGCCCCCCTTTTTTCTGTTGGTCAGTATTCCAATCCAGAAAGCACGATTTGGGCAGGGTATGCACCTGCACACCTTTAAGCGCTTTGGAGCGGGCCACCCGGTAGTTCTTATTGACTTGCTTAAGCCTGTTATCCAGCGCTTCGGCCAAGTGTTGCGGGTCAACCGGACTATCGCAGGCCAGGTACCAAACATGGTAAAACTGGCCATCAATTCGAATGGCCGAAAGGGTAAACTCCGGAATTTTAATGTCGAACTGGTCTTCCAGTTCCAGGATGGCCTGGTTCATTTTATCGACAGAAAGTTGGGAGCCAACGACATTCATAAAAAACTTGGTTCGCCCCGTGATCCGGATTTCTGCCCGGTCAACGTTGGTAAACGCGATGGTATCTCCAATCATGTAGCGCCATAAACCGGATACGGTACTGATCACCAATACATATTCCACGCCTTCTTCCACTTCAGTCAGGTTCAGCGCAGGAGCATCGGCTTTCAGAGTTCCTTCATCGGTCATGTTTTCCGGCGTAAACGGTACAAATTCAAAATAGATCCCATTGTCTACCAGCAGTTTCATGGAGCGGGTATCCGGACGTTCCTGAAAAGCGATGAAGCCTTCCGATGCAAAATAGGTGTCGATGATGGTAATCGGGTCGGCCAGCAAGGCGTTGAATGTTTTTTCGTAGGGCTCGAAGGCCACGCCTCCGGTGGTATACACCTGCAGGTTGGGCCAAATGTCGTGAATGGTATTGACGCCGTGGTAATCAATCACCCTTTTCAGCATGAGCTGCAGCCAGGAAGGGATGCCGCTTAATGCCCCAATATCCCAGTCGCGGGCACGTTTGGCTATTTCAAGAACCCGCTCATCCCAGTCGTTGATTCTTGAAATCTCTTCCCCGGGACGGTAAAAGCCTTTAAACCAGGTAGGAATATTACTGGCACTTATTCCGCTAATTTCACCTTCCAGGTAACCGTTGCGTTCATTGAGTTGGGTCGAGCTGCCAAGCATCAGCACCTCCTTTTCAAAAAAAGTAGCCGGCAAATTGAAGTTGGCTGTTGCCCCAAGTTGTTTAATCCCGGCCAAACGGATGGCATTCAGCATGTCTTCGCTAACGGGTATTCGTTTGCTGCGTTCACCGGTGGTGCCCGAACTTAGCGCAAAGTAGGCTGGCTTTCCCGGCCAGCTTACATTTTCCTCTCCTTGCTGCAGGCGGTGCAACCACGCTTCTTCCATTTGATGGTAGTCAAAATAAGGAATTCGGAAAGCAAAGGCTTCGGCCAGGTTTTGGGCATAAAGCAGGTCTCCTAGCCGGTAGTGCTGTCCAAAACGGGTGTCTTTAGCTTTAACAAGCAGCTCGTGCAAAACCTGAAGCTGTTTGGCATGAAAATCAGACTTGGAGCTTACCGCGTAGCTAAGTTCAACGGCCTTTTTTATAATTGTTCCTATAATTGCCATGAGTAATCAAATTGGTTCTTTTTACCGCCTTTGCAAATTGAAAGCCAAAAAATAAATCTCCTGAAAGGCTTGGTTTTAGGCCTTTTTATTGATGAGTTTGTGTGAGGAGTGACGACCTCAGGTTGGGGAAGTTTAGAACCAACTAGCCGAAGAGCCTTCCGGGTTTTAGTTGCTGAAGTTTGAAAGGGAGTCGGGCTTGGTTTTGTTGATTACCTGTGTTTTAGACTATGGCGCGTTAAGTGTGGCATGATTTTGTTGTGAGAGAAGCTTGAACATAAAATCGAATCAAGATGAAAATTGTAGGATCAGTTTTGTTAATATTAGGAATCATTGGTCTTGTTGTGTTTGGAATACAGGCTCTTAATGATTCAGAGACTTTTAGTGTTTTAGGGGCTGAAGTGGCCGTGAGCAAAGCCAATTGGACGCCGGTAATCATTAGCGCTTTTGTATTGCTTGTTGGTTTTGTACTGACTTTAGTGCGCAAAAAGAACTAGTATTTGTATGCAAACCCGTGTGGCTGTTAGTCGCTTGCCCATCCTATATCAACATTTAATCTCTATTTTCCTGCCTTTTTCGGCCTGTTAATCTGGATTTTATTCCATCGAAGCCGGATACAGCTTTCGTCTCCTTATCCTTTCTGTCAAAAATCAAGGGTAGCAAAGCCGTACCCTGCTTTTTTATTCTCCTCCCCAAGGGTATCGCTTCTATACCCATGGGGAGGAAAGCAATACCCTTGGGGATATACATGATGCAGTTGGGTATGATGACCATCCCCTGTTGCTTTGAGGTTAAAATTATGGGGAGGAAGATGATCTCTTAGGGGATATCAATGGTGTACTTGGGTATGATAGATATCCCCTAAGGGATAATGTTGAAAACCTTGGGGAGCAAACCGATACCCAAAGGGAGCAAGAGTATACCCTAAGTTTGGAGAGCTGTATCCTTGGGTTTTATGGCAGAGGTACATGTTGCTCAAGAGGGGAGTCTCCATCAGCGTTCAATGGGGGTGATTTCAAACGAAATGGCATAAGAATGGGGCGTGTTGTTGTGCCCATGGAACCTGGAATACTGGCGACTGAGTTGGACGCCAAAGTAAAAGATGAGCGACATGAAGTAGATCCAGAGTAAAATGATGACCAAGGAGCTGGCAGTACCATAAACAGCTCCTAAATTGCTGTTGCTAATGATTAAGCCGACTATGGATTTTCCGATGACAAACAGTAAGGCGGTGAAAAAGGCGCCATGCCAGGCCGCACTCCACCGAACTTTTAGGTCGGGCAAAAAACGGTAAATGAGTGCGAAAACCGAGGTGACAATAGCCAGCGAGAAAGCGATATTGACCAGATGAGCGAGGAACACAAAGTCGGGACTGAAATAGGTTTTTAAAAAATCTTTGAGGAGGCTGATGGCCGCATCGACCAGCATGGATGCAAGAAGAACGAAGCCCAGGCACAGAATAACTCCAAATGAAAACAGCCGGTATTTGGCTAGTATGAGGATGCCTTGTTTGAGCTTCGATTTAACTTTCACCCGCCAAATGTAATTGATGGAATCCTGCACCACACTAAACAAGGTTGTGGCCGATATCAGAAAAAATACCCCTCCGATGATGGCACCCACGCCGCTGTTTTCCTTGAGCTGGTAATTTTCAATGGCTTTGGATAGAAACTGGGTGTTTTCTGGTCCGATGAAAAGATTCAACTCTTCAAAAAGTTTGGCGCTCACGGTTTCATCTCCGGTGAAGTGGCCAAACACTGAAATAATAATGATCAGAATTGGTGCCAGGGAAAAAATGGCAAAGTAAGCGGTTGTTGCTGCCAGGTTCACGGGATTGTTCGCGATGAACTGAATCGAGGCTTTGCGGAATACTTGCCAGGTTGATTTCGTTTTTCGCCATACTAACTGTTTCATGTCACTTTCGTTTAATGCGTTTTTTCCAGATACGCTTAACAGAGAGTTGATGCTGATCTACGCCGCGGTCGCTGATCAGAAAGGCGTAAGGTTTGAGTCCATCGATATTACGCATGATAATTTTTAAAATGGCCAGGCAGGGAACAACAATCAGCATGCCTGCCACGCCCCAAATCAGGTTAGCAAACAAAAGGCTCAGAATGATTGATAGCGGATTAATTTTGATGTTGCTGCCAACAATGTTGGGCGTAATCAGGTTATTCTCCAAAAACTGAATGACACTAAAAAGGATGAAGATTTGTAAAATGGGCTCAAAAGGATTGGCTGAAGTCAGTAATACGTAGAGAATAGGAATTAAGCCGCCAATAAAAGTACCAATGTAGGGAATCAGGTTTAATACAGCAGCCAGAATTCCAAATGCAATAGCGTTGGGAATACCAATGATTAGTAGTCCTGTAGAATTCAGAATGGCTAAAATTAATACCACAATGAGCAGCCCGCTCATGTATTTCGTTGTTATCGTGGAAACTTCCCGCATAATGTGCAGGGCCTTTGCCTTATTGTCTCGGCCAACAATTCTGAAAATGAAATGAGCCGTTTTCGTTCGGTAAAACAGCAAGAAGAAAGTATAAAACGGAAGCAGTCCCAGCAAGATAAGCGTGTTGGTTGTCATGGCAAACAAGCTGCCAACAGCGGATTGCCAGGAAGAAAACAAGCTGTCAGTGGCCTTGGTAAGGTAATGATCCATGGTGACCGGATTGATGCCTGCTTTTATTTCAAGCATATGTTGTACGGTATCAATTTTGGCATCCATCTGTGTTTTCAACTCGCTCAGGTTGATGGTCATGTTCGAAAGTTTAGCCGATATGAACAGACCTGCAGTCATCAAAATCAATAGGGTAACAAGAAGAACTACAATAATAGACAGTCCGCGGTGAACACCCCGCTTTTCAATGGCCCAAACCAACGGATAAATGGTGTAGGCAAGAAAGATGCTGATGGCTAAAGGAATCAGAATGTCCTTGGCCAGAATCAGGACAATGAAAAAGATTGTTAAGATGAATAGCTGTGCTGCAAACCGGATTAGTGCTTGATTTTTCATGGCTCGTTTGTTAAACGTAAGACAAAACAGAAAGAATTGTGCCAATCCCTTGAGTTCGGTTAAAATGCTTTCAATAACTTGCTTCAGGAAATGCGGCTGCGCTGAGAATCCCCGTTTTTGGGGAAGGGTGTAGAATTTTATCCCCGAACAAATTGCCTTATGCGGGCAAGTAAATGGATCGGAAAACTGGAACAAAATTGGTAATGCTGGTCATTGTTAGCCGGAAGTGAACAAAAACAGCAAATCTTTTTTTTATGATCAGACAATTACTCTAAATTGCCAGAATAAACCAGGCGACAGGTCTTGCCCTGAATACTCAGGTTGCTTTTAGGTGAAGCGAAACAGGCCGTCGGCCTACGGGAAGGATGAATGGTTGGAATATGATTAAAACATGTTGGTTAATTGGTGTTTTTTGGATTAGCTGTTCCTTGGGATTGAGGTTGGCAGCTCAGGAGAACTATGAAGTGCGCAATGTGAGCTTTCATGGCAATAAGACCCTGGAAGAGGACTTCCTGCTCGATCAGCTGGCCTTAAAAAAAGTGTCCTACGTGGAGAAACTGATCACGAAAGCCACCCCTTTCCTGTACAGCCAGCGTTTGGTTGATCTTGATATGGAACGCCTGCGACGAATATACCAGAGTGAGGGTTTTTTGAACACCCGGGTTTCGCTGGCTCCGCTGGAAATCAACGAAAAAAAGCGAACGGTTAAGGTTGTTGTGCAGATTGAAGAAGGAGAACCGGTGCTGGCCGATAGTGTGGTGATTCGGAGTACCCGTGAAACCCCCAGGATCGATAAGGACTCGCTGACCAGGAAGGTTTTCAAGGAGATGAAATTGCTGAAGGGCAAGCGCTTTCGGGATGAGTGGATTCAACAGGATTTGCAGGTGATTGAAAACGCTTTTCGAAACCTGGGCTATGCCTATGTGAAGGTAGACTATGCTTTAAATCTGAAGCCGGAGCAATTGAAAACCGGCATTGTTTATTCGGTTGATCCGGGACCGGTTAGTCAGTTTGGCGAAACTACGGTGAAGGGAAATGTGCATGTTGATGAGGCTCTTATCCGCAAACAGCTTAATTATAAAGAAGGCGACTTATACAATAAATCACTTTTGACCGATACGCGAGAAGATTTGTATTTCTTGCAGCTGTTTCGTGTTGTTTCGGTTTTACCTCAAAAGGATGCAAGCACCGAAAAGAACCCGATTCCTGTTCTTCTGTATGTGGAGGAAGCCCCGCGTTTAAGTACCCGGGTGGGAGTGGGCTATGGCACCGAAGATAAGTTTCGGACTTTTCTGGATCTCAATTACCTGGGCTTTTTGGGAAGCGCCCGGCGCATTAATCTGTATACCAAGCATTCGGCTCTTGAGCCTTATCATGTAAGCTTAAAGTGGATTCAACCCCAGTTTATCGGGACGAAGAGTACCATTTCGCTCAATCCGTTTATAAGCCGGAATTCGGAACCGGGCTATGAAACCCGCACCTATGGACTTAATGTGCCAGTGACCTATCATTTTAACAAGCATCTGAATAGCACGGCCACCTATTACTATGAAAAAGTAAAGCAGCGAGTGGAAGAAGGCGATCTGGAACCCATTGGCGTTGTAGGCGATCAATTTACCTATACGAAGTCGGGTGTTTTGCTGAGTGCTGTGTTTGATAATTCCACCCCTAAATTTACACCCCGTCAGGGCTTTAACTTTTCCTTGGGGCTTAAGGTGAATGGCCGTGTTTTTGGCGGCGATTTCAATTACACCCGGCTTTGGGCTGATGCACGGCATTACCAGAAAATGGGCCGTTTTGTCCTGGCTCTTCGGCTGATGGCGGGTGGAATCAACTCCATTGACAGTCATGGTTTTATTCCGGTTGAGGATCGGTTCTACTCCGGTGGAAGTAATTCGGTACGAGGCTGGAACCGGTCGGAGCTGGGGCCTAAGCGGGAGAGTGGCACGCCCTTGGGAGGTAATAGTATTTTGGAAAGCAATATTGAGCTACGTTATCCGCTGTTCTGGCGGTTTAGCGGGGTGGCTTTCCTGGATGCCGGAAATGTGTGGCAACAAGCCTACACCTACAAGTTGAACGATCTGGCCTATGCGGCCGGAGGTGGTTTGCGCATTGATACACCCATTGGTCCGGTGCGTTTGGATTTGGGTTTCCCGGTATGGAACGAAAAGCGCAGTCCGCAATTTTTCATCAGTGTGGGACAGGCCTTTTAAAAAGAATGAACTGGAGCATGAGAAAAGTGATCAGATATAGTTTGCGACTGCTGGGATATTTTTTCCTTATAATCCTGCTGCTTGTGCTGTTGGCGGGCTTGCTTATTCAAACCAGACCTGTGAAACAGAAACTGGCCCGTGTGGCTGGAGAGCAGGTTTCTGCAGTCCTCAATGGGCAACTGAGCATTGGCCGTTTAGAGGGGAACTATTTTACCAACCTGCGCCTGGAAAAGATTTTACTGTTGCAGGAGCAGGATACGGTGGCTTTCATTGAGGAACTATCGCTGGATTACAGCCTGTGGCCTTTGCTGAATCAGAAGTTGCAGGTTCATCAAATACGAATCAGTCAACCCTGTTTTTATTTGAAGCAGGAAGCTGACTCGAGCTGGAACGTGCAGCATCTGGCTAAACCAACAGCAGAGGAAGCTGATACTGACACGACGAACTCGTCAAGTGCCTTTTCCGTTGAAATTGGCCGATTTGACCTGGTGGATGCCCGGATTCAAATTGACGCGACGGATACCATTATTCCCCGTAGTATTGATCAGCTAAATGCCGGCCTAAGCCTGACATTTTCTTCAGAAGAACAGCAGCTGAACCTGAGTCAGTTGTCGTTTATAACCCAAAGCCCCTCTTTGGAATTGCAGCAACTGGCGTTTCAGCTTAACCGAAATTCAGAGATAACCAGCCTCAGGAACCTCCGGATCAAGACCGCCCGCAATCAACTGAGTGGACAAGGTCGGCTGGCGGAAAAGACCAGTAAGGAGGGGAGTGTTCAACTGACTACGGAGCCTCTGAATCTGCAGGAGTTTGAATTCCTCCTGCCCGGGCTAAACTTGCCGGCCAGCCCGGTTTTTTCCCTCGATGCTTCCATGGAAGAAGGAGGCGGCACGGCCAGTTTGGAGTTGTTGGATGGCAAGCAGCAGATTCATCTGGATGTACACGCCCCTAACCTAGGAGCTTTTCTGTTCGAACAGGCAGATGTTCCGTTGGAGTATGAACTGGAGAGCCAGCTTACGCAACTGGATTTGGCTTACTGGCTGGGCGAGGCTTTTGCAAATTACCTGATTGATGGGCAACTTCGGCTGAACGGCCGGGGAACGGATCCTAAAACGGCGCAGGTAGAACTGGACGGTCAGTTTAACGATCTGCTGCTTGCCGGACACTCGCTGGCGGATTTATCGTTTGGCTTTGAGCTGAATGGCGGACACCTGCGTGGGATGATGCAGGGCGAGGGGGCGTTTGGAAGTTTTCAGCTGCAGCCGGATATTCGCCACTTGCTGGATGAACCGATTTATGGTGTAGGTCTGCAAGTGACTCATCTAAACCTGGCGCCGCTGGCCGGAAACGACAGCCTGCAGTCGGACCTCAATTTAACGGCGCAGCTCGAAGGGCGTGGTTTTGATCCGAAAAATATGCAGGTGCAAGGGCGACTAGCTATGCAACCGTCTTCTTTTCAAAGCATGCAGCTCGATAGCCTGCTGGCTGAACTGACGTATGAAAATGAAAATGTGCTGATCGATTCCTTGGTTTTCAATATTGACGAAATGCAGCTTACGGCGCGGGGAAATTATAGTCTGAATGCTGCATCGGACCTTTTGCTGGCTGTTTCGTTTGACGGGCTGAATGGGTTGAAAAGCTATTTGCCGGTGGATAGCTTGTTTGCCAGTGGACAGCTGCAGGCGCATTTGTGGGGGATGCCCGACTCGCTCAATCTGGAGTCAACCCTGGAGGTGAACAACACCTTGTATCAAACGATCAACCTGAAACGCCTGGAGGTGGACGCACGCGGGGTGCTTTCTAAAGCGGACACAACGGTACAGGCAAGTGTGCGGGCCTATCAGTTGACGCAGGATCAGCTTCAGGTGGATTCTCTGACTTTGGATGCCCAGGCTACTCCGGATTCAGTTTGGGTGGATGGGCGTGTGGTGGCCGAGAAACTGATTAGCGGCTGGCAGGCCGGGGTGAAGCTGGGCGATCAGTTGCGCCTGAGTTTGGAAGATTGGTGGATTGACTTTGGGGAGGAGCACTGGCGCTTGCAAAATGCACCGGCTCTTTTTGAAATGGACTCCGTCAATTATCGGTTAAGCTCCTTTAGAATGGCTTCGGACGCTAGTGATTCGAGCCAGTATGTGATGGCGCAGGGGCAGATCAGCCGCCAGGGAGAGGAAGATTTTACACTTGATATTGGCAACATCGACTTAACGCGCTTGTTGGCTTTGGTGGATCAGGAAGTGCCCGCCTCGGGTACCATTCAGGCTAAGCTGAAAGTGTCAGGAACGGCAGATGCTCCGCAGCTTCGGGGACAGTTTGGCTTGGAAAATGCGCTGCTGAACGATTATCGGTTTACCCAGTTTGGCGGCAGCTTCGATTATGCCCAAGACCTTCTGGGGATGGAAGTGCAGCTGATTCCTCAGGATAGCGGGACGATCGCGTTTACCGGCTCGGTGCCTTTGGGGCTGCGACTGGATAACATGACGGTTGATTTCAGTCCGAAAGAAGCTGTTGAGGCTAAGCTGACCATTGATAAGTTTCCCTTGGCGATCTTGCAAACCCTGGATTTTGGGCAGGAAATTGCGGGTTATATTGAAGGCCGGGTGGATGCCAAAGGTACGCTGGAGTCACCCGATCTGAGGGGAGGTTTGCAGTTGCAAAACGCATCACTTCGGATGCCTGATTATGGGGTGGACTACCCCGAAATTCGCTTCGGAATTAAGTTTGAAGAGGAAGAAGTGCTGCTCGACACCTTGCTGATTCGCTCGAAGGATGGTAAGTTGACGGGGTCGGGACAGATTGGCTTTAGTTCTGACTTTTACAAAGGTGATATTCGCGACTCACGCGTCAAGCTGTTGTTCGATCGGTTTAATCCGGTTAACCATAAGCAGTTTAATATGCAGGTTTCGGGGCAGGCGAGTCTCGAAGGAAACAAAGAGGATGTGCAATTTGATGGCGATCTGAATATTCCGAAGAGTGAGCTTTACTTACCTGCCATTTTTAACCTGATGGGGAAAATGACAGAACCTGAATTGCCTCAGCCAATTTTGATGCGGGAGCTGGAGCGAATGGAACAAACGAAGAGCGACTCGCTGCCTACAGCTGTCGTTGATTTCCAACCCAAAGACACCTTAAGTTTTGATTACTTTGATAACCTGACGGGGGAAGTGCGCTTAAAAATTCCGAAGAATACCTGGATCAAGAGTGAAGATATGCACATTGAATTGTCGGGAGACCTGAAAATGATTAAGCACCGCGACTTTTTTGAACTGTTTGGAACGGTTGATGTGGTGCGCGGACAGTACGATTTGTTTGGGCGTACCTTCATGATTGAATCCGGAACCATCAGCTTTCAGGGAGGCGAGGAGCTGATGCCACAAATGAATATTACAGCCAACTATGTCTTCCGAAATGCGGAGCGTATTCAGCAGAAATTACAAGTGGTCATTAGCGGAACAGCAGAGGAGCCTGCTGTGAACTTCACCCTGGATGGTAGCAGTATTACGGAAGGCGATGCGCTGTCCTACATTCTATTTGGCCGAAGTATGAATGAGCTGACCATGGATCAGCAGGAGAATGTAAGCGGCGCGGGCAACATGGCCGGGCAGGCCGCAGCGTCCATCCTGTCGTCGCAATTAACCAACTTTTTGGGCAATAAGCTGAATGTGGATTACATTGAAGTGAAAAGCGAAGGCAACTTTGAAAATGCCACCGTGGTAGTGGGCAAGTACCTGACCAACGACTTGTTTGTAAGTTATGAACAGCGCTTTGGAGAAACCAACCAGAAAGATATGGCCAAATACGAGGTGAGGCTCGAGTATGAGCTTTTTCGTTTCTTGTTCTTCCAGCTCAACAACTCGTCGAACGACAGTGGTTTTGATATGATCTTTAAGTTTACCGGGGAGTAGTTTCAGTTGACAGTTGTCAGTTTGGTACTCGTTACTCAGTTCTCGCTACTCTAGGGCTGTTAAAATTAACTGCCGGTTTTTTCGGATACTCAGCTATTCGGATTCTGCGTGAGTTCGTACGTTCATGCCTTCATTGATCTTGTCCTTTTGGCTTAATCCAAAAGAACGAAAAGATCAAGGCGGACGATGCTTTTGAACGAAAACGACGGATCAGTCACTCCCCGAAAACCAACTCCTCCCGCTGGTCGTCAAACAGGGTTTTCTTAGCAGGGCCTGCGCGGATTCCTTCCCTTGTTTTCTGTTTCAAAACCCTCGTAGGCCAAGCTTTCCACCTGGCGGTGAAGTGGGGGGAAGCAGGTTTTGCGCCTTCGCGGTAAAGTACTCGCTACTCAATTCTCGCTCCTTTGCGGTTAAAATTGATTGTTGGATGTTTTGAATGTGCCTGACTTCGTGCGTTCATACGTTCGTGACTTCTTGTATTTGCTTCTTGATTATTTAGAATTATGATGAATTATCTTGAAAGAAGCCTCGGAATAAATGGCATTGAGATAGATTTTGATAACTTGTGGGGCTAAATTAACCGACCGAATAGCGGAATTCGAAAGAGAAATTAAACCAATGTGTTAGAACAATACCGAGCATGTTTAGAAATAATATGGTGCGTCATTTTTGGACGTTGTTAACAGGTATTGTTAATAAAAGAAAAAGAACATGATGAAAAGAAACCTACGTTTGGGTGTATGGTTACCGGTGCTGGCCATATGCTTATTGACAGCTTGCAGTAAAAGCACGAACAGTCCAGCGAATAAGGACCATGTGTTGTGGTATCAGCAACCTGCTTCCGATTGGTTCGAGGCATTACCCCTGGGAAATGGGAAACTGGGAGCTATGGTGCATGGCGCCCCCGAAAAAGAAAAACTTCAGTTAAATGAGGAGGCCTTGTGGGGAGGTTGCCCCGAAGACCCGATACCTGAAAATGCCCAAGTTCATTACGCGAAATTTCAGGAGCTCAACTTGGCGGGCCAGTATGACCAGGCCCTGGAGTATGGTATGCAGCATCTGGCAGTTTCTCCCACTTCCATCCGATCTTATCAAACGCTGGGTGATTTATTCATCACATTTGGTCAGCACCAAAATGCGGAAGAATACAAGCGTGAGCTGAATTTGCAAACGGGTATTAGCACCGTTCAATACCAAATTGCGGGCAAGCGGTTTATTCGAGAATCGTTTATTTCAACCAAGTACAACACCCTATTCTATCACTTTAAAAGCCTGGACGGTGAGCCCGTAACTAGTGAGCTGAACTTTGCGCGGGAAACGGATGTCAAGCAATTCGTAAAAGGTAACCAACTGATTATTGACGGGCAGATTTTTGATGATCCGAATGGCTATGATGATAATCCGGGAGGCTCGGGTGAAGGCGGTTATCATCTTAAGTTTGCGGGAATGGTATCCGTGAAAAACCAAAACGGAGAATTGACTTCGGCAGGCAATCAACTGATTATTGAAAACGCGGATGAGTTTACAGTTCTGGTTACTGCGGCAACCGACTATAATGCCGACCTTATGAATTTTGACCGGACGATTGATCCTTTCGCGCTTTGTGAGCAATCGATTGAAATGGCTTCGGCCATTGATTACGAAAAGGCGAAAGCCGAACACATAGCCAGTCATGCAGCCATTATGAACCGGGTACGCTTTGACATTGCGCCTGCCAATGGCGATACCATTCCGACCGACATTCGCTTGGCCAACCTCAAAGAAAGCAAGGAAGACAAGCACCTGACGGAATTGTTTTTCCAGTATGGGCGCTACCTGCTGTTGACCAGTTCGGGCGGCCAATCAGCTCTTCCGGCCAACTTACAGGGAATATGGAACAAGGAAATGTGGGCTGCCTGGGAGTCTGACTTTCATTTAAACATTAACCTGCAAATGAATTATTGGCCCGCCGACGTTTGTAACTTAAGCGAAACCATGCGTCCCTTATCGGCCTTCATGCAAAACCTGTCGGAAAAAGGGAAGGTGACCGCCTCCAAATTTCTGGATACCGAGGGCTGGATGGCGCATCATGTTTCGAACCCCTTTGGACGGACAACGGCCAGCGGTTCTACCAAAGCATCGCAGGTGAACAATGGCTATTGTTTTCCTTTGGCTGGCGCCTGGATGTCAATCACCCTTTGGCGTCATTATGAATTCACGCAGGATCAGGCCTACTTAAAAGGCCAGGCTTACCCGGTGTTGAGTGGTGCGGCCCGGTTTATTCTCGATTTCCTGCAGGAAAATGAAAAAGGCGAACTGGTGACAGCTCCTTCTTATTCGCCCGAAAACAGTTACATTGATCCGAAAACCGGGAAGACGCTTCGAAATACAGTGGCGGCCGCCATTGATATTCAGCTTATCCGCGATGTTTTCAATGCTTGTTTGCAGTCCGAGAAAATATTGAATCAGCCAACCGAACTGACCCCTTCAATTACTGATGCGCTTCAAAAGCTGCCCACGATCAAAATTGGCAAGGATGGCACCATTCAGGAATGGTATGAAGATTACGAAGAAGCAGAAGTTGGACACCGGCACATTTCGCACTTGTATGCGTTATACCCGTCCAACCAAATCAATAAGAATACGCCTGAGCTGTTTGAAGCGGCCAAAAAAACCTTGGCCAAACGCTTGTCGGCCGGTGGTGGCCAAACCGGATGGAGCCGCGCCTGGATGATTAACTTTTACGCCCGCTTATTTGATGGCGATGAGAGTAATAAACACATTTACCGGCTGATTGAAAAACAAATAAGCCCCAACCTGTTTGACTTACATCCGCCTCATATTTTCCAGATTGACGGCAATCTGGGAGCCACTGCCGGAATTGCAGAGATGCTCCTGCAAAGTCATACCGATGAAATACGCTTGCTGCCCGCCCTGCCTTCCTCTTGGAAAGATGGCGAAGTGAGAGGTTTATGTGCCCGGGGTGGCTTTGAAGTAGCCATGAAATGGGAGAATGGAACGTTGATTGAAGCCTCGCTGCTCTCGAAGAATGGGAATAAGGCCTGCATTAGCTACGAAGGGAAACGAATTGAGCTGGAAACCGAAAAAGGACAAACCTATCGGCTCGAACTTTAATTGACAGAAGGGGCGGTTGAGCTTGTCAGCCTGCCCCGCTGCTTTTGTTAGTTCTCAGTTCCTGAGTTCATCAGTACATAAGATGCGTGCCTCCGTGTGTTCCTTTCTTCGCGTTTCCTTGGTGTTAAGGAGAGTGTTGTCAGTTGTCAGTTGTCAGTTGTCAGTTGAGAGTTGACGGTTTGACCCTTCATAAATGAGGTTGACACGATATAGACTAATTGAAACTTCTTGTTAATAACATATTTTACTTAATCAAAATACACGTTTTACTTTTATCACTGTAAAGTGAAACGGAGATGGGCTCTGCTGGGGAGCAACCCATCAAGGGATAGCTTTATCAACTGAAAAAGTTCCAAGGAGGAGACGGTTCGTTCTTCCCCTTTTTGTTGGTTTAAAAGTATAAACTTTTTTGGTTGTGTATGCCTTAAAAAAAAACATGATTATATTTTAACTTCTTTGATCTGCTTTACAGGACGCTTATCAGCCTGGATTCCTCGAATCTTTTGGGCAAAAGCCTTTGGAGTCATGTACCCTAAGGCCTGGGATGGCCATACTTCATTCACCTGGTGTTTGATTTTTTGCAAAGCCCTGTTTAAATGAGCTACATTCTTAATGTCATAATCAAGCAGATATTCATTCTTGACTATGCCGTTGGTTCTCTCTGACAAACCATTTTCCAAACAATTCCGGGCATGACTCGGTGTAATCTGTGCATTTCTCAATAAGCGTTGAAAGCTATGGCTTCTGTATTGTGACCCGGCATCAGTATGCAAGATCAGCTTATGATTATACTTGCCCTGCTTGTTGTATTTAAAAACTTGTCGAAGGCATTTTTCTGCATTTACCCCTTCCATGGTCTTGCTACCTATTAGTCCCTTTAATTCTAAGGTGTAATAATCCTGAAACTGAAAGATATAGTATAATCCGCTTGAGTTCTGGTAATAGGTGATATCGCCAACAATAACCTGATTATCTGTCCTCAGGTTCATTCCGGATACCAGATTGTCAAATTTATAGTGATGCCCCCTGGAGTCGGTTGTCTTTATGTAAGACCGATAGGGCTTTAAAGCAAACCCGCGCGCACTCATTTCCCTTTCAAATTGGTTTACCCCAAGTGATGTGGACAGTTGCTCTTTGTAAAAAATTGTTCGTAATCCTGATCGTGATTTTATACCTCGATTTCGGAGAACAACCTTTTCCGCCTGATCATAGAGCTCTGCTTTCCTGTTTTGATGAATAAGACGCTTGTGGTAAGCTTGACGGCTTATTCCTGCAAAATTGCAGATCGCTTTCAGGCTGTGTCCTTGCGTGCGAAGTTGAGTCATGACTTGGGTTTGTACTTTTTTACCAGATCCTCTCCTTCTTCTTCGCTAAGAACATCCAGTGTGGTTTTGTAGTAATCCAGTTCAAGCTGTTTCTTTCCTACAATACGCTCCAAATCACGTATCCGTTCAAGCAATTCCTTGTTCTTAGTTTCCTCGCTGATCTTTTCAACAACAACCCGCTCCGATTGACTGAGTTTGGAATACTTCTTTTTCCACTTGTAGATTGCAGTGGTACTTACTTCATAAATCTGACTTAGTTCTGTGACAGTGATTTTTCCACTGTCTAACAATTCCACTTTTTCCTTTTTGAAGGCTGTGCTAAAGGTTCTTCGGATCTTTCTTTGACTTCTCATAATTTTTACAAATTAAAGAAGTTTTCAACCCTATATAGCGTCAACCTATATTATGAAGTAACAGTTTTCTGTTTGGTACTCGTTACTCAGTTCTCGCTACTCTGCGACTATTAGAAGTTGATTGTCAGATCTTCGGATGCTTAGATTGTCAGCTAGTTGAATTGTGCGTGCGTTCATGCCTTCATTGATCTTGTCCTTTTGGCTTAATCCAAAAGAACGAAAAGATCAAGGCGGACGATGCTTTTGAACGAAAACGACGGATCAGTCACTCCCCGAAAACCAACTCCTCCCGCTGGTCGTCAAACAGGGTTTTCTTAGCAGGGCCCGCGCGGATTCCCTCCCTTGTTTTCTGTTTCAAAACCCTCGTAGGCCAAGCTTTTCACCTGTCGGTGAAGTGGGGGAATTGGGTTTTTAATGTTCCTGAGTACTTAAGTTCACCAGCGGCAAAGGGCATGGATGATCTTCTTCTGCCTTCTGTCTGATTACTTGATTCTGTATTCTTTGCGGTTAATTAGGAGTGTTGTCAGTTGTCAGTTGACGGTTTTCTGTTTGGTACTCGCTACTCTGCGACTGTTAAAACTGACTGCCGGATTTTTAAGAAACTCAGCTATTTAGCTGGTCGGATTCTGCGTGCGTTCATGCCTTCATTGATCTTGTCCTTTTGGCTTAATCCAAAAGAACGAAAAGATCAAGGCGGACGATGCTTTTGAACGAAAACGGCGGATCAGTCACTCCCCGAAAACCAACTCCTCCCGCTGGTCGTCAAACAGGGTTTTCTTAGCAGGTCCTGCGCGGATTCCCTCCTTTGTTTTCTGTTTCAAAACCCTCGTAGGCCAAGCTTTTCACCTGGCGGTGAAGTGGGGGAATTGGGTTTTTAATGTTCCTGAGTACTTAAGTTCACCAGCGGCAAAGGGCATGGGTGATCTTCTTCTGCCTGATTACTTGATTCTGTATTCTTTGCGGTTAATTAGGAGTGTTGTCAGTTGTCAGTTTTCTGTTTGGTACTCGCTACTCTGCGACTGTTAAAACTGACTGCCGGATTTTTAAGAAGCTCAGCTATTTAGCTGGTCGGATTCTGCGTGCGTTCCTACGTTCATGCCTTCGTGTGTTCATTAATCTATCCCCAGCTGAAAACAGCTCTTTTTATCCTGAAAGTACCCCTTTCTGTCTCAAATGGACCTCTTTTTGTGACAAAACAACCTCTTTATTTTTGAAATGCACCTGTTTCTGATATTAAAGGAGGTGTTATTCTGTCAATTTGTATGATTCAAGAGTGATTTCGTACCATAAAGCACCGGCTGGAACGGATTCGCCCTCCGGTTTCAGTTAAGCAGGGATTTACAGGCTTTAAAAGCTTCGTCTTTTAAGCAGGCGATACAAAATGCGGAAGCTCTGGATGAAAGCAGGTTCCTGTGATGGAATGCCAATTAAAGGACATGACCAGGATTCCAATTACTGATCCGCAACTTAATTGTTTGGGTAAAGGGAATTACATGTTCTAAAGAGATAAATTTCCCTTAGTCATCATTTTTTGTCATTAAAAACGACAGACTGCAGGCCTCTCGTTAACACATCGCTCAAGCGAGTGGCCGTTAAGAGCAAAAAAACAAGAAAAAGTAAGAACTGGAAAGAACGGTTCAAAAAACATTTATTAAATTTCAATCCTAAACAACACAATGAACACAGCCATTATCAACTATTTAAATGAAACTTTTTCAAAAGAGCTTTTAAACATGATTTATCGCGGATAAAGAATTGATTGGAGCCCATGCACAAAAAAAATACCATTCAGACAAATTATAAAGGTGAATAATATGATAAAAAAACGACATTATCCTCAGATTATAGTTGTTGCTTTCGTACTGATTTTTGGTATTTGTGCATGCAACTCCAGCAGGAATCACACCGAAAAGATTTTTATCAAAGGTGTATATGGCAATCCGGGTACATTATTGGATGCCGGCTATACTTTTGACGAATTGGGCCTCAATGCAATAGTTGTCAGAAGCAGTTCACTCAACGATGAATTGTACAATGCCGCACTTGAACAAGGGTGCAAGGTTTTTGTGGAGTTTCCCGTATTACTCGGAAAACAATATCTTGAAAACAATCCGCACTGTTGGCCGATAGAAGCGAGTGGGGAGCAATCACCCCCTGCTGACTGGTTTATGGGTATCTGCCCTACTTGCCCGGACTTTAAGGCCGATAGAAGGCAGCATCTTCAACGTATTCTTAACCAGTTTAAGGTGGATGGTATTTTTCTTGATTATTTGCATTGGCATGCTCAATTTGAGACTCCCGAACCAATTTTGCCTGAAACTTGCTTCTGCGAGCGTTGTACCGGTTTATTTTCGAGTAAATACAATATTGATATTGCGGAGGAAAATATTTCGGATATTTCCAATTATATCTTGTCTTACCATGAAAAGGAATGGAGAGATTGGCGCAGAAGCATATTAACCGAGTGGATAATAGATTTGAAGCAAATTTTAAAAAGTCACCAACCAGAATCCTTATTAGGCTTATTTTATTGCGCTTGGTATCCTGATGAGTATGATTCTGCCCTTTATCGCATAATGGGTATCGATATCCATGACTTTGCCAGAGAAGCTGATGTTTTGGCTCCGATGCTGTTTCATCATATGAAAGATCGTCCTGTTAATTGGATTGGAGAATATACAACTTGGCTGGATTCGTTAACTAACTCAATACGCCCTGAAAACAAGCCAGAAATTTGGCCCATTGTGCAAGCACATAATAGTCCGGGCGAAGTCAGCCCTACTGAATTTCGAGAAGCAATGCTGCAAGGGAGCTCATTTCCTGCTAGCGGAATTATGATGTTTTCGGACAGAGCTTTACTTCAGGACCCACGAAAAATAGACATTATGAGAGAATTCTATTTGGTGGAGCCTTAATAATAATTCAATGAAGATTGAAATCGATCCTTGTTTTCGGTTTCAAAACCCTCGTAGGCCAGGCTTTTCACCTGGCGGTGAAGTTGGGCAAATTAAATTCTGTAAGTTGTATGTCT